>NZ_JBFUIM010000004.1:0-434654 GCF_056401875.1 Roseateles sp. P4_D2 | reverse complement strand
GCGCAAGCCGGCTCCGGCTCCCGTGGCGGCCGCGCCCCGGCCCGCGCCTGCCCCAACGCCCGGCACGGCACCCGCACCGACCGCTGCCACAGCTGTTGCGCCCCCGACCACCGTTGCTACCGCGCCGCAGGCGGCGCCCGAGCCTGAACCTGAAGTTGAGCGCACGCCCGTGCTGCTCGCCTCTGCGGCGCCGACGCCCGCCCCCGCTGCCCCGATGGCCGCCGCGGCACGGGCCGCGGAGCCGCCGCCCAAGCCGGCCGAGGAAGAGGCCGAGGAGCCGCTGAAACTGCTGGCCAAGGTCGAACCGGCCATCCCGCGCCAGATGCAGCAGCAGAGCACCTTCCGCAACGGTTTTGCCCAGGTGCAGTTCACGGTCGGGCCCGACGGCGCGGTCCAGCAGGCCTCGGTCATCAAGGCCAGCCATTCGCGGTTGGGCACGGCGGCCGTCGAGGCCGTCAAGCAATGGCGCTTCGCTCCCATCCGCAAGGCCCGCGAGGCCGCTGTCGAAGTCGCCTTCAAGAGCGACACCGACTGATTTCAGTCTCGGGCGTCCCCGGGTTGACGCTGAGCCAACGGGCGGAGATGCTGTTGTCGAGCCGTTAGAAGTCCTGCGGCCACAAATCAGGGAGTTTCCATGTCCATCCGTCTGCTCGCCCGCATGCTCGCGGGCATTGGTCTTTGTGCTGCCGCCTTCGCAGCCTCGGCCACCGGCCCGTATTCCGGACTCGTCGTTTTCGGCGACAGCCTGTCCGACAGCGGCAACAACGCTTTGCTGCTGTCTCAGGGCCCCGGTGGGCTGCCGCCCGTCAACATTCCGGGCGACGGCTACTACAGCAAGATCCCGTCGACGGCGGGCACGTATTCCAATGGCTGGGTCTGGACGCAGTACTTCGCGCAATCGCTCGGCGTGGCGCTATCGCCCTCACTGGCCGGCGGCAATAACTTCGCCTTCGGTGGTGCACAGACCAGTCTGAACGGTGGCGAGATTCCGCAGTTGCCGGGCTTCCCGTACAGCATGCAAACCCAGCTTGGCATGTATCTGGGCGCCACCGGCAACCTCGCCGATCCGAACGCTCTTTACGTGGTGGCCGGCGGCGGCAATAACATCCGTGTCGCATTGGAAGCGATCGCCATGGGTGCCGACGCTGACGCCACGGCTGCCGCGACAGTGGCCAGCTACGCCGCCGACATGGCCGGCATCGTTGGCAGCCTCAAGCTCGCCGGCGCCCAGCATGTGCTGGTGCTGAACACGCCCAACTTCGGCCTCACGCCGCTGGCCAACGCGATGGGCGCCAGCGGCCAGGCCTCGGCGCTGAGCTTCGCCATGGACACCGCCCTCACCGGCGCGCTGGCTGGCAGCGGCGCACAGGTCTTCGACATGTACGGCTTCATGACGAGCGCCGTGGACAATGCCTCGCAGCTGGGCTTCAGCAACTGGACCAATGCCTGCGCAGCAACCACCAGCAGCTGCGATCTCAGCACCGCGCTGTTCTGGGACGGCATCCACCCCACGACCCTGGCGCACCAGCAGCTCGCTGCAGCCGTGTTCGCGGTGGCCGTCCCCGAGCCCGACATGGCGGCGCTGCTGGCCGTTGGCCTCGTCGTCGTGGCGCTGGCGGGCTCAAGGGCCCGGCGCCGGGCAGTTGTCCAGCAGGGCTGACATCGCCTCCAGAAACACCCGGGTGCGCAACGGCATCAGCCGGCGCTCCGGGAACACCGCCCAGCAGCTCGAGCCCGGCAGGTGCCAGTCCGGCAGCAGGCGCTGCAGCCGGCCCAGCGCCAGCGCATCCCTGACGATGAGGCGGTCAATGCCGGCGATGCCGACGCCGCTTTGCGCCAGCTGAGCCAGCAGGCTGGGCGCATTGGCCAACGTGCGCTGCGCCGGCCGGGCGAGGTGGGGCTCGGCCCCCTCGCGCTGCAGCCGCCAGGGCACGGGCTCGCCGTGGCGGGTCAGCAGCATCAGCCCATGCATGGTGTCCAAGGCCTGCGGCAACAACGGCTCGCCGACCCGCTCCAGGTAGCCCGGTGACGCGTACAGGCCCCAATGCGTCGTCGCCAGCTTGCGCGCAGCGAGCTGGCTGTCCTCGTCCATCGATCCCATGCGGATGGCAAGGTCGAAGCCCTCGCCGATCAGGTCCACGCGCCGCGGCGTCAGGTCCAGCTCCAGCTGCACCTCCGGGTAGGCCAGCGCGAATTCGGCCAGCATGCCGGCCGCCACCTCCTGGGCGAAGTCCGCCGGCATGCTGACGCGCAACCGGCCGCTGGGTTTTTGCTGGCGGTGCAGCGCCAGCGCCAGCGCGCCATCCACCTCTGAAGCGACTGCTCGCGCGTGCTCCAGCACGCCGGCGCCGAAGTCAGTCAGTGTCAACTTGCGCGTCGTGCGCTGCAGCAGCTTCTCGCCCAGCCGGGTCTCCAGCGCGCCGATGCGCCGCGACACCGTGCTCTTGGGCCAGTGCACCCGCTCGGCGGCGCGGCTGAAGCTGCCGGCCTCCATGACGCGGGCAAACAGCAGCAAGTCGTCGGCGTCTGATTCCATCATTGGCTCCATTGATCCATTGGCGGAACAATCTTATGCAAATCGCCAACTTCTGAAGTTGATTGGGCAGTTCTAGAGTTCATTCCATCGCAACCGCCCCTTCAGGAGCTTCCGAATGAACATCCTGCAAATCAACGCCAGCGCCCGTCGTGCCACCGATGACCAAGGCTCGGTCTCCACCCGCCTGGCCAGCGAACTGACCGCCGGCCTGCGCGCCGCCAACCCTAGCGCCACGACCACCGTGCGCGATCTGACGCTGACACCCCAACCTGTGCTCGACGAAGCCGCGCTGGGCGCCCTGTTCACGCCTGCCGACCAGCGCACGCCCGAGCAGGCCGCCCGCGTCGCGCTGGACGACGCGCTGATCGCCGAACTGCAGGCCGCCGACACCGTCGTCATCGGCGTGCCGATGTACAACTTCAACATCACCGCCCAGCTCAAGAACTGGATCGACGCCGTCGCCCGCGCCGGCGTCACCTTCAAGTACGGTGAGAAGGGCCCTGTCGGCCTGGTGACCGGCAAGAAGGTCTACATCGTCACCAGCCGCGGCGGCATCCATCGCGACCAGCCCAGCGACCAGATGACGCCCTATCTGCGCGCCGTGCTGGCCTTCCTGGGCATGACCGATGTTGAGTTCGTCTACGCTGAGGGCATGGCCTTCGCCGCTGAGCAAGGTCTTGCCAACGCCCGCGCCCAGATCTCCGAATTTCTGATCGCCTGAAAGAACGCCATGAACACCGTCGCCACTTCCCTGTTGAACCAACCGCGCGAGGTCGAGCGCCTCGTCGCTGGTCAGCCGACCAGCGACGGTGCCGGCGTCAAGCTCAACCGCGTGCTGACGCAGAACCTGCAGCGCCGGCTGGACCCCTTCCTGATGCTCGACGCCTTCGGCACGGACAACCCCGACGACTACATCGCCGGCTTCCCTGACCACCCGCACCGCGGCTTCGAGACCATCACCTACATGCTCAATGGCCGCATGCGCCACCGCGACTCGGCCGGCAACGAAGGCCTGATCAGCGACGGCGGCGTGCAATGGATGACCGCCGGCCGCGGCGTCATCCACAGCGAGACGCCGGAGCAGAACGAAGGCCGCATGGCCGGCTTCCAGCTCTGGCTCAACCTGCCCGCCAAGGACAAGCTGCGCGCGCCCTGGTACCGCGATGTGGCCAGCCACGAGGTGCCGGAGTTCGAGCGCGACGGCGTCAAGGCGCGCGTCATTGCCGGCGCGAGCCATGGTGTCGAGGGTGCCGTGCAGCGCGACAGCACCGAGCCGCTATACCTCGACCTGCACTTCGCGCCCGGCGCCCGCTTCGAGCAATTGCTGCCGCCCGAGTTCAATGCATTCGTCTACGTCTACGAAGGCGGGCTGAAGTTCGAGACCGGCTGCCAGGTGCCCTCGGGCCGCATGGCCATCCTCGCCAACACGCCCGGCAGCGACGGCGTACGCCTGCAAGCTGGCGACCAGCCGACCCGCGCGCTGCTGATTGCCGGCAAGCCGCTGGGCGAGCCCATTGCGCAGTACGGCCCCTTTGTCATGAACACCGAGGCGGAGCTCGTGCAGGCCGTGCGCGACTTCCAGGCCGGCAGACTCGCCTGAACGCATGGACCGCTTGCAGGCCATGGAAGTCTTCGTCGCCGTTGTCGACAGCGGCGGCTTCGCGAGCGCGGCGCGCAAGCTGGACCTGTCGGCCCCCGTCGTCACGCGCGCTGTGGCCGAACTGGAAGAGCGCCTGGGCGTGCGCCTGCTGACGCGCACCACCCGCGCCGTGCGCGTCACCGAGGCCGGCGCCCGCTATGCCGAGGACTGCCGGCGCATCCTCGCCGACGTGGGCGACTCCGAGGCCGCCACCAGCGGCAGCCGCAGCCAGCTCAAGGGCCTGCTCAGCGTCACGGCGCCGGTGCTGTTCGGCAACTTGCACGTCACGCCCATCGTCACCGACTATCTGCAGCGCTACCCGGACGTCGACGCGCAATGCGTCTTCGTCGACCGCGTCGTCAATCTCGTCGATGAGGGCCTGGACGTGGCCGTGCGCATCGGCGAGCTGCCGGACTCCTCCCTGCGCGCCATCGGCGTTGGCCAGGTGCGGCGCATGCTGCTGGCGTCGCCCGGCTATCTCGCCGCGCATGGCCGGCCGCAGCGCCCCGATGGGCTGTCGGGACACACGCTGATCCAGCCCACCCAGGTAGCGCCCTACCCTGAATGGCGCTTTGCCGAAGCGGGTCGACCGCTGGTGCAGCGCATCCGCCCCCGCTTGCGCACGACAACCAATGATGCCGCCCGCTCCTTCGCGCTGGCCGGCCTGGGCATCGTGCGCCTGCTCAGCTACCAGGCGGCCGACGCGCTGGCCCGCGGCGAGCTGGTCCCGTTGCTGGAGGGCTTCGAGCCGCCGGCCATCCCCGTCCACATCGTGCATCACGAGGGCCGGCACATGACACAGAAAGTACGTGCCTTTGTCGACCTAGCGGTGGACAGCCTGCGCGCGAATCCCGCCCTGCGCTAGACGTTCTGCGGTGCCCAGTCGCGGAACCGCCAGCGCAGCGGCAGCGCATCACGCAGCCACCAGCCCTCATCCAGGTGGAAGCGCCAGGCGCGCTCGGCCTTGTCGTCGAGCGCGGCCCGTTCCGGCCCGTCCCAGACGATCTCGGCGCGACCCGTCAGGCTCAGCAGGTCGCCGCGCTCGAAGTCGATGAAGAGCAGGCCCGCGCGTCCGTCGAGTTGCAGATTGCCCAGCGTCATGAACATGCGGTTGCCGGAGTAGTCCGGCACCAGCAGCGTTCGCGCGTCCTCTTGCGTGACGAAGCCGGCGGGACCGCCGCGGTGCGACACATCCGCCCCTGCTGCGCCCGCATGCGTGGCGACGAACAAGGTGTCGGCGGCGGCGATCAGCCACGCCGCGTCGCCGTCCAGTTGCGAAACGCGCTCGATGACGCGCGGCCGCGTGTCCGCCGCATCGCGCACCCATTCAACCTCGCGGCCCTGGATGTACTGAGGGCAGTTGCCTACCGTCTGCTCCACCTGCAGCCGCAACCCTGAGGGCTCGACCGCCAGCAGCCTGCCGTTGACGCGGTTGCGCCGCCGCGTGTGCAGCTCGATGCCCAGCAAGCCGAGCGGCGCGCCCGGTGTCATGCCGGCCGCGGCCGGATCACCCGGGATGGGCGTGGCCGCGAAGGTCAGATGCCAGGCATCCGGCGCCTGCACGAAACCCGGCGGCCCCACCAGCACCGTGGCCCAGGGCCGACCGGTCGGGTCCACACTGCCGGCCAACATCAGCGGCAGCTGCTCGTAGAAGCGCTGGTGCTGCTCGGGCATGTGGTCGCGCACGACGCGGCGACCGACCTCGGCCATGCGCTCGGCGACGCCGACGCGAGACTGCACGGCGACCTCGCCGGCGTGGAAGGGTTGATCCATTTTCAGTGGCCTTTCGTATTTGCGGGCCGAGCGCCGGGCCGCTCCCTAGCCGGCCCGCCCTGGCGATGTGCTCGCGGCTCGATGCCGGGAGCATCGCCGTCCCCTCGGGGGACCGGCCGGGCACAGCCGCGTTCAGCGGGATGGGACCGGGCGAGGGGCTTCATTTCAGGCGGCCCGCAGGCCGGCCGGCGTGGTCTTGAAAGGCACAAAGCCCGGCAACGCCTCGATGCGCGCGAGCCAGGCACGCAGCGCCGGATAAGGCGCCAGGTCCACATTGCCCTCGGGCGCGTTGACGATATAGCTGTAGCCGGCGATGTCGGCCAGCGTGGCGTGGTCGCCGACGAGAAAGGAGCGACGAGCCAGCTCGCCTTCCATGACCTTGAACAAGGTGTGAGCCCGGTTGATCACCTCGTCAGCATCGAAGCGTGCGCCGAACACGGTGACGAGGCGGGCCGCCGCGGGGCCGAAGGCGATCAGGCCCGAGGCCACCGACAGCCAGGCCTGCACCGCCGCGCGACCGGCGGCGTCGGCCGGCAGCCAGCGGCCCGCCGGGTCGTACTTGCTGGCCAGGTAGACCAGGATGGCCGTGCTGTCCCAGACGCAATGGCCGTCGTCATCCAGCAGCGGCAACTGGCCGAAGGGATGGCGGGCGAGGAACTCGGGCGTCTTGTGCGCGCGGGTGGCGAAGTCGATATCGATACGCTCATGCGGCAGGCCCATCAGGGACAGCGCAAGTTCGGCGCGGTGGGCGTGGCCGGACAAGGCGTGGCGGTACAGCTTGAGGGTCATGGAAGGCTCCGTTGAAGACGGGACCACTGTGCCCAGCGCCGCGCCCTGGCGAAACGGCGCGCGCCGCAAGTCATTCTTTCCGCGGCCGATGGGAGTCGCCGTCAGCTCAGCCGTCGCCCCACCAGCACCAGGTCCTTCTCCACGCCCTCCAGCCGTGCCACTCGCGGCATGAAGCCCCAGCGCTCGAAGCCATGCTTCTCGAACAAGCGCAGGCTGCCAACGTTGGACGCAAAGATCGTCGCCGTCAGCGTCTCGATGCCCAGCGCGGGCGAACTGGCAATGGCCTGTGCCAACAGATAGCTGCCCAGGCCCCTGGCCTGGTAGGTGGGGTGCAGGTAGATGGCCAGGTCGGCCGTGATGAAGTAGCCCGGCCTCTCGTTCATGAAGTGGAAGAAGCCGAGATAGCCGATGGCGCCCTGGCCGGGTTTGTCGCTGTCCTCGGCCACCCACAGCGGCCGGTGGTCGGGCGTGTGCTGGTCGAAAGACGGGCGGCGTTTGGCAACGGTCGTCGGTTCGAGGTCGCAACTGCAGGTGCGCGTCGCGACGGCGAAGTTGTAGATGTCGACGATGCGCGGCAGGTCGTCGGCGATGGCGTCGCGGTGCAGATAGGCCATGAGGGGCGAGGTTAGCGGCGGCAAGGCAAGATGCCGCCATGGACAACCCTCGCCGCCACAGCCCCGCCGCCGAACGCAACGGCCCGCCCATCCTCGCGGCCCTGCGGCGCCTGTTGCCCGCACAAGGCGTCATGCTGGAGATTGCCAGCGGCACGGGCCAGCACGCGGCCTTCTGCAGCGAAGGCCTGCCCGGCTGGCATTGGCAGCCCAGCGATTTCGACGCGGCCTCCCTGCCCTCCATCGCCGCCTGGTGCGAAGGCCTGGCCCGGGTGCGCCCGCCAATCACGCTGGACGTGCTCGATGCGACCTGGCCCGGCGTGCCGGCCCAGGTCGACGCGATCTACTGCGCCAACATGATCCACATCGCGCCCTGGGCCTGCACGGCGGGGTTGATGCAAGGCGCCGCGCGGCATCTCGTGCCCGAAGGATTGCTGCTCACCTACGGGCCCTACCTCGTCGACGGGGAGGCCACGGCGCCGAGCAATCTCGCCTTCGATGCCGACCTGCGCGCGCGCAACCCGGCCTGGGGCCTGCGGCGTTTGGCCGACGTGGCGACGCAGGCCGCCGCCGCGGGTCTTTGCCTGCGCGAAACCCTGGCCATGCCCGCCAACAATATGCTGCTGGCCTGGGCGCGCGCCACCTGAAGGCCGCGCCTGTCAGACATGCTTCTTGGACTCCTCGTGCTTGCCGGCCTCTGGGCCGGCCTGCAGAACTCGCTGGCCGGTGGCGGCTCCTTCGTCACGCTGCCGGCGCTGATCCTGTCGGGCATGTCGCCGCTGGCGGCCAACATCACATCGACCGTGGCGCTGTTCCCGGGCCAGCTCAGTTCGGGCTGGGCGGGCCGTCGCCTCGTCGTCGGCACGGCGACGCTGTCCTTCCGTGCCCTGGTCATCATCAGCCTGCTTGGCGGCGCGGTCGGCGCCTGGCTGCTGCTGAACACGCCGTCGTCGGTGTTCGCGCGTATGGTTCCCTGGCTGGTGCTGTTTGCCACCAGTGTGTTCGCCTGGGGCAGCTTCCTGCGCAAGCCGGTGGCTGAAGGCCATCACTTCAGCGCCCGCGCGACCGCCGCGATGCAGTTCCTCATCGCCATCTACGGCGGCTACTTCGGCGGCGGCATCGGCTTCCTGATGCTGGCGGCGTTGACGGTGGCGGGCATGCCCACCCGCAACGCGGGTGCAACGAAGAACGTGCTGGCCGGCGTCATGAACGCGTCGGCCGTGGCCCTGTTCGTGCTGTCGCCCGAGGTGCACTGGCTGCAGGCCGTCGTGCTCGGCAGCAGCGCCATCGTCGGCGGACTCGCCGGTGCCTGGGCCCTGCATCACGTCAACGAAAAAGCCCTGCGCATCGCCATCGTTGCCCTGGGCGTGGCACTGACGATCGGGCTCTTCCTGCGGCCGATCTGAGCCTTCAACTGGCCGCCAGCCCGGCGGCGAGGTGGTCGCCAAAGGCCTTGACCTTGCCCGACAAGCGCCGCTGCGGCGGGCTGACGAGCTGCATGGGCAAGGCCTGGCCCTGCCAGTGCGGCATGACCAGCTCCACCTCGCCACTGACCAGTTCTTTTTCCATCAACCAGTCCGGCGAATACGCCAGCCCCATGCCCGCCAGCACCGCCTCGCGTACGGCTTCACCGCTGTTGGTGCGCAGGCTGCCCGACACGCGCACGCTGACCAGGCTGCCCGGCGGCGCATCGGCACCGGGCCCGGCCTCGAAGGTCCAGGTTGGCCCGGTGCGCAGCTCGCTGTAGACGATGCAGTCGTGCTGCTGCAGCGCGATTGGGTTGATTGGCGGCGGCACGCCGAGCTGCTCGAAGTAGCCGCGCCGCGCCACGACGGCCCGGCGCACGGTGCCGATGCGGCGCGCCACCAGGCTGGAGTCCGGCTGCTCACCGATGCGCACCGCGACGTCGATGCCCTGCTCGACGAGGTCGATGAAACCGTCGTTCAGGCGCAGGTCGATCTTCACGCCCGGGTGGGCGGCCATGAAGCTCTTGACCAAAGGCATCAGCTTCAAGCGCCCAAAGCTGCCCGAGGCCGCAACGCGCAGCCAGCCCTGCAGCCGATGTTCGCCCGCGCGCAACTCGCTCTCGGCCTCGGCGATCTCGGCCACCAGCCGCCGCGCCTGCTCCACATAGCGCTCACCCGCCTCGGTGAGCTTCAGCGCCCGCGTGCTGCGGGCCAGCAGCTGCGCGCCCAGTGCCTTCTCCAGCGCCGCCACCTGCTTGCTGACGGCGCTCTGCGTGCTGCCCAGTTCGCGCGCCGCCGCCGAGAAGCTGCCCAGCTCGACGACCCGCACCAGGGTCTGCATTGACTGCAATCGGTCCATGGCTGCTCGTTTCAGTCTTGATTGGAATAAATCTTAGGCAAACCGGCCGGCTTCTGGATTGAGGAGGCAGCAATCACAGTGAGTTCACTCAACCACTGGAGTCATTTCCATGACCTCGTCTCGCATC
This sequence comes from Roseateles sp. P4_D2, assembly GCF_056401875.1. Taxonomy (NCBI): domain Bacteria; kingdom Pseudomonadati; phylum Pseudomonadota; class Betaproteobacteria; order Burkholderiales; family Sphaerotilaceae; genus Roseateles; species Roseateles sp. P4_D2. Next base: position 424,854 of record NZ_JBFUIM010000004.1, on the reverse strand, counting down.
GTCCTCATCACCGGCGCCCTGACCGGCATTGGCCGCGCCACCGCCCTCGCCTTTGCCAAGGAAGGCTCAGTCGTCGTCGTCAGCGGTCGCCGCGAACCCGAAGGCCAGGCTCTGGCCGCCGAACTGAAAACGCAAGGCGCCGCAGACGCCACCTTCATCCGCGCCGACGTGCGCCACGAGGCCGAGGTGCGCTCGCTCGTCGAGCAGACGGTCGAGCGCTTCGGCCGCCTGGACGTGGCCGTCAACAACGCCGGCACCGAGGGCAGCAACGGCCCGATCGCCGAGCAGAGCGCCGAGAACTACGACGCCATCTTCGACACCAATGTGCGCGGCGTGCTGTTCTCGCTGAAGCACGAGATGCGCGCCATGCTGGCCCAGCGCAGCGGCGCCATCGTCAACCTGTCGTCGGTGGCCGGGCTGATCGGCTTTGCGGGCGCGTCGGTCTATGTGGCCAGCAAGCATGCGGTCGAAGGCCTGACCAAGAGCGCCGCGCTCGAGGGCGCCGCCGCCGGCGTGCGCGTCAACGCCGTCGCGCCGGGACCTGTCCAGACCGACATGATGGAACGCTTCCTCGGCCGCAGCGAAGACGCCAAGGCCGGCCTGCTCGCCGCCATCCCGGCCAAGCGCGCCGGCACGGTGGACGAGATCGCGCAGACCATCGTCTTCCTGGCCAGCGACAAGGCACGCTATCTGACGGGGCAGTCGCTGGCGGTGGATGGGGGGATGACGGCGCAGTGAGCGTCGCTGCTGCGGCGACGGACGGGCCGTCGTGGTCGGGGCGGCCCACGAATTGGGGCTTCGCGGGTTCAGCTCAGCTCAGCTCAGCTCAGCTGAGCTGAGCTTGGCGGCGCATGTTCGGTATTGCGCGGACGAAGTTCGTCAGGCCGTAGCGCTCATTCGGTGGTTGTTTTCGAGCCGCGGCGCCAGTAGCGCTTGAAACCCTCGGGATAGTCGGGCGTCCACAGCCACTGCGTATCGATGGCGCCCCAGCGGAGCAGCAATTCCCGAAGCGATCCCACCAGGAAGGCATGCACCAGCACTGCCGATAACAACACGGCGGCGAATGCAGCCGCCCCGAGCAGCACCTTCCAGCCGGCAATCCCCGGCGCGATTTGGCTACTAGCGCCCAAGACGATTGCACCTATGGCCATTGCCGCGATAACGATCTTCGCAATGAATAGCTTCATGCCTCTGCTCCTGATATGCGACAGAGCCTGGCGTCGCGCCAGATGACGGAACGTCCCACGTTACTCTTTTCGCCCCGCACCCAGGTACGTCTCGATGACCCTCGGATCCGCCGCCAGCTGATCCGCCGGTCCACTGAGCCCGAACTCCCCCGTCTCCAGCACATGCCCGTGATCGGCCACGCGCAGCGCGGCGCGGGCGTTCTGTTCGACGAGCAGGATGCTGACGCCGCTGGCCCGCAGGTCGTCGACGATGGTGAAGATCTCGCGCACGATGAGCGGTGCCAGGCCCAGGCTGGGTTCGTCCAGCATCAACAGTTTGGGCTGGCCCATCAGCGCGCGGCCCAGGGCCAGCATCTGGCGTTCGCCGCCGGACAAGGTGCCAGCCGCTTGCGCGCGGCGCTCCTTCAGGCGCGGGAAGCGCGTGTAGACGCTGTCCATGCCGTCGCGCCAGCGCTTGTCGCCGAGCTTCTTGGGCCGCCAGCCGCCTAGCAGCAGGTTGTCCTCGACGGTCATGGTGCCGAACAGCTCGCGCTTCTCGGGCACCAGGGCCAGACCGGCGAGCACGCGCTCTTCCAGCGTCAGCTTGGCGATGTCTTCGCCCGCAAAGCGCAGCCTGCTGCTGCGCGACGGGATCAGGCCCATCAGCGCGCCCAGCAGCGTGGACTTGCCGGCGCCGTTGGGGCCGATGACGGTGACGACGCTCTTCTCCGCCGCGGTGAAGCTCAGGCCATGCAACACCTCGGCACGCCCATAGCCGGCGTGCAGGTCGACGACCTCCAGCAAGGCGCTCATTCGTCCGCTCCCAGGTAGGCCGCACGCACCGCCGGGCTGGCCTGCACTTCAGCTGGCGTGCCCTCCATCAGCCAGCGACCGAACTCCATGACGACGATGCGGTCGGTCAGCCTCATGACGAAGTCCATGTCGTGCTCCACGAGCAGCAGCGACAGGCCCTCGCCCTTCAGCTGCCGCAGCACTTCGGCGAGCGCTTCCTTCTCCTTGTGGCGCAGGCCGGCGGCGGGTTCGTCCAGCAGCAGCAGCGACGGGTCGCTGGCCAGCGCGCGGGCGATCTCGACGAGGCGCTGCGGCCCCAGCGCCAAGTTGCCGGCCAGCTCATGGGCTTGGTCGCCCAAGCCGATGCGGCGCAGCTGGCGCATGGCCTCGGCGCGGGCCTGAGCCTCTTCGGCCGCATTCAGGCCCAGCATCGCGCGCAGGGTGCCACTCTTGGTGCGCAGATAGGTGCCCAGCGCGACGTTCTCCAGCACCGTCATGTCGGGCACCAGCTTCACATGCTGGAAGGTGCGGCTCAAGCCGGCGCGGGCGATGTCGCGGCTCTCGCGGCCGTCCATGCGTTGACCGAGCAGCTCGACCTCGCCGCTGGTGAGCGGCAGCACGCCTGAGACGAGGTTGAAGGTCGTGCTCTTGCCGGCGCCATTGGGGCCGATGAGGCCGACGATGTCGCCGGCGCGGATCGCAAAGCTGATGTCGTTGACGGCGACCAGGCCACCGAACTGCTTGCGGATCTTGCGCACGTCCAGCAGGGCCGCGCCGCGCTCGGGGTGGCTGCGTGCACTCAAGGCCGGCACCGATTCGTCCACCGCCTTCGCACGGCCCGCCGGCAGCCAGCGTGCAATCAGCGGCCACAGGCCATCCGGCGCAAAGCGCAGCACCAGCACCAACACGACGCCGAAGACGATGATCTCGTAATTGCCCGAGCCGCCGAACACCAGCGGCAGCACGACCTTGAGCTGGTCCTCCGCCAGTTTCACCAGCGCCGCCCCCGTGAAGGCGCCGCCGACCGTGCCGATGCCACCGAGCACGGCCATGAAGAGGTATTCGATGCCGAACTTGATGCCGAAGGGCGAGGGGTTCACGCTGCGCTGCATGTGGGCATACAGCCAGCCCGACACCGAGGCCAGCAGCGCCGCGATGACGAACATGATGAGCTTGTAGCGGAAGGTCGACGCGCCCATGGCCTCGGGCATCGTCGAGCCGCCGCCGCGGTTGGTGTTGAGCGCTCGCATGATGCGGCCTGGCCGCGAATCCAGCAGCCGCGTGACGCCCAAAGCGGCGAGCAGGGCCGCCAGCCAGATCAGCAGATAGATGCGGCGCTCGCTCTGGAAGCTGAAGTCACCAAGCGTGATGGCCGGCAGGCCCAGCAGACCGTCGTATTTGCCGAGAGGCTCGAGGTTTCCGACGAGGAAATAGAGCGCCAGGCACCAGCAGATGGTGGCCAGCGGCAGGTAGTGGCCCGACATGCGCAGCGTCAGCGCGCCGATCACCAGGGCCAGCACCAGCGTGATCGCGAGGCCCGCCACCAGCCCCAGCCAGGGCGACATGCCCAGCGCGTTGCAAAGATAGCCGGTTGCGTAGGCACCGACACCGGCAAACGCGGCCTGGCCAAACGAGGTCAGGCCGCCCACGCCGGTCAGCAGCACCAGGCCCAGCACGACCAGCGAAAAGAGGCCGATGTAGTTGAGCTGCGTGATCCAGAAGTCCGGCACCGGGACAAAGGGCAGGACCAGGACAGCGATGGCGGCAGCGATGGCGAGATGCGTGCGGTTCATCGCGTCAATGCTCCTCGTGGTGCGGATCCACGAAGGACCGCCAGAGGAGGATGGGCAGGATCACCGTGAAAACGATGACCTCCTTGAAGGCGCTGGCCCAGAAGGAGCCGAAGCTCTCGATAAGGCCGACGCCGATCGCGCCGGCCAGCGCCATCGGGAAGCTGGCCAAGCCACCGAACACCGCGGCGACGAAGCCCTTCAGGCCGATCAGGAAGCCGGTGTCGTAATAGATGGTCGTCGACGGCGAGATCAGCAGGCCCGACAGCGCGCCGATGAAGGCCGCCATCGTGAAGCTCAGCGAGCCGGCCGCATCGCCCGAGATGCCCATCAGCCGCGCACCGGTGCGGTTGATCGAGGTGGCGCGCAAGGCCTTGCCCATCAGCGTGCGCTCGAAGAAGAAGAACATCGCCACGAGCAGCGCGATGGAGGCGCCGAAGATGATCAGCGTCTGGCCCGTGAAGCTCAGCGGCCCGACGTCGTAACGCGCTTCCCAGAAGGCCGGTGTGCGATAGCCCTCGGCACCGAAGAAGACCAGGCCGACGCCGGTCAGCGCGAAGTGCACGCCGACGGACACGATGAGCAGCGTCAGCACACTGGCGCCGGACAGTGCGCGGTAGGCCAGGCGGTAGAGCAGCGGGCCCATCGCCGTGACGATGGCCAGCGTCAACAGCACCTGGATCCACAGCGCTGGCTGTTCCTGCGCCAACATCGGCAAAGCCACAGCCATGCCGATGGGAAAGCTCAGCGTCTGCATCAGCCCGAAAGCGATGCGCGCCATCGGTCGCCGCTCCCGCAAACCCTGAATCACGTCCAGCACAGCGCCCGCAATGGCCATCATCAGCAGCAGCCACACGGTGCCCGGCACCTTGCCCATCTGCAGTGAAGCCAACGTCAGCGCGCCGAAGGCAACGAACTCGCCCTGGGGAATGAAGATGACGCGGGTGACCGAGAACACCAGCACCAGGGCAAGGGCGACCAGCGCGTAGATCGCGCCGTTGGTCAGGCCATCCAGGCCCAGGATCGCGGCAATCGTCAGGTCCATCGGGGAGGCGCGCAGGCTAGCAGCAGGAAGTGCGCGGATCGTAGCGACGATTTCCTACTCGACCCTTGCGCGAACCCTCACTTGTCCGGCTTGTCAGCTGGCCGGCGCGGCGTCTTCGCCAGCGTCCAGCGCCCGCCACCGGTCAGCTTCAGCACATGGCGGTGAAAGCCCGCCACGGCGGCGCGGTGGGCAATGCTGATCAGGGTGGTGCCGCGTTCGGCCAGCCGCTGGTACAGCCGCTTCTGGTTGGCGTCGTCCAGCGCGCTGGTGGCCTCATCCAGGATGGCCAGGCGCGGCGCATGCACCAGCAGGCGCGCGAATGCCAGGCGCTGCTGCTCGCCGCCGCTGAGCAGCTTTTCCCAGTCCTCGCTGCGGTCCAGGCCGCTGTCGCCTTCGGCGAGGTGGCGCAGCTGCACCTCGTCCAGCACCTTCAGCAGCGCTTCATCGTCGAGCTTGCTTTGCGTGCTGGGGTAGATGAGCTGGCTGCGCAGCGTGCCCACCTGCAGATAGGGCCGCTGCGGCAGGAAAAAGACATCCTCGCGCGGCGGGTGCAGTACCTGGCCGCTGCCCTGGGTCCACAGGCCAGCGATGGCGCGCAGCAGCGAGCTCTTGCCACAGCCACTGGCACCGGTGATCAACAGTGAGCCGCCTTCCGGCACGTGCAGGGAGAGCTTTTCGACCAGCACCCGGTCACTGCCCGGCGCGTGCACGGTGAGGTCCTTGATGTTCAGCTCGCGGCCTTCCTGGCGGTCGATGCCCGCCTCGGGCAGTGCCGCATCCAACACTTCGGTCATCACATGCAGGCGGTCGATGCCGGCAACGAAGCGCGAGAGGCTTTCGAAGTTGTCGATGATGAGGGACACCGCCCCCAGCACCGCCGCAAAGGCGCCACCGGCCTGCACGGCCTGGCCCACCTCGAGTCGCCCGCCGAGCACGTCAGCGGCCAGCACGACGCTGGGCACCAGCAGGCTCAGCTGGCTGAAGGCCCGCTGGAAAAGGTTGAGCCCGAACTGCGCGCGGATCAGCTTGCGTGTGTTCAGCAGCGTGGCGCGCAGGCGCTGCTGCAGCTGGTGGCGCTCCTGGTCTTCGCCGCCATAGAAGGCGATGGACTCGGCGTTCTCGCGCACGCGCATCAGCCGGAAGCGGAAGTCCGCCTCGCGCTTGAGCTGCCAGTAGTTGAGCCGGATCAGCGGCCGCCCGAACAGGCCGAGAGACAGCAGGGTGCCGGCCACTGCGTAGGCGACGAGGAAGCCCACCAACGAATGCGACAGCGACCACAGCACGGCACTGAAGGCCACCAGTTGCATCAGCGAGCCCAGCAGGATGAGCAGGAAGTGCAGCGACCGGCTGGTGAAGGTGTTGATGTCGTCGGCGATGCGCTGGTCCGGGTTGTCGATCTCGTCGCCGGCGATGTGAAAGTAACGGCGCTCGCGCAGATAGCCGTCCAGGAAGCGGTGGGTCAGCCAGCGCCGCCAGTCGTTGGCATAGGCGTCGCGGGCGTAGTAGTAGATGGCAAAGATAGGCACCGCGAAGGCCATGATCCACAGCATGGCGCGCACCGCGGCCCAGAAGCGCGGCTCGTCGCGCGCCGCCAGTGCCGAGGTCAGCTCGCCGGTCTGGTTGTTCAGCAACACGGCGAACTGCGTCTCGGCCAGCATCAGCACGATGAGCCCGACCAGAAAGGCCCAGGCCCAGACGCGCCGGTCGCCCACCCAATAGGGTTTGGCCACGGTCATGAAGCGTTTCAATGCAGAAACAGGGGCGGCCATGAGTAAGCGATTGCAGTTGTCTAGACAAGGCTATCGTTACGGCCGGCGGTGGACTGTCGGACGGCATGCCGACGCGGCCAAAGCAAAGGCGCCCTCGCGGGGCGCCTTTGCTTTGGCGAGTTGCAGGGTCAGCCGTTGCGGGTGACCACCAGCTGGTTGTTGACCTGCTTCACCCCGTCGATGGCCGCGGCCAGCGTCGTAGCGCGCTCGCGCGACCTCGGGTCGGGCGCCTGACCGGACAGCGTCACCTGCCCGTCACGGGTGTCGACATTGATCTGCGTGGCCTTCAGCTGGTCATCCACGGCCAGCGCGGCATTGACCTTGGCCGTGATGTTCATGTCTGAAGAAACGCGGGCTGTCGCATCCGCGGCCTCGCGCGCCGACATGCGGGCGTCGGCCAGGACTTCGCTGCCTTCGCGCTTGGCATCGGCCACGGCGTTGTCCGCGCGCTGGCCGGCGCTCAGTTCATCGTCGGGCTGCCGGCTGCAGGCGCCAAGCGCAGCGGCCATGGCGAGGGTGGCTAGCAGGGGCAGGCGGGCAGTGGTGTGCTGTTTCATTGGGGCGTCCTTTCCGGTGCGAGGCCATCAGGCCGGTTTTCATACTTTGGACGCCTCGGGCCGCGCCCGATTTCGGCCCAGGCGCCGATCGCCTGTCGGACCGAACCGACAGGCGCGTGTGTCAGCCAGCGTCCTACAGGCATGGGGCCCCCCGTCCCACGCCGGTCCCGGCAACCGGCCGCGAGCATGCCTTCATGAAAGTCGCCGTCACCATTGCCGGCGCCGTCGTGCTGGTCGTCATTGCCGTCGTGGGCATGGATCTGGCCGGCTGGCCCGGCCTCGCGCCCCGGCTGGCCGCCCAGGCCGAGCGCGGCCTGGACATGGACGCCGGTGCTCGGCTGCACCTATTGTGGAAACCTCGGCTTGAGGCCCCCCGGCTGCGCGTCAGCGGCACCCGCGGCGAGCCCCTGGCCGACGCCAAGGACGTGCTGCTGAACTGGCAATGGGGTGACATCTGGGCCTGGCGCCGCGGCGCACCGCTGCGGCTGCGCCTGGTACAGGCCGAGTCCTTGTCCCTGAACTGGCAGCGTGACGCCGCCGGCCGCACGGCCTGGCCGGTGCAACCCTCGGGCGCCCGCGATGAGCCGGCCGAGCTGCCGCAGATCGACCACCTCGTCGTCCGCCACGGCAGCGCCCAGCTGGACGATGCGCCGCTGCTGTTGGTCGGCGACGCCCGCTTCGCGACCCAGGCCGACGGTCAGTGGACGGCCGACTTGAAGGGCAAGTTGCGCGGCCAGCAACTCGCGCTGAAGGCCGAAGCCGGCGCCGGGCTGGCCCTGCTCGCGCCCGCCGACACCGGCCTGCCGCCGGTGCAGCTGCGTGCCGAACTGACCCAGCGTGACGGCCGCATCGCTTTCGCAGGCACGGCCGCATCGCTGCTCGACGCCCGCGCGCTGGACGGCCAGCTGCAGGTGCGCGGCAACTCGCTGGCCGACGTCGGCCGCCCTTTCGGCATCACCCTGCCCAGCACGCCGCCGCTGGAGCTCAGCGGGCGGCTGCAGCATGCCTCGGGCGTCTGGCAGCTGGGCGGTGCCCGTGCCCGCATCGGCAAGAGCCAACTGGCCGGCGATTTCAGCTTCGACACCCGCGAGAAGTCAACACGGCGCCCCATGCTCAGCGGCATGCTGCGTGGCGGCCCGCTGCGCCTGGCCGACTTAGGCCCAGCCGTCGGCGCGGATGCGCCACCCAGCCGCCCGGGTCGCGTGCTGCCCGACCGGCCGCTGGATCTGCCGTCGCTGAGCACGATGGACGCGCGCGTCGCCGTCGCGCTGACCCAGCTCGACCTCGGCAGCGCCAAGCTTGCGCCGCTGGCACCGGTGAATACCAGCGTGGTGCTGGAAGGCGGCGTGCTGACGCTGGAGAACTTCAATGCCGGCGTGGCCGGCGGCGAGCTGGCCGGCCGGCTGCGGCTGGACACGCGCCCCAGCCCGCCGCTGTGGCAGGTGCATGCCGACGTACGCGGCATGGCCATCGAGCAGTGGTTCAAGTTCCAGGCCAAGAGCCTGAGTGAACACCCCGTGACCGGCCGCATGCGCGCCGACATCGACGTGCAGGGCCACGGGGGCAGCACGGCCGCATTGCTGGCCAGCCTGAACGGGCCTATTCGCCTGCAGCTCGACAAGGGCAGCATTTCCCATCTGCTGACCGAAGCCACCGGGCTGGACCTGGCTCAAGGCCTGGGCATCCTGCTGCGCGGCGACAAGAACCTGGCGCTGAATTGCGCCCGCCTGGACGGCAATTTCAAGGCGGGTGTGCTGAGGCCACGCTCGGCCGTGGTGGACAACCGCGACAGCCGCATCGACATCGACGGCCGCATCAGCCTGGCCGACGAGACACTGGACCTGCGGGTGGTCGCCAGGCCCAAGGACTTCTCGTTGCTGACGCTGCGTTCACCGGTGCGCGTGCAGGGCACTTTGGGCGACCCGCGCATCGCCCTGGAGGGCAAGGCCCTGGGCGGCAAGGCCATTGCCGCCATCGCCCTGGGGGCGCTGGCGCCGCCGGCCGCCCTGTTGGCCTTCGTCGATCCCGGGGAGGACCTGCCGCCCGTGAGCTGCGATGGACCGGCTGCGGCGCCACGTGCGGATGCGAGCGCCAAGCCGGCTGTAACCGCGTCGGCGGCTTCCTACCCGGCAGCGCGGCGGGGGCCGGCACCCCAGCACCAGCGCCAGCCCTAGATTAGCGATGCCAACAGTCCAAGGAGAAACCTCATGCTGCGTTACGCGATCATCTTCTTTGTTGTCGCCCTCGTGGCGGCCCTGTTCGGCTTTGGCGGCATTGCCGCCAGCGCCGCAGGCATTGCCCAACTGCTGTTTTACGGCTTCATCATCCTGGCCATCATCAGCCTGGTGGTGGGGTTGATGCGCAGATAGCGACTCGGTTCGTCCCTGCGCGTGGCCCGCGTTCAGCTTCGAGAAGAAGCGCGACGCGGGCCACGCTTTTTGGTGCAGTTCCGACAGGCCTGCCACAAGCTGACAGGCTTGGAGCAAGGATCAATCAACGGGCCAGGCGCTCAACGGCCGCGATGGGGCTGTTCCTGGATGGCGTCGAGGAACTCGCGCAACGTCTCGCTGCAAGGCCCCTGGGGGCAGAGGAAGAGGCCTTCGGCCTCGGCGGGCACATCGGCCGCAAAGCCCAGTGTGCTCAGCGAATTCATCGCGTCGCCGCATAGCGCCACGGTGCGGCCGCAGCGCCAGGCCATTTTCAGCAGGGCTTGCAACTTGGCGCAGCCGGTTGGTGCAGCCCAGGCGTCGGAATTCAGCACGATAAGGCCGTCGGCCCAATCCGCCTCGACGGGCGGTTCGCCGAACTCGTCGTCCAGACGCCAGTCCAGGCGATGCACGCTGCTGTTTGCCGCCAGTACCGCCAGGTCGGCTTCGCAAGCCTGCATCACATCGGCCGTGCCGACCACGCAGATCAGCACGTCCGCAGCCTGCGAAGGTGCTGTTTCCAGCCGGGGCGGGCTGTCCATCATCGTGTCCATGATTGCATCTCCGCAAATCGGGATGCTTCACTCTCGCGCGGCCACCTCCGCACCCGCGTGAGCCTGCGGCGCGACGCCGTGTAGGACGGCGCGCCAGGCCCGCCTCAGTCCCCCAGGCGACGCTCCAGCATCGCATCGACGCTGTCCGCCAGGCGGCTCAGCAGCCCGCCGAGCACCGCCACCTCCTCGGCGCTGAAGCCCTGCAGCGCCTCCGCGCTCAACGCCTGCATGACGCCGCGCGCCTTGGGCATGCGCTCGCGGCAGGCGGTCGTCAGCGAGATGAGGCGGCTGCGGCCGTCCTCGGGGTCGGGCACTCGCTCGACGAGGCCGTCTCTTTCCATGCGCGCCAGCAACTGGGCCATGCTGGGTTGCTCCACATGGGCCAGCCGCGCCAGCTCCGCCTGGGAGCGCGACTTGCCGTCCTTCAGCGCCATCAGCACCGGCAGCTGGCCCAGCGCGAAGCCCTGCTCGCGCAGCAATTGGTCGGCCATGCGCTGGAAACCGCGGTGGACATGGCCGATCAGCTTCAGCGGCGGTTGGGGTTCTCGAGGCTCGGGCATGGACGCACAGAAAGGACTGATGAACGGTCCTTGACTTTACATAGGCGCCTATCTTAATATGAATAGGCTCCTATGCAGCGAGCTCGGCGTCTCATCCCGCTCCAGTCTCTGCTGCCACGTCCGGGCACGCCCTCGCGCACACTGCGTGGCAATCCCAACGCCGCCATCGAGCGGCACGCCAGCGCCCAACATCCCCCCATCAGGCCCCGCGCCTGCCACCGCCGCCGCCCATGCCCGAAGCCACCGCTCCAGCCACTGCCCCGCCGCTCGCCTTCACCCCCTACCAGCGCTTTGCCACCGGCCTGCTGACACTGCTGCAGTTCGCCGTCATCCTGGACTTCATGATCATGTCGCCGCTCGGCGCCATGATCATGCCGGCGATGTCGATGACAGCCCAGCAGTTCGGCCTGGTCGTGTCGGCCTATGCCTTCAGCGCCGGCATCTCCGGCCTGCTGACGGCAGGCTTTGCCGACCGCTTCGACCGCAAGAAGCTGCTGCTGTTCTTCTACGGCGGGTTTCTGCTCGGCACGCTGTGGTGCGGCCTGGCCACCAGCTTCGAGTCGCTGCTGATGGCGCGCATCGTCACCGGGCTGTTCGGCGGTGTCATCGGCTCCATCGTCATGGCCATCGCCGCCGACCTCTTCGAGCCGGCACTGCGGGGGCGCGTCATGGGCCTGCTGCAGGGCGGCTTTGCGGCCAGCCAGGTGCTGGGCCTGCCTTTCGGCCTCTACCTCGCCACGCACTGGGACTGGCACGCGCCCTTCATGGCATTGGTGGCCTTCGGAGCAGTCGGCGGCCTGCTGATCGCCTGGCGCATGAAGCCGGTGGATGCCCACTTGAAGCTGCAGAGCGACCGCAGCGCCTTCGCCCACCTCTGGCACACCGTCGCCAAGGCCCGCCATGTGCACGCCTTCGTCATCACGGCGCTGCTGACGACCGGCGGCTTCATGATCATGCCCTTCGCCAGCGCCTTCTCGGTGAACAACGTCGGCATCGACCTGCAGCACCTGCCCATGGTCTATCTCGTCACCGGCATCAGCACGATGTTCGTCGCGCCGCTGGTGGGCCGCCTCACCGACCGCCTCGGCCCGCTGCCGGTGTTCTACGTCGGCAGCGCGATCACCATCGCCATGGTGGCGATCTACACGCGGCTGGGCACGTCATCGCTGATGACGCTGATCGTCGTCAACGTCATCCTCTTCGCCGGCATCTTCTCGCGCATGGTGCCCTGGCAGGTTGTCGTCACCGGCATCCCCGCGCCGGAGCAGCGCGGCGCCTTCACGGCCATCAATGCGGCGTTGCAGCAGCTGGCTGGCGGCCTGGCGGCGCTGGTGTCCGGCCATATCGTGAGCATTGGCACCGACGGCAGGCTGGAGCACTTTCCGTGGGTCGGCAACGTGCTGATCGGCACGACGCTGATCGTCTGTGTGCTGCTGTGGCAGTTGCAGAAGAACGTGCCCAGGAAAAGTCCACGCTGACGAGCAGGCCGCGCCCCGGCCCGGCGGCCAGGCGGATGCTGGCGCCATTGCGCGCTGCCACTCGCCCGACGTGGCCGAATCCCGGCGCAGGCACGCAGCGCCCCTGAAACGAGGCGTTTGTCACGGGTTGCCGTCTGGTGCCACATGCGGGCCGATGTCGCGTTGCCGCCATCCGGTCGCTGCGTTATCGTCGAGCGACCGGGTCACCGTTGGGAGGGTGCATGGGGCAGCCACAAAGCCGGGCATGTTGCATTGCAGCAGCCGCGCTATGGGCGGCGCCCGCGGCGGCCCAGGCCCCTCTGGTCGACCTCAGCCTGGAAGAGCTCGGTAACGTCACCATCACCTCCACTGCCAAGCGTGAACAGCGCCTGGGGGATGCGGCGGCCTCACTCTTTGTCATCACCGCCGACGACATCCGCCGCGCCGGCGTGACCCGCCTGCCCGAGGCCCTGCGCCTGGCGCCGAATCTGCACGTCGCCGAAACCTCCAGCGGCGACTATTCGATCAGTGCACGCGGCTTCAATGCCGGCTCGGCCAACAAGTTGCTCGTCCTTGTCGACGGGCGCTCGGTCTACACGCCGCTGTTTGCCGGCGTGTTCTGGGACGTGCAGGACGTGGCACTGGAAGACATCGATCGCATCGAGGTCAGCAGCGGCCCCGGCAGCACGCTGTGGGGCGTCAACGCCGTCAACGGCGTCATCAACATCATCACGCGCAGTGCCTCGGCCACGCGCGGGAGCCTGGTATCGGCGGCGGCGGGCAGCCGCGAGCGCGACACGGTGCTGCGCCATGGTTGGTCGCTGGGCGACGGCGGCGACATGCGCCTCTACCTCAAGCACACCAGCCAGGGCCGCACCGAAACGGCGGCGGGCACGCCCGTGGAGGATGCGGGCCACATGCTCAAGGGCGGCTTTCGCGCCGACTGGGGCCGCGGCAACGATCGCGTCACACTGCAGGGCAATGCCTATCGCGGCAACCACGGCCAGCCGCGGCCGGGCAGCATCGACGTCACAGGCGTGAACTTCGCGCTGGACACCATCCGGCTCTCCGGTGCCAACCTGCTGGCGCGCTGGGATGGGCCGGTCAGCGGCGGCGAACTCAGCGTGCAGGGCTATCTGGACCGCACCGTGCGCGTGAACCCGCCCACCTTCGACGAGACGCTGGAGATCGCCGATTTCGAAGTGCAGTACACGTTGCGGCCCACGCCTGACCACACCGTCGTGCTGGGCGCCAACCATCGCCGCTCGCAGGACCGCGTCGGCCACGGCGCGCCTGAGTTCGCCTTCCTGCCCGAGCGACTGAACCAGGCCTGGACCAGCCTGTTTGTTCAGGACGAGGTCGCGGTTGCCGAGGGCCTGCGCGTGACGCTCGGTGCGCGTGTCGAACGCAATGACTACACGGGCAACGAGTTCCTGCCCAATCTGCGCCTGGCATGGAAGCCCTCGCCCGGCCAGCTGTGGTGGGCTTCGGCCGCGCACACGGTGCGCGCGCCCTCGCGGCTGGACCGCGACATCTACATCCCTGCCCAGCCGCCTTTCATCCTCGACGGCGGCGCGGGCTTTCGCGCCGAGACGGCCAATGTGCTGGAGCTCGGCTACCGCGGCCAGCCACTGCCCGCACTGACGCTGTCGGCCACGGCCTTTCATGGCAACTACGACCATCTGCGCACCCAGGAGCTGGCGCCCAGCGGCACGTCGGTCTATTTCGGCAACGGCATGAAAGGCCGCGTCAGCGGCCTGGAGGCCTGGGGCAGCCTGCAGGCTGCGTCCTGGCTGCGCCTGCACGGCGGCGTCACGCTGCTGAGGCCGCGCCTGCAGCTCAAGCCGGGCAGCATCGACACCGCCGACTCCGTGGCCGCCGCCTCCGGCGCCATGCCACGCCAGCTGTGGCGGCTGCGTGCGGCCTTCAACCTGCCCAGCGATGCCGAACTGGACCTCATGCTGCGCCATGTCGGCGCCCTGAGCGCGCCAGACGTGCCGGCCTACACGGCCGTGGACCTGCGCCTTGGCCGGCGCATCGGCCCCGATGTCGACCTCGCGCTGGTGGCCCAGAACCTGTTCGGCAGCCACGGCGAGTTCACCGCCATTCAAACCCGCACCGAGTTCGGCCGCAACCTCATGCTCCAGATGCGCATGCGCTTCTTCTGATGAAGGCCGCCCGCCTCGCCCGCCGAACGCTGCTGCTCGCGGCGTTGGTCATCGCGGGCGGCGCGCGTGCGGGCGACGATGACGGCCTGGCCGAATACCAGGTCAAGGCCGCCTTCGTCTGCAAGTTCGGCAACTACATCGACTGGCCGCCGCAGTCGCTGGGCCCGGTGGGCGAGCCGTTTCGCATCGGCGTGCTGGCCAGCGAGGCGGTCGTCGAGGAGTTCCGCCGCACCGCCACGGCCACCTCCGTGGCCGGGCGGCCCGTCGAGGTGCGCCGGCTCGTGCGCGGCGAAGTGCCAGAGGGCGTCCACGCCCTCTTCGTTTCGCGCGGCATGGTCTCCTACACGCCCAACCTGCTCGCGGCCGTACAAGGGAGGCCAGTCCTCACGGTCACCGAGTTTGACCCCGGCGGCGCAATGGGCATGATCAATTTCGTCGTCGTCGACGACAAGGTGCGTTTTGACATCCTGTTGCCGCCCGCCACGCAAAGCGGCCTCAAGATCAGCGTGCGCCTGCTCGGCGTCGCGCGTCGGGTTGAAGGCAAGTCATAGATGTTCAGGCTCTCACTCCAACGGAGACTGCTCGGCGTCACGATGTTGACGGCCCTGGTCGCGTTGCTTGTCGCGCTGGGCGCGATGGTGGCCTATGACCTGAAGTCCTATCACGAAGGCTGGGTGGCTGATCTCAAGGCCCAGGCCGAGCTGCTCGGCCATTCGACGGCGCCGGCGCTGGAGTTCGACGACGTCAAGGTGGCCAGCGAGAACCTTGCGCTGCTGCGCCTGCAGCCGCGCGTGCGTGCCGCCGCCATCTACGGCGCCCAGGGCGAGCGCTTCGCCTCCTACACGGCCGCGGGCGCCGACGCGCCACTGCCCGCGCATGCTGAAAAGCAGGGCGTGCACCGTGCCGACCGCGACATCGCCGTCGCCCTGCCCATCGTGCAGGATGGGCGCGCCATCGGCAGCGTCTATCTGCGCGCCGAGTACGCGCTGCATGACCGCGTGCTGACCTATCTCGGCATCGCCGCGGTGGTCGCCCTGGCCGCGCTGGGCATCGCTTTCCTGTTTTCTATGCGGCTGCAGCGCGCCGTGGTGCAGCCCATCCTCGCCATCAGCGATGTGGCCCGCGACGTCATGCAGCGCCAGGACTATTCGCGCCGGGCCGCCAAGATGACCGACGACGAGGTCGGCGTGCTGGCCGATTCCTTCAACGGCATGCTGGGTGAGATCGAGAAGCACGCCCAGGAAGTCATGCGGCTCAACGAGCAGCTGGAAGCGCGCGTGCACGAGCGCACCGCCCAGCTCGAGACCTCCAATGAGGACTTGCGGCTCGCCACCGCCGTGGCCGAGAAGGCCAACCGCGCGAAGTCGGAATTCCTGTCCAGCATGAGCCACGAGCTGCGCACGCCGCTGAACGCCATCATCGGTTTCGGCCAACTGCTGGGCACCAACATCGCTGACGCCAAGCCCGAGCGGCGCCAGGAGTTTGTCGACCACATCGTCGGCGCCGGCAAGCATCTGCTGACGCTGATCAACGAGATCCTCAACCTCGCGCGCATCGAGAGCGGCCATGTGGAGCTGTCGGTCGAGCCGGTACCGCTGGATGATGTGCTGTCCGAGTGCCGCAAGATGATCGAGCCGATGGCCAGCCAGCGCGCCATCGCCACCCAGTTCGTCAACAGCAGCGGCTGCGTGGCGCTGGCCGACCGCATGCGGCTCAAGCAGGTGGTGCTCAACCTCGTCAGCAACGCCATCAAGTACAACCGCCCCGGCGGCTCGGTGCGCGTGGACTGCGACCGGTTCAATGCCGGGCATGTGCGCATCTCGGTGAAGGACACCGGCGCCGGCCTCAAGCCCGAGCAGGTCGAGGCGCTGTTCCAGCCCTTCAACCGCCTCGGCCAGGAGGGCGGCCCCGAGCAAGGCACCGGCATCGGCCTGGTCGTCACCCAGCGCCTGGTCGAGCTGATGGGCGGCCAGATCGGCGTGCACAGTGTGCCCGGCGAGGGCAGCGTGTTCTGGGTCGACCTGCGGGCCAGCGAACTCCCCGCCGTGCCGCACGCCGAAACCGACTGGGGCGACCTGGCCAGCCTGACGGCCGCGCCGCGTGAGGGCGAGGCGCCAGCCACCGTGCTCTATGTGGAAGACAACCCCGCCAGCCGCCAGCTCGTCGAGGAGCTGCTGGCCGCACGCGGCGACATCCGGCTGCTGACGGCGCCCGACGGCCAGCGCGGGGTCGAGATGGCCCGGCAATATGTGCCCGACGTCATCCTGATGGACAACAACATGCCACGCATGACCGGGCGCGAGGCCCAGTCCATCCTGCACATGGACCCGCGCACAGCCCATATCCCCATCATCGCGCTGACCGCCAACGCCATGCCCGATGCCGCGGTGGCGGGCCTGGCCGCAGGCTTCTTCCGCTACCTGACCAAGCCGCTGGAGCCGCGGCGGCTGCTGGAGGCGCTGGACAGCGCGCTGGCCACCGCGCGGGCGCGACGCTAGACGGCTGCCGCGGGTTTCCGCTGCTGATCGCGAAAGCGCCGCTGAGCCAGCACCAGCATGCGGGCGAAGGAGACGACCGGGCGCGGCAGCGGCTGCGGCCGCGGAAGCGTGGGCAGGGGCAAGGTGTTCATCTGAAGTCCTCAGTGAAGTCAACCGAAGGTGAAGGCATAGGCGCGGGCGCCGGGTGCATCGAAGCGGATCTCGAAAGTGCGTGCGCGCACCGGGCCTCGCTGGCGCACCAGCTGATAGAGGCGCTCGCCACTGGCCAGGCCGCGGCCGTCGGCGCCCACGTCCAGGCCCGCATCGGCGCCGGGCGGCTGGCCGTCGAGGGTGATGCGAAATGGCAGCGGCTTGCCGTCAGTTGCGGGACCAAGCACGAGGTGCAGGTCGCGCGCTTGAAAGCGCAGCGCCACGCTGCCGCTGTCGCCCGACAGCTCGGCGTACTCGGGGCGCACGGTCCAGTCGCCGGCCAGCGACCACTCATTGAGCCGGGGGGTGCCACCGGCATAGCGCTTGAGGCGGTCGGGCAGGATGCCGCGGGCTGCACCGTGCCCATGGCCGAGATAGGTCTCGGGTGAGCGCACGTTGGCGATGTCGGGCGCCAGGCCGATGCCGGTCGCCGCAACCTGGGCCATGCCCGCCTCCGGCGCCTTGCCGGCCTCGCGCAGCAGCTCGCGGATGACCTGCTCGGCGCGTTCGTAGTCGCCCTCGCCAAACTGCTGGTGGCGCACACGGCCCTGGGCGTCAACGAAATACAGCGCGGGCCAGGCCTGGTTGCCAAAGGCGCGCCAGATCGTGAAGTCGTTGTCGAGCACGATGGGGTAGTCGAGCTTTCCTTCCATCGCGGCCTGGCGCACGCGCTTCACATCGCGCTCGAAGCCGAACTCCGGCGCATGCACGCCGACGACGACCAGGCCCTGGGGGCCGTACTTCTGCGCCCACGCGCGCAGGTACGGCAGAGTGCGCTGGCAGTTGATGCAGGAGTAGGTCCAGAAGTCGACCAGCACGACCTTGCCGCGCAGGCCGGCGAGTGCCAGTGGCGGTGAATTGATCCACTCGCCGCCACCGTCCAGGCGCGGGTCGGCCGAGGCGTGTGCGGTCATGAACAGGGCGAGCGCGGCGGCGACGGAGAGCTTTCTCGCGAAGTTCATGACGTGGAACTGCGGGTTGCGAAATCGATGGCGCTCATTATTATTGACCGATCGTTCAAAAACAAGTCCAATTCATTCATGGCAAGACCTTCCGAATTCGACAGGGACGAAGTCCTCCACCGCGCGATGGAGGTGTTCTGGTGCCAGGGCTTCGAGGCGACGGGTATGCCCCACCTCGTCGAGGCCATGGGCATCGGCCGTCAAAGCCTCTACAACGCCTTCGAGAGCAAGCGCGGCCTCTTCCTGGAGGCCCTGCGCCTTTACCAGGCCGAGCGCGCCAAATCGCTGCAGAAGGTGCTGGCATCCGCACCCTCGCCGCTGGCCGGCATCGAAACGCTGCTGACGTCCATTGCGTCCTCGAGTGGCGTGGCACGCACGCGCGGCTGCATGTCGGTCAACACGGCCGCCGAGATCGGCACCAGCGACGAAGAGGTCGCGGCCATCCTGCGCGAGGGCGCCAGGCGCTCCAAGGCCGACGTCGCCGCCGCGCTGGCGCAGGCCAAGGCGCAGGACGAGCTGCCGCCCACGCTGGATGAGACCGCGGCCGCCGACTTCGTGCTGACCGTCATGCGCGGCCTGCGACTGAGCGCCAAGGCCGGTGCCCCCGTCACCGAGACCCGCAATGTCGTGCGCCTGGCCCTCGTGGCCCTGCGCCATTTCCACGCCGAAACCTGACCCACGAGGAGCCCACACCATGCGCGCCATCGAGAAAGTCGTCTACACCGCCCACACCCACACCGCCGGAGGCCGCGAGGGCTGGGGCAAGTCCAGCGACGGCGAACTGGACGTCAAGCTCAGCCCGCCTGGCGCCAACAAGCCCGGCACCAACCCCGAGCAGCTGTTCGGCATCGGCTACTCGGCCTGCTTCATGGGCGCGATGCGCCGCGCGGGCGCGCCGCTCGGCATCCGCGTGCCGGACGAGGTCAGCATCGATGCTGATGTGTCTCTCGGCACCACGGCCGACCAGGGCTTTGCGCTGGCGGTCAAGCTGACCGTCAACCTGCCCGGCCTCGATGCCGAGCAGAAGAAACAGCTCGTCGACGGCGCCCACCAGCTCTGCCCCTACTCCCATGCGACGCGAGGCAACATCGACGTGCGCTTTGAAATTCTCTAGGTCGCCAGCAAGAAGTCGACAAAGCACCTCACCCGCAGCGGCACGTGGCGCTGGTGCGGGTAGAGCAGGTTGAAGGGCCGCGAGCGGCCGCCGAAGGGCTTGAGCAGTTCGACGAGGCGGCCCTGGCGCAACTCCTCCTCCACCGTGAAGCGATAGGCCTGGAAGATGCCGGCGCCGTGGCGAGCCAAGGTCACGCCGGCCAGCACATCGTCGGAGCAGCTGGTGCCGCCGGTGGTCTGGCGTTCGGCGTCCTTGCCGTCGACACGGAACAACCAGGGAATGGTGCGGCCACTGCTGGGCAGCTCGAACTGGATGCAGTCATGCAGCGCCAGCTCGTCGAGTGACTGCGGCTCGCCACGCCGGCGCAGGTAGTCGGGCGCGGCGACGAGCAACAGTTCGGCGTCCTCCAGGTGCCGCGCGATCAGCGTCGAGTCGGCTGGCGCGCGCACGCGCACGGCGAGGTCATAGCCCTCGGCCGCGAAGTCGATGTTGCGGTTGCTGACGTGCACATCCACGCGGATCTCCGGGTAGCGCTCGCGAAACGCCGGCAGGCGCGGCAGCAGGCGGTGGTGGCCATAGGTGGTCGGCACGCTGATGCGCAGCAGGCCGCTCGGCGCCGCCTGCCGGCCGCTGACTTCGCGCTCGGCTTCCACCAACTGGTTCAGCACTTGGCGGCATTGCTCGTAGTAAGCCTGGCCCGCGTCGGTGAGGCGGATCTGCCGCGTCGTGCGCACGAACAGGCGCACGCCCAACCTCTCTTCGAGGCGCGCCACCGTGCGGCTGACGGCCGCCGGCGTCACGCCCGCCGCCGTAGCCGCCGCCGTGAAGCCACCCAGCTCCGCCGCCGCGCAGAAGAGCTCCAGGCTGCCCAGCATCAGGTCGTCGAATTGCCGATTCATGCCATCACATCATGTAAATACTGAAGTGGCCAGGATCTTATTTATTGATCACGACGTCGCCAATAGATTTGAGTCCATCGCAACCCAATGGAGTCATCCATGAACCACTGTCCTCGCACCGTCATCGTCACCGGCGCCTCCAGCGGCATCGGTCTGGCCATCGCTGCCGCCTTCCTGAAGCAGGGCGACAACGTCGTCGCCAACGGCCGCAACGCCGAGCGCCTGCAGCAGGCCGCCGTCGAACTCGGCAAGCCCGACAACCTGCTCACCGTCGCCGGCGACGTGGCCGACCCGGCCACCGGCACCCGCCTCGTACAGGCGGCCATCGAACGCTTCGGCCGCGTCGACGTGCTCGTCAACAACGCCGGCATCTTCAACGCCAAGCCCTTTGTCGACTACACGCCGGCCGAGCTGGATGCCCTCGTCGACACCAACCTCAAGGGCTTTGTCTACCCGTCGCAGGCCGCGGCCCGCCACATGGTGGAGCGCAAGGCCGGCCACATCATCAACATCACGGCCGCCATCGCGTCGCAACCCATCCAGGGCGTGCCAGCGGTGTTGCCGGTGCTGATCAAGGGCGGCATCAACCACGCCACCCGAGCCCTGGCGCTGGAGCTGGCACCGCACAACGTGCAGGTGGCCGCCGTTGCACCCGGCATCGTCGACACGCCGATGTACACGGCCGACATGCATGGCTTTTTGAACACGCTGCAGCCGGCCGGCCGCATCGCGACCGTGCAGGAGATTGCCGATGCGGTGCTCTATCTCGCCGGCGCGGCCTTCACGACCGGCGTCGTGCTGCCCGTGGATGGCGGCATGAGCTCCGGCAAGTGGTGATGCCATGACCGACCGCGAAGAACTGCTGGCGCTGCTGCAGCGCTATTTCGACGGCCTCTACCGTGGCGATGTGGATCTGCTCGCGCAGGTCTTCCACTCGCAGGCGCGGCTCTACGGCGAGGTCAGCGGCCAGGTGCTGCTGCGCGACGTCGAGCCCTATCTGCAGGTGGTGGCCAAGCGGGCCAGCCCGCAAAGCCAGGGCGAGACCCAGCGCATGCAATTGCAGGCCCTGCGCATCGACGGCTCGGTCGCGCTGGCGACGGCGCGCTGCCAGATGCTGGGCTTCGACTACCTGGACCAGCTCAGCCTGCTCAAGGATGGCGGCCGCTGGTCCATCGTTGCCAAGCTCTACACCCATCAGGAGACCTGACCGTGCCCTACATCCGCATCGAGATTACCCGCGAAGGCGTGACGCTGGATCAAAAGAAGCAATTGATTGCCGAGGCGACCGACCTGATGGTCCGCGTGCTGAACAAGGAACCGGCGGCCACCTTCGTCGTCATCGACGAGGTCGACACCGACAACTGGGGCGTTGCCGGCCGCACCGTCACCGAGCTCCGGCACGAGCGGGCGGCGGTGCCAATAAAAAGATGAGGGCGCTCGCCACCGGCCGGCGAGGACCCTCATCGAAACACCAGCGGGCCACACCCGGACCGCTGGCGGAGACACAGGCGATGAATCAGAAGCTGGCGCGCAGACCCACCTGGCAAGTGCGACCCGGCTCGTAGATCGCGTACGGCGCGTTGGCCAACTGGAAGCTGGTGCGCTGCGAGGCGCGGGTCAGGTGGACGACGCCGAACATGGCCTGCCTCTGGTCAGAACTTCATCTGAGCGGTCAGCTGATAGGTACGGCCCGGATCCCAGTAGCCACGCACGGCGAGCTCTTCCTGGATGTAGGACTTCTGCGTGGCCTTGTTCAGGTTGGCAACGTCAAAGTTGAGCGACACGCCCTGCTTCCACCCCACCCAGTCGCCGATTTCGAGACGGGTCGAGAGGTCCGCCTGGTAGTAGGCCTTGTTGTACTTGAACATGGTGCCTGCCGGGATGGAATCCGTGTTCTTCGACTCGAACGGAGTCCGGGCCTGGTAACTGTTGCTCAGGCGGATGGAGCCGCGGCTGTTTTCGAAGTACACGGTCAGGTTGGCCGTATAGGGCGCCGCGCCAATCGGCACCTGGCCACTGGTGCCTGCATCCTGCTTGGTGCGGGTGTAGTTGGCGTAGAAGCCGAAGCCGTTGATCGGCAGGAAGCGGTCCAGCGACTGCGCCCAGCTCAACTCCCAGCCCTTGAGCTTCATGATGTCTTCCGTGTTGAGCGGCTGCGACAGCGGAATGTTGAACTTGTCGGGGCCGCCGGCCGCAGTCACCGCCAGGTCGATCGCGCTGCCCGCTGCGTACTGCAGCGAGTCGGCACCGAACTCTTGGCGGATCTGCGACAGCGTCATCTGGCGCACGACAGTGCGCGGGAAGTTCTTGATCTTCTTTTCGAAATAGGCCGCCGCGAGATAGCTGCCCTTCTTGTCCGTGTACCACTCCCATCCAAAGTCCAGGTTCTTGGACTCGAAGGGCTTGAGCCCCGGGTTGGTGGCGGTGGCGTTGGACAGGGCCACGTCATTGGACGTCGCTCTCAGCGGCTGCAGCGCCTTGGGGTCAGCACGGGTGATGGCCTTCGAAGCCGCCGCGCGGACGATCATGTCGTCAGCCAGGTTGTAGGCCAGCGTGCCGCTGGGCAGGGTGTTGCTGTAGGAAGTCTGGCCCGTCGTCTCCGTGACCAGGTTCGGATACAGGCCGCCGTTGGCCAGGCCTGCATTGCGCGGATCGGCCACGTTGCCCGTGTACGCGCCGACGCTCTGCGAGGTGCGCGTGCGGCGCAGGCCCGCGTCGTAGCGCAGCAGGCGGTCGAAGACGCGCGTCTGGCCGGACACCTCGATGTAGTTGCCGAAGACGTTTTCACCGAAGTCCTGCGGAGACGCACCGCTGAGGGCGTTGCTGCCCGCGAGCTGGACCATGCCGGCGGTGATGCTGTCGTAGCTGGTGGCCCTAGCGAAGCGGCTCCAGTCAATCGTGACGAAGCCGTTGGGGCCGGGCACCAGGTACTTGGAAATGTCCGGCACGGCCGAGCCCTGATAGGCCAGCGCGGGCCCGCCAGCCGTCGCGCCCTGGCCGTAGCCAGGGTATTGCGTCGCCGGGTTGGCCGTGATCGGAATGATCGCGCAGCCATTCGGGTTGGTGTTGTTGGGCGCGTACATGCGGACGTTGAGGTTGCCGCCGCAGACGACGTTCTGCAGACGGCCATCGTCGTTGAACGGCGTGATCAGGCGGTGGTAGGTGTCATAGGCCATGCCACCCTTGAGGGTCAGGCTCTCGTCTCCCCAGGCCAGATTCCAGCGTGCACCCCTCGTCTTGATCTCACGGTCCTCACGATTGACGCTGATCTGGGCGCCCGTCGCGTTGCCGTGGTGATCCCAGGTGTAGCCGGCCGGGCTGTTCGGGTCGAAGCCGTTGGGCGTGTAGACCGGGAAATTGGCGTTGGCGCCGATATTCACCGTGAACGGCTTGGCCGCGTCGGTCGGGACCAGGAGCGTGGGCGCGGTGCGGCTGAATTTGCTGCTGGCCTGATTGGCCTGCGCGTCCAGCGTCCACTTGTCGGAGATGCGCCATTCGAAGCCCGGGTTCACGGACGTGAAGCTGCTCCTCTCGTCCATGCGGCGGTATTCAAGGAAGCCAGTGCCGTTGAGGAGGGTGCCGCCCGTCACGAAGCAGTAGACCGCGCAGTCGCTGCGGTCATAGCTCATTGCCGAAGGGATGACGGCGCTGTTGCGGACGTTGATGTCGAAGTCGACACGCTCCTGCTTGCTGGTCTTGCTGCCAGTCAGCAAATCAAGGTAGGCGTCGAAATCTGCGGTCGGGCGGAACTCGAAGCTCAGCAGGGCGTTGGCACGATTGCGCTCACCCGTGAAGTTCACCGGGCGCGGCAGGCGCGGCATGTAGCCGTTGTCCAGTTGCTGGATCGTGGCATTGGGGTTCAGCTGTTTCAGCAGCGCCATATCGACGGACTGGCCGGCTGCCAATGTCGTCGAACCATAGGTACCGGCGGCCGCAGCGGGCACAGTCGTCGGGATGCCCCAGGCACCGTTGGTGGTTGAGGTACCCGCGCCGGTCTGCAAAGGGTTGGTCAGACGGGGCGTGACCCAGTCGGTACCGTCCTCGAAGCCGCGCGTGGTGATCTTGTTGCGGGCGAAGGACACGCCGGCCAGCACGCCGAAGGTGTCGCCGAACGTCGTGCTGTAGAGCGCCGTGCCGCGCGTGCTGGGCTTGGGCGCGGGGTCGTTCTTGGCCAGTTGCAGCTTGACGGTGCCGCGCGTACCTGCCTTGTCGAACGGGCGGGCGTTGCGCATGTTCACGACGCCGGCGATAGCGCCTTCCAGCATCCCGGCCGTGGGGCTCTTGGACACCGTGATGCGCGAGAAAAGGTCGCCCGGCATGAAGTCCAGGTCGACTTCGCGGTTGGCGCTACCGGCACTGCTGAAGCTCGTGGAGGCCGATGCGACGGGGTTACCGTTCATCAGGATGCGCGTGAAGTTGGAACCCAGGCCGCGGACCTGGATGTTCAAACCCTCACCCGTCACGTCGCGGTTCACCTGGACGCCGGGGATGCGCGAGATCGACTCGGCGAGGTTGTTGTCCGGGAACTTGCCGATGTCTTCGGCGTGGATCGAGTCCGACAGGCCGATGTTCTCGCGCTTCGAAAGCGCCGAGGCAGCCAACGAGCTGCGGATGCCGGTCACGACGACCGTCTCCAGTTGCTGGGCCGATGGTGCCGGCGCGGTCTGCGCATAGGCCTGCGTGATCAGGCCGGCCAGCAGCGTGGTGCCCACGGCCAGCTGTCGATCCAGGCGGGCGCGGCGGCGCGGCTGCGAATTGGTCTTGCTCATCTTGTCTTTGTCTCCTGATTGGTTCTATGACGCCGTCATCATCAAAATGGTAGCGCGCACATTTTCAATTTACGTCCACAGGAAACCTCAGTCAACGAGGGTGTGTACTAATGTATTAGTGGGCCGCGAGGCAGAAAGGCGGCTAAGAATTGCAAGGTGATCGAACATTGGATAGCGCTCTCAGGCTTGTCGGCCGACGGGCCAGACCGCGCCCCATCAGCCGCGCCAGGACGCATCAAGCCCGCGATGACAATGGCGCCCAGCCTCCGCGCGCCAACGGCAGATTTGGCTTGCCCCTCGAGATGAACACCACGCTAGATCCCACCCGCCATGCGGCGCCCCAGGTCGTCGAAGCGCTTCGCGCCGCCATCATTTCGCTGGAGCTGGCGCCGGGGAGCGCCCTCGACCGGGCCGAGCTGGCCCAGGGTTTCGGCGTCAGCCAGACGCCCGTGCGCGACGCGCTCATGCGGCTCAGCGAAGAAGGCCTGGTGCTCATCCGCGCCCAGTACACAACCCAGGTCACCCGCATCGACGTGCCGGCGGCCCGCGAGGCGCATTTCCTGCGCCGCTCCATCGAAATCGAAATCGCACGCCTGCTGGCGCTCTCGCATGACCAGGCAGTGATCGACGACCTGCGAGCCCAACTGGCGCGCCAGGTGGGCCTCGCCGCCAGCAAGGACTATCCCGCCTTCATCGCGGCCGACAAGGAGTTCCACCGGCTGATGTACGTCGCCGCCGGCCTGCCGCGGCTGTGGTCGGTGGTGACGCGCATGTCGGGCCACATCGACCGGCTGCGGCTGCTGCACGCGCCGAGCGAGGGCAAGGCCGAGTCCATCCTGGCCGGCCACCTGGCCATCCTGCAAGCCATCGAATCGGGTGACGCGCAAGGCGCGCAACAGGCCGTGCGCGAGCACCTGTCGGGCACGCTGGCCTCGGTGGAAGAGATCCAGCAACGCTACCCCGAGTACCTCATCCTCTCTTGAAGCGCCGCCCGCTTCGCCCCCCGCTTGGCAGGCGCAATCGGTAGCGCTCACAATTCGGGCCGCCTCCCTACCGCACCGCGAGCCGCATGACCCCGACCGACCCCAGCTTCCTTCCCGCCGACGCCGAAGGCGCCCTGGTGGACATCTCCGCCCAAGCCGCCACGACGGCCCATGGCGTCGGCGCGCTGATGAAGCACTTGCGGAGCCGCGCACGATGACGCGCCGACTGCGCTCCCAGGACTGGTTCGACAACCCCGATCACATCGACATGACGGCGCTCTATCTGGAGCGCTTCATGAACTACGGCCTCACGCCGCAGGAGCTGCGCTCGGGCCGGCCCATCATCGGCATCGCCCAGAGCGGCAGCGACCTGAGCCCCTGCAACCGCATCCATCTGGAGCTGGCGAAGCGCGTGCGCGATGGCATTCGCGACGCGGGTGGCATCGCGATGGAGTTCCCTCTGCATCCCATCTTCGAGAACTGCCGCCGCCCCACCGCGGCGCTGGACCGCAACCTGGCCTACCTCGGCCTCGTCGAGATCCTGCACGGCTACCCGCTGGACGCCGTCGTGTTGACGACCGGCTGCGACAAGACGACGCCGGCGCAGGTCATGGCAGCAAGCACCGTCGACATCCCGGCCATCGTGCTGTCCGGCGGCCCGATGCTGGACGGCTGGTTCGAGGGGCAGCTCGTCGGCTCCGGCGCCGCCATCTGGGCCGGCCGCCGGCGGCTCGCGGCGGGCGAGATCGACGAAGAGACCTTCATCGAGATTGCTGCGGCCTCCGCGCCCTCGGCCGGCCACTGCAACACCATGGGCACGGCCTCGACGATGAATGCGCTGGCCGAGTGCCTGGGGCTGTCGCTGACCGGCTGCTCGGCCATCCCGGCGCCCTACCGCGAGCGCGGCCAGATGGCCTATGAGACGGGCCGGCGCATCGTCGACATGGCGCGCGAGGACCTGCGGCCGTCGAAGATCCTCAGCCGCGACGCCTTTCTCGACGCCATCGTCGTCAACGCGGCCATCGGCGGCTCGACCAACGCCCAGCCGCACCTGATGGCCATGGCCCGCCATGCCGGCATCGAGCTGACAGCTGCCGACTGGACCGAGGTGGGCCAGCACGTGCCGCTGCTGCTGAACATGCAGCCGGCCGGCCAGTTCCTCGGTGAGCGCTTCCACCGCGCCGGCGGCGTGCCGGCCGTCATGTGGGAGCTGAAGCGGGCCGGCCTGCTGCGCACCATCCGGCCGACGGTGACCGGCCACACGATGGCCGCCAATCTCGACGGCCGCGAGACGCAGGACCGTGAAGTCATCTACCCGGTCAGCGCACCGCTGAAGCCCGATGCCGGCTTCGTCGTGTTGAGCGGCAACCTGTTCGACTTCGCCATCCTGAAGGCCAGCGTCATCTCGGCAACGTTCCGCGAGCGCTACCTGAAGGACGGCGCTTTTGAGTGCCGGGCCATCGTCTTCGACAGCCCCGACGACTATCACACGCGCATCAACGACCCTGCGCTTGGCATCGATGAGGGCTGCATCCTCGTCATGCGCGGCGCCGGGCCGATGGGGTGGCCGGGCTCCGCCGAGGTCGTCAACATGCAGCCACCGGACGCGCTGATCCGGCGCGGCGTGATGAGCTTGCCCACGCTGGGCGACGGCCGCCAGTCGGGCACGTCGGACAGCCCCTCCATCGTGCACGCCTCGCCCGAGAGCGCCATCGGCGGTGGGCTGGCCTGGCTGCGCACGGGCGATGTCATCCGCGTCGACCTGATCGCGGGCCGCTGCGACGCGCTGCTCAGTGATGAGGAGCTGGCGCGCCGCCGCGCTGAAGATGCGCCACCTGCGGTACCGCCAAGCCAGACACCGTGGCAGGAGATCTATCGCTCAACGGTGGGGCAGCTGTCGACCGGCGCCTGCCTGGAACTCGCCGTGCCCTATCGCGCCGTGATCGACACGCCACCGCGGCACAACCATTAGGGCCTGCTAACACTACGGCAATGGGTCGCGAAGGCCTTCCGCCAGGGGTCAATCAAGGCGCGGCACGCCGCTCGCACTCGGGTGCGAGCCAGTGACGCAACGCCGAGTGGCCCCTGGCGGAGGGCCTTCCCTTCGGGTTGTGGCCAGAAAAGCCGCGTCCAGCGTTGCAAATGCTCGCCGGGTGTGCAACCCGGCTCCGCTTTGCGCCTTGCTCGCGGCTTTTCTGGCCACAACGCGACCCGTTGCCGTAGCGTTAACAGGCCCTGTGTGGTCACGCCGGGCAAAGTGCATTAAAGTGATATCTCCTTTTTCTGAGGTATCGCCATGCCCGTCCTCGAACAGCTCTCTCGTCTCGAACTGCCGGCTCGCGCGTTCAGCGGCTTCGTGCCCATTGCCTGCAGCCTGGGCGGGGCGGCAGCGGCGGCGGCGCTGTTCGTGTGGTCCCTAGGCAACCTGGCGCTGATGGTGCTGACCGTGCTCCTCTTCGCGGCCAGTTTGCTCATGCTGATCGGGATCTACATGCAGGAGCCCAACGAGGCGCGAATCCTGACGCTGTTCGGCCGTTATGTCGGCACCGACCGCCATGAAGGCCTTCGCTGGGCCAACCCGTTCGCGATGCGGGAGCGCATCTCGCTGCGCGCGCGCAATCTGAACGCGCCGCACATCAAGGTCAACGACAAGCGCGGCAACCCTATCGAAATCAGCGCCGCCATCGTCTGGCGCGTGCAGGACACGGCGCGCGCCGTCTTCGAGGTGGACAAGTTCGAAACCTACGTCGGCGTGCAGGCCGAGACGGCCATTCGCCATCTGGCCACACAGTTCGCCTACGACGACGGCGAGGACCTGGACCCCGACGAAACGACGCTGCGCGCCGGCCAGGACGAGGTCGTCAAGGCGCTGGTCGCCGAACTGCAGGAGCGCTGCGCCCAGGCCGGCGTGACGGTGTTGGAGGCCAAGATCACCCACCTCGCCTACGCCCCGGAAATCGCTCAGGTGATGCTGCGCCGCCAGCAGGCCGAGGCCATCATCAGCGCACGCAAGAAGATCGTGCAGGGCGCGGTGACGATGGTGGAGGAGGCGCTGCGCGGGTTGTCGGAGCGCGAGATCGTCGTGCTGGACGACGAGCGCAAGGCGGCCATGGTGTCCAACCTGCTCGTCGTGCTGTGCTCGGACAAGGATGCCCAACCCATCATCAACGCTGGCACGCTGTACGCCTGAGCGCGCCGCGGCATGGCCAGCCCCGACAAGAAGGCCTTCGCGTTGCGGGTGGACCCGGCGCTGTGGGCACAAATCGAACGCTTGGCAGCACAGGAGCTGCGCTCGGCCAATGCGCAGGTCGAAGTGCTGCTGCGCGAGGCGCTGGCGCGGCGCGGCATCAAGCCGGCTGCCAGCCCGGCGCCGCGGCGAGGGCGGCCACCCAACGAGCCGGGCGACACCGGCCAAGGGTAGACGCGCTCACGTCGAGACGGCTATATCCGGCCCATAAAGAACAGCACGAGCACGATCAGCAAAACCAGGCCGATCCCTCCCGTTGGCCCATAGCCCCAGCCGCGGCTATGGGGCCACGCCGGGATGGCGCCGAGCAGAAGAAGGATCAGCACGACGAGCAGAATGGCACCTAGACTCATGGCGGTCTCCTTGGTAGTTGGGGCTCACGATTCAACGGCGCTGAAGCGCCTTGAACCTGTGCCGACTCTCCTCGCAAGGCCGATCCGCAGGTGTAGGACTTGACCGCGCAACCGGCTAGCCCGATGCCGGCTCAGGACTTGCGCCATCGCACGGCCGCGCTCAGGTCTCCAGCCGACCCTTCAACGCGGCATGGTCGGCCGCCAGCGGCGTCACGCTGGCCGCAGCCGCCAGCGCGCCCAGCGCCTGCCGGCGCAGCGCCTCGCCATCCACCGGCTTCAGTGCCACCAGCCAGGCGGCCGCCTCGGCCCAGGCCAGCCGCGCCGGGCGACCCAGGCTGGGGTCATCGAACAGCGGCTGCAGCCGGGCCAGGGCCTCACGCAGTTGCGCTTGCGCGCCGGGCTTGTGAAGCTCGGCCAGCAGGGCGCCGTACACCGCTTGCAGGGCACTCCAGCGCAGTTCGGCCGTGGGATTGGGCGCGGTGCCGGGCGACGCCTTCCACGCGGCCAGGCCCTGCTCGACCACTGCCAGCGCCTGCCCAGGCCGGCCATTGCGCCAGAGCGCGAGACCATGCTGGGCGGCCAGCGTCCGCGGCAACTGGACCCATTTGCTCTGCGGGCCCTCCTGCCGGGCCAGGCGCTCGTTCTCGGTCCAGGCCAGGGTCGAGGCCTCGAGCGCTGCGGCCCATTCGCCACGGCGCAGTTGCACAAGCGACAGGGTATTGGCCTCTTGCAGCAGGCCATCGTGCCAGGCGATGTTGGCGGGCTCGGCCTCGACATTGGCGCGGCGCAACGGCATCGCGGCCTGCAGCTGGGCCAGCGCGTCGTCGAGCCGGTCCAGGCGCAGCAGCGTCAGCGCGCGGGATGCCAGAGCGACGCCGAGCTGGTGGCGGAGGTAGACCTCGGTCTTCATCTCGCCGGGTGCGGCGCGACGGTCGCTCTCGGCATGCATGGCGGTGTCGGCCAGCAGTTCGCGGTAGACCGGCTCGGCCTTGGCGTACAGGGCCAGGGCTTCGTCAAGCTGGCCTGCCGCGCTCAGCGTCTGCCCGAGGCTCAGGGTGGTGTTGGCCAGCTCCACGCCCAGGGCTGCGCGGCCCAGCACGTCGTCCCTGGCAAACGGGCGTGCCTGTTCAAGGCGCTGGAGGATGAGCCGGCTGTTGGTCACCGCACGCTCGCGCTGGCCGGTGTTGCGCAGCCGAACCGACTGCACCTGCAGCGCGCGGGCATGCCACTGCGCAAAACGCCAGTCGTGATGCTGGCTGGCCCACAGGCGCTCGCCCAGCTCGACGGCGCGCTGGGCCATCGCGTCGGTCTGGGCACCGAGTTCGGCCGTGCCAGTGGTGTCATTGCCCAACAACTCGGCGCGGCGGGCGAGGATGGCGGCGCTGAGCGCCTGCAGGTCGCCATCGGGCTGTTCGCCCTGCACCAGGGGGTCGAGCGCGGCGAGGGTCTGTGCCAGCAGCGCATCCTGGGCCTTGCTGCCGCCGGGCAGGTAGGCGATCGCATCGCCGAAGCGGAACACCAGATCGGCCGTGATGCCCTTGACCGCCGTCAGCCGCAACTCGGCCGCCGCGCGCGCTTGGCCGGCCACGTGTGCCTGCCAGGACGCCGCCGCCAGGCCCCCGGCCAGAGCCAGCACGACGCCCAGACCCAAGGCCACCGGCAGGCGGTTGCGCCGCACGAACTTGGACAACAAGTAGCCGCGGCTGGGCGCGCGGGCGCTGACCGGGTAGCCCGCAAGCGTGGCGCGCAGGTCGGCGGCGAACTGCTCGACGCTGGCATAGCGGCGGCCCACGTCCTTCTCCAGCGCCTTGAGCAGGATGTTGTCGAGATCGCCCTTGAGGCGCTGCCGGGTGATCAGCCAGGCCTGAGCATCGGGCGCCGCAGCGTCGGGGCTGCTCAGCTGCGAGGGACGGGTCGGCGCTTCGTCGAGCACCGCGCGCGCGGCCTCGGCGGGGCCGCGCGCATTGCGGCCGTAAGGACGCTGGCCAGTCAGCAATTGGTAGAGCAGCACGCCCAGCGAGTAGACATCGGTACCCGTGCCCACCGGCTCGGCGCGCACCTGCTCGGGGCTGGCGTAGTTGGGCGTGAAGGGGCGGACGGCGCCAAGGGTGCTGTCGTTCCCTTGCGCCTCGGCCGGGTCGAGCGCCTTGGCGATGCCGAAGTCGAGCAGCTTGACCTGTCCGTCGTACGTGACGAGCACGTTGCCGGGCTTGAGGTCGCGGTGCACGAGCAGGTTGCGGTGAGCGTGGGCAACGGCGTCGGCCAGTTGCAGGAAGAGCGCGAGGCGCGCGTCGATGGGCCGTGAGCGCGCCGCCTCATCGATGGGCAGGCCATCGATGAACTCCATGACGAAATAGGGCAGCCCGTCGGCGCTGAGACCGGCGTCGAAGAGCTGGGCGATGTGCGGGTGATGCAGCCGCGCCAACGCCTGGCGCTCCTGCGCGAAGCGCTGCAGCACGGCGTCGCTGTCCATGCCCCGCTTGATCACCTTGATGGCCGCGCGGCCCTCGAAGCTGCCGTCAGCGCGACGCGCCTCGTACACCTCGCCCATGCCGCCGCTGCCGATGCTGCGCACGACGGCCCAGGCACCGAAACGCTCGCCGTCGCGGGACAGGCTGGCGGCCACGCTCTCGGCGATGGGCCGCGATAGCAGCGGATCGCCGTCGGTGTGGTCGGCGTGATGGGCGAGCAGCGAGTGCAGCTCGGCCTTCATCGCGGCGCTCACGGGCAGCGCGTCGACATGCGCCGCACGCTCGGCCGCAGGCAGCGCCACCGCCTCATCGAAGAGGCTTCGCAGGGCGGCCCAGTCGGCGGGCGTGGGGGTGGGGGTGGTCATCGGCGGGCTCGGGGTGGGCGGTGGCGACGCGACTGTAGTGACGCACCGGCATGCGGGGGAGCGGGGGAACCGCCCCCCGTGCCATCACTGCTTGACGAGGCCGCTGCACTGCGCAAGCGACTTGACCGGTCGCGGCATGCGGTGGCTGGCGTCGGCGCTGTACGACGCCGGCACGTTCAGCGCCGCGTTGGCCGGCTGGTAGGCCAGCGTCACCCAGGTTTGTTCACCGGCGGTGAAGTAGTCCTGCGCCTGCACCGCCACGCTCTCGCCAAAGGTGACGATGACGTCGTCCTCGTCGCCGGCGAGGCGGGTCGTCACGTCAACATTGCCGCTCACCAGGTGGAAGACGCCGCTGCTCGACACGTCCAGCGTGCAGCTGCTGCTCGTGTAGTGGCCGACGAGTGCCGCCGACATGTCGGCCGCGGTGGCGCCGTTCAGCGTCGCGACGTTGGCGCCGCCTGCGCTGGTCGGGTTGGGGTTGCTCAGCCAGCACTCCACCCGGTCCGTGGCCGTGGTGAAGCCGGTGCCGCCCTGGCGCGCCACGCCTTGCGCCATCACACCCTTGACGAGGGTGAGCTGGGCGTAGCGGTCGTTCGGCACATCGCTGGCCTGGACCCGCGTGAGGCTGACGACATTGAGGATGAGGTCGCCCACGTCGCCGTTGACGGCGGCCTGCAGGCTGCGTCCACCGGCCGAGACGGTCAGCATGCCGTCCTTGGCCACGGCAATGCTGCACGAGGTGGTCTCCTGCGTCGCCTGGCCCGGCGTGAAGACGCGCCCGAGCTGGCCCTGCCAGGTGCCGATGGCCGGCGCGACGTCTGCGGCCATCGCCTGCCCCTTGGGCGTGAGCACGATGGCGTGCGGCGCCGGTGGCGTGGGATCGGTGCCCGTCAGCGCGGGCGGCAAGCGGTAGATGCCATTGGTTGCGGCGCTGAAGTCGGCGATCAGGTCGATGTAGGTCTTGTGGCTGGCAAGCGCGGCGGCCATGACACTGTCCAGCAGCGCGTCCGTGGAATCGCCCGGCTTGGCGTCGAACACGCCGGTGAAGGGGTCGAACGGCCCGGTGGGCAGCACGTAGCTGCCGGCCGTGAGGGTGGCAATCAGCTGGGTGAGCGCTCCGGCGGT
Organism: Roseateles sp. P4_D2; assembly: GCF_056401875.1. Lineage (NCBI taxonomy): Bacteria > Pseudomonadati > Pseudomonadota > Betaproteobacteria > Burkholderiales > Sphaerotilaceae > Roseateles > Roseateles sp. P4_D2. Next base: position 391,595 of record NZ_JBFUIM010000004.1, on the reverse strand, counting down.
GTCGAGCCGGGTGCCCGCCGGTGCGGCGGCCAGGCCCGCAAACCAGGTCGCGGGCGGCATGCCGGCAGCGCGCGCAATGGTCAGGTCGGTGAGGGTGGTGATGTTCACGCGCCCGGCGGCCACGGCAATGCTGTGCAGCGAAAGCGCATTCGGCACGCCGCCCACCTTGCCACCCGACACCTGCAGTGCGCAGGGCAGCGTGTTGGCCGGCACGTCGACGGTCCAGGTGCCGGTGGCGCTGGTCGGCAGCGAGACCGTGGCCGGCCCGCTGGTACAGGTGGCCGTGACCGTGCCGCCAACGACGGGCGCGCCGCTCGCAGCCACGCCGGTCAATGTGGCCTTGACAACCGCCGGGGCAGGCGCAGGCGCGGGCGCAGGGGCTGGGGCGGGTGCAGGCGCGGGGACGGGCGCAGGCGCTGTTGCGACCGGTGCAGGAGCCGGTACTGCGGGCGCCGTGGTGCCGCCACCCCCGCAGCCGGCCAAGGTGGCAACGGCCACGGTGGCCGCCGCGATCACGAGGCCACGCAGGCCGTGGGGAGTTGGGCAAGGGGTCGATGTCATGGTGGAGTCCGGTGGGAGGGGTGGCACCCCTCGCCGATTCGAGGGGCATGCCGGGGTACGCAGCGTGGCGCGGCCAAAAGGCTCATCGGGCTTGAAAACAGGCACGCATGAACCGAGCAATCCTTCGCAGGCATGTCGCGGCGCCGCGCGCAAAATGCGCGGCGCCATGACCGCTATGACTGCCCTGTCCGCTTCGAACCCCGCCGCCGCCGATGTCACCGAGTGGCTGCGCCGGCTCGACACGGACGCGGCCGGCGCGTCGAACCAGCTCTTCGAGCTGCTCTACGGCGAGCTGCACCGCATCGCGCGCGCGCACATGGGCCGCGAGGCGAACGCGCACACACTGAGCCCGACGGTGCTCACGCACGAGGCCTGGTTCCGCATGGCCGAGCAGACGCGCACGCAATGGTCCAACCGCGCGCATTTCCTGTCGGTGGCCTCGACCATGATGCGGCGCATCCTGGTGAACCACGCGCTGGCCAAGCGTACCGAGAAGCGAGAGGCGCAGCTGGTGTCGCTGTCGATCACCGGCGCACCGGAAATCGGCGTGCAGGCCGAGCCCGACGTGGTGGCCGTGCACGAGGCCATCCTGGCCCTCGAAGCCGTCGACCCGCGCGCGGCCAAGGTGGTGGAGCTGAAGTTCTTCGGCGGGCTCGAAAACGACGAGATCGCGCAGGCGCTCGATCTGTCGCTCGCCACCGTCAAGCGCGACTGGGCGCTGGCACGGGCCTGGCTGCGCCGCGAACTGGGCGCCGCACCGCTGGCCTGACGCGAGGGCGGAGGTTCACCTGGCGCTCTTCAACCGCTGCACCAGCGCATCCCGCGCGCTGCCGATCATGGGCAGGTAGGCCCGCTCGAAGCTGGCCTCGTCGAGCGTGACCGCGGCAGTCGCATTGCTGGTGCCACGCGAGCGGCCACCGGTCAGCAGCGCCAGGCCCATCGACAGCGCGTTGCTCGTGTTGTCTGACTTGCGCGACTCGTCGGTGGTGGTGTCGACGAGCGTGAAGCCTTCAGTCGCGCCCTGAACCAGGCGGTCGACGTAGAAGGCGCCGTTGACGCCGCTGCGCGACGTCGTGCGGAAGATGCGCTGCCCCTCCTGCGACACGATCTGCAGCTGGGTCTCGTTGGGGTAGAGCACCGGGCCGGCCTCGATGGAGGACTGTGAGCGACGCGCGATATTTGCCAGGAAGCCCTTGCTGCCGGAGGCGGTGCCGAAGCTCGCAAAGAAGTGCAGGCGCACGAAATGCAGGTCAAGCGCCTGCGCCACCGCGCTGGCCTTTGCACCGTTGGCACCGTCCAGCGCGGTGATGCGGTCGCTCAGCGTGCCGCGGCCTCCCGCCGTCTGGAAGAAGGCCGGCATGCCGGTGGGCGCGAAGATCTTGGAGACGGCGCCCGTGTCGTCGATGACGTAGGGCGCCGGCTTGCCCATGCGGGCCTCGACTTCGGCGTACTCGGGGCGCGCGCGAACCGTGTCCATGCCGACGACCTCAAAGCCGGCAGCGGTCAGCGCCTCGACGGTGTCGCGGTAGACGCGGTCGGTCAGCGCCTGCATCGCCGCATCCGGCACGCCGCGCAGTTCGGCCTGCACCGAGGTGCTGTTGCCCCCGCCGCTGCCGCTCGCCTTCAGCGTGGTGACGAATTCGATCCCGAACTGGTCGATGGCGACACGGCGCGCACCCTTGATGGCCGCGCCGTTGTCGCTGCCGACGGAGACCGTCGGCGCAGCAGTTTGCGCGGCGGCTGGCGGCACGCCAGCCAGGAGGGTGAGCGTGGCAAGGAGCAGCGGGGCGAGCAGTCGGCACATGGCGGTCTTTCGTGGCAGGGCTGAAACCTTCGGTTCGTCGAAGGGGACAACCTGGTACGCAAGACGGTCAGGTGAAAAGGCTCATCCCCACCACCCGTCAGCCCGCCTGCGCGGCTGGATACGACGCCGCCGTGACCGGCGAGACCAGGGACCAACCCATCGCCTTGTACAGAGCGGCGCCCGACTCCGTGGCCACCAACACGCCTTGCCTTGCCTCCAGATCGAGCGCGATGCTTGACAAGATGGTCATGATGCGTCGCCCCAGCCCCTTCCTCCTGTGGGCCTCGGCCGTGACGATTTGATCGAAGGTGGCGAACGGACCCTCGATCGCCACCTGGCCGCCGGCCGCGATTTCTCCTGAACCTGCGATCAGCCTGGCAAACGCGACCTCTCCCACCTTGTCGGTCTGCATGCGATAGCCCTCAGGGGTGGTGGCGTCGCCGCCCCTGAGATTGGTGCTCATCAGAAACTCGGGTTCGTGAAACTGCCAATGATGGGAGAGCAAGGGAGACACGCTTTCACGTGGTGCGCAGATCTTCAGCCAGCTGCCGGGGCCGGTCTCGGTGACAAGTTCTTGCAGGAGATGTCGATCAAGGGCGGGAAGAACATAGCGAGTCGTCTGCCCGGGCTTTCCGACCGAAATCTGAAAGCAGCCAGAGCGCCTGACCGGCGCTGGCGTGCGTCGCGAAATCGCCCAGCCGCAGGCCCAGGCACGAGCAGCGACCGCGGGATCGAGCGCGCCGGCGTTGCGGTCACCCTCGAAGTTGATGGATGAAGGGATCATCTGTGCAGTTCAGAAATGAAGGGCATCTGCATCGGCGGCCATGGCATCGGCAATCAGCCTCATGTCATGGTCGCTGACGGCAAACAGTCCGAAACGGAACGAATAGCCCCAGCGCGCGCGGTCCTGCACGAACTCGAAGCGGTCGATCAGCGGGGCGATGGGCGCTTCGCGTGCGGGCACATAGTCCACGTCCTTGCGGAAGGGGACGAAACCGCCACCCATGTCAAAGGCGTAGGGCTCGCCGGGCCTGACCAGCCCGAGCGACACAAAGGCCTGCAGCTTGTCGCTGCCGCCCATGGTGACCGTGGGCGCGTAGTAGGCCACGCGGTCACCGGGCCTCACGCGCCGCAACGGCGCGACCTTGCCATGGCACACCTGCATATAGCCTGCGCCGCGTTCCGCGCAGCCTCGGCGTGCGTGGGTGGCGCTGGCCACGGCAATCCAGTTGCCGCGCGGCGCGGCCATGCCGGCCTGTGCCGATTCCTCCCACAGGGTGGCGTTTTTCATCGGAGCGCCTCGTGCGCAAGTTGGGAATCGCCATGATGGCGGGACGTCGCGACAACGGCTTGTCAGCAGAAGGCACCCCGCCAGCCGGTGAGTCCTGCCCACGCCGATCGCGAGCGGGCAACGGAGTTCAGCAACGCGGCAACGGGCATAGTCCTGGCTCTTCCCTTGCCTTGAAGCCGATGACCCCGCCTCTCGCCGCCCGCGGCTCCTGCTACTGTGGCGCCGTCTCCGTCACGGTCCCATCGCCTTTGCGCCGCCCGGACAACTGCCACTGCGGCGAATGCCGCCGCCTGAGCGGTGCGGCATTCACTACGTGGATCACAGCGCCGCGCGATCAGGTCGTCGTGAACAACCCTGAGGGGCTGTCGGTGTTCTGCCCCACGCCCAACCTGCAGCGCTCGTTCTGCAAGACGTGCGGATCGCATGTCTTCACTGCGGACGCGCGGCTGCCAAGGGCCTATGGATTCCCCGCGGGGGTCTTTGAGGGCGAGCCCATCGAGCCGCCGGGCGAGGACTACTTTCTCGATGACAAGGCCCGTTGGTGTCGGCGTTCTTTACACCCAGAAAGCTGACCGCAAGCAAATCACTGCCACAGCAGGGTTTTCTCTGATGGCACGATGCTTGCTAATTCGTCCAGGTCTTTCTTTGGGAGTAAGTAACTATGTTGAAGTCTCTTGCCTTGGCCTCTGTGCTGTCCCTGGGCAGCCTCGCGGCTCAGGCCACCCCCTTCGTGTTGGGCACCGGCACGCTGGGCGCAATCACGGTCAACAGCGGCAACGTCGCTGTCGTGCCGAGCCTGGTGAACGACACTTTCACGTTCTCGCTCGCGTCGGCTTCGAGCGTGCAGAGCAATGTGACGACGATCTTCGGCAGCCTGTCGCCGGCCTTCTACAGCATCGTCAGCACCGGCGCCGATCACGTCGTGGGCGGCACTGACGACACCGTCATCACCGGCTTTGCCTTCACGTCCACGTCGACCGGGCACTTCACGAACCTGAGCGCCGGCAACTATTACTTCAACGTGTTCGCGTTGGCTAACCAGGCGCCGTCGGCCTACGCGATTTCGGCTTCGGCCACCGCGATGCCGGTGCCGGAACCTGAAACCTACGCCATGCTGGCAGCAGGCCTGGGCGTCATGGGTTTTGTTGCTTCGCGCCGCCGTCGCGATCTGTAATTGAATTGATTTCCGGGTCACTCAGACAGTGATCCGCCGAAGTCCCGAAGTCCGTAAAGCCCTGGCCTCAAGCGCCAGGGCTTTTTTCGTGGGGCGGCCATGCCGTCAACTGACTGCGCCGCGCGTGTTCACGTACAGCGCATAGAGCGAATGCGTGCTCGCCATGAAGAGGCGGTTGCCCTTGGCGCCGCCGAAGCAGAGATTGGCGCAGCGCTCGGGCAGGTGGATATGCGCCAGCGGCTTGCCCATGGGGCCGTAGACGCGCACACCGTCCAGCACCGCCGCATCAGCATCCGCGCTGCCGTCACTGCCAAAGCCACACCAGAGATTGCCTTGCACATCGACGGCCATGCCGTCGAAAGCCCCCGGGCACCCCGGGTCGATCAGCAGCCGCTTGTTGCTCAAGGACACGCCATCCACGTCATAGGCCCAGATCAACCGATGCGGCTGGGCGCGGCTTTCGATGACGTAGAGGGTCTTGCCGTCAGGGCTGAAGGCCAGGCCGTTCGGGCCCTTGAGGTCGTCGATCTGCAGTGTCAGCTCGCCGGTCACGCCGTCGATGCGGTAGACGGCCGGCGTCAATTCAGACTCGGCCTTCTCGCCCTCGAAGTCGCTGGCGATGCCGAACAGCGGGTCGCTGAACCACAGGCTGCCGTCGCCCGGATGGCAGGTGATGTCGTTGGGCGAGTTCAAGCGCTTGGCCGTATAGCGGTCGGCCAGCACCGTGATGCAGCCGTCGTACTCGGTGCGCGTGATGCGGCGCGTCAGGTGCTCGCAGCTGACGAGGCGCCCCTGGCGGTCGCGCACGTGGCCGTTGGCGTTGTTGCTGGGGTTGCGGAACTCGCTGATGGCGCCGGTGGTCTCGTCCCAGCGCAGGATGCGGTTGTTGGGGATGTCGGAGACGAGCAGGTAGCGCCCGTCGCCAAACCAGACCGGCCCCTCGGCCCAGGCCAGGCCGGTGGCCAGTTGCTCGACGCTCGCAGGGAAGAGGCGCAGCGGCAGGAAGGCGTCGTCCAGCACCTCGATGGCCGGGTCGGGCCGGCGGGCGTTGGGCGTGAAGGGGATCTTCATTGGTCTTCCGGCGCCTTCTCGAAGGGGCCGTGGATGACGAACTGGCCGCCCTGGCAGCGCACCTCGGGCCGGCTCGGGTCGACATAGGGCTGGGCCGCCTCGACCTCGGCGCGCCAGGGCTCGGAGCTGTCCTGGGGCTTGAAACCGATGTGGTTGGACGCGCTGTTGTCCCACCAGGTCGAGCGGTTGTCGCTCATGCCGTAAATGATGCTGTGGCCGACGACGGGCGCGCTCAGTGCGGCGACGAGGAGGCGCTCCAGGTCGTCAAAGCTCAGCCAGCTCGACAGCATGCGGCGGTCCGTCGGCACGGGCCAGCTGGAACCGATGCGCACCGACACCGTCTCCAGGCCGTGGCGGTCGAAATAGAACTGGGCCAGGTCCTCGCCAAAGGCCTTGGACAGCCCGTAGTAGCTGTCCGGCCGCGGCGCGGCCCTTGGCGTCAACGTCTCGCCCTGGCTGTAGAAGCCGGTCACGTGGTTGGAGCTGGCGAAGATGATGCGCTTCACGCCGCGCTGGCGGGCCGACTCGTAGACGTTGTAGGCGCCGACGATATTGGCCGGCAGCACCACGTCGAAGGGTTTCTCGATCGACACGCCGCCGAAGTGCAGCACGGCGTCGACATCCTTCAGCAGTGACTGCATGGCAGCCAGATCTTCGAGCGGCGCCTGCACGACTTCCTCGCCCTCGCCGGCGGGGTCCATGGGTGCGAGGTCCGACAGCCGCAGCACGTCGCAGTAATGCTTCATGCGCGGCCGCAGCACGCGGCCGAGGTTGCCGGCGGCGCCGGTCAGCAGCAGGCGCTTGAAGCGCGGGGCGGAGAGAGGGTTCATTTCAGGGCGATGCGTGTGGATTGCGGGCAGAGCGCGGGCCTCTCCCAAGCCGGCCCGCTTTGGGCTTAGACGAGCGGCTCACTCATGCGCCGATGCGCAAGGGCGGGCGCAGCCGCGGCGCCGCGTCGGACTGGCGTCGGACCAGCGCGAAATCCATGAGCTCATGCTCGCAGGGCAGAGGCACTCCGGTGCGGCGCGCGCGGATGTGACGCACCAGCAGGTCCACCGCGGCACCGGCCATCTCCATGATGGGCTGGCGCACGGTGGTCAGTTCGGGCCAGATGGTCGTGGCCAGCGGCGCATCGTCGAAGCCGACGACCGTCAGGTCGCTGGGCACGTCCAGGCCCATGCGATGGGCGATGGCGACCGTGGCTGCGGCCATGTCGTCGTTACTGGCGAAGATGGCCGTCGGCCGGCGCTCCTGCGAAAGCAGGAACTCGGCCGCGTCCAGGCCCGAGCGGTAGGTGAACATGCCCTGGGCGACGACCTCCTCCTCCTCGATGTTGAGGCCGGCGTCGGCCATCGCTGCATGGAAGCCGGCCAGGCGGCGGGCGCTGCTGCTCTGGTAGGGGTCGCCGATGATGAAGCCCATGCGGTGGTGGCCCAGGTTCAGCAGGTGCCGCGTCATCTCGTAGGCGGCCTGGTAGTCGTCGATGCCGACGGCGCAGACGGCTTCGGGCGGCACGCCGCTGGACACGACCACGGCCGGCGTGTCGGTCTCGGCCACGAGCTTCAGCAAGGGCTGGGAATCGCAGAAGGGCGGCGGCAGGATGAGGCCGTCGATGCCGTTGGCGATCATCTCGGCCACCGGCTTCTCCTCACCCTCGCGCGCGGCCTCGCAACGCTGCACGACGAGCTGCACATGGCGCAGGCTGGCCTTGTTCAGCAAGCCGATGAGGAATTCATTGAGATAGCCGGCCGTCGGATCGATGTAGAGCATGCCGATCCGAATCGGCTCGGACCCGGCCAGGTGGCGCGCGGCCTGGTTGGGCAGGTAGTTCAGCTCGGCGACGGCGGCCTGCACCTTCTCACGCGTGCCCGGGCGCACGTTCTGCTCCCCGTTGATGACCCGCGACACCGTCATCGGCGACACCCCGGCCAGCGCGGCGACATCGGCGATGGTCGCGACCTTGGGGCTGCGCCCGGAGCGAGCGGTTGGCTTCAAAAGGGTCCCTCGGATGGTGGTGGGTTTGTTTGCGCAATCATATTTGGCTTGGGGACTCTCAGCCGCCGCGCCCCGGCGCGAAGTTGAAGCGCAGCGCTTTGTAGTCGTCCAGCGAGCGCTCGGGGGGCCGCACGCCGGGCGGCAGCGGCAACCCCGAGGCGGACTGGAAATAGGCGAGGCAGGCATCCCGCCACCAGCGAGCCTCGGTCTCCTGCACTGCCAGGTAGGCGGTGACGTCGGCATGGCGGACGGGGTCGATGTCGGCTTGCAGCGTGGCCCAGCGCGCGCGCATGTCGACGACGCTCGCGACGCCACGGTCGTAGCGCGCTACCAATTCGGCCCACAGCGTGCGGCCAGACGCCAGCCGGTAATCCCAGGGCAGGTGGTGGAACCAGAGCAGCCACTCCTCGGGCGTCGTCTCCGGCCGTGCCAGGCGGGCGGCCCAGCCGGGCGCGTACTGGGCCGTCGCGTTGCTGCCGCGCGGCGAGCGGTCGAAACCGATGCCGTCACGGCCGGCGCGGTGGAAGTAGACCGGGTTCCAATCGGCCCGCTCCAGGTTGTCAACCCAGGGCGCCGGGCCATGGTGGTGGCCCGTGCCCATCAGATGGTGCAGGCCCAGAGGCGTCATGTAGTCGACCACCGCCTCGCGCGAAGCCGTCATGATTGAAACGATGCTGTCGACGGCCCCGGGCTTGGCCGTGAAGGTCTGCATGACCCATTCGCGGGCGACGTCGGACGCGCGTAGGTCAGCGTCCCAGGCCAGCCGGCCGAAGGCATACCAGTTGGCGCAGTCAAAGTGGGAGCCGCACCAGTTGCGATCGGTGCCGATGTTGGCCACTCCTGCCATCGCCGTCAGCTGCCCGGCAACCGTCACGCCTGACGGCCGCAAGGTGTCGGTGCGCAGCACCTCCTCGAACAGCGGGCCGAGATAGACCAGGTGCGTCGAGAAGCCGAGGTATTCCTTGGTGATCTGCAGCTCCAGCGCCAGCGGCGTCTTCGGCATGGCGCCGAACAGCGGATGGAAGGGCTCGCGCGGCTGGAAGTCGATGGCGCCGTTCTTGACCTGCACGATGACGTTGGGCGCAAAGCGGCCGTCCAGCGGCTGAAACTCCGCATAGCCCTGCTTCGCGCGGTCACCCGCGTCCGGCGCGTAGACGAAAGCCCGCCACATGACGATGCCGCCGTGCGGCGCCAATGCCTCGGCCAGCATGTTGGCGCCGTCGGCATGGTGGCGGCCATAGTCCTGCGGCCCCGGCTGACCCTCGGAATTGGCCTTGACGAGAAAACCACCGAAGTCGGGGATGCGCCGGTAGATCTCGTCGGTCTTGGCCTGCCACCAGGCGCGCACGGCCGGGTCCAGCGGGTCTGCAGTCTTCAGCCCGCCCAGTTCGACGGGCGCCGAGAAGCGTGCCGACAGGTAGACGCGGATGCCATACGGCCTGAACACATCGGCCAGCGCCGCCGCTTTGGCGAGGAAGGGCGCGGTCAAGGAATCGGCCTTGGCATTGACGTTGTTCAGCACCGTGCCGTTGATGCCCAGCGACGCATTCGCGCGGGCGTAGTCGACGTAGCGCGCATCGAGGATGTCGGGCAGCTTCCACCAGTCCCAGATCGACGCGCCCGCATAGCCGCGCTCGACCGTGCGGTCCAGGCTGTCCCAGTGGTTGAGCAGGCGCAAGCCGAGCTTGGGCGCGGAACGCAGGTCCAGCTTGCCCAGGTCGGCGCCCGTCTGCGCCGCGCGCAGCCAGGCAAAGCTGCCGTAGAGCAGGCCCATGTCGGCGTTGGCCGCGATCAAGGTCACGGCCCGGCCTTGGAGCTTCAGGCTGCGCAGCAGATAGCCCTCGCGGCCCAGCTCGGCCCAGGGCAGGTTCAGCCCGGCCGGCGCGCTGGCCGGCGTGACCAGCAGCAGAGCACCGTCCGCCAGCTGGGCCGACACGGCCGGCTCCCGCCCCGTCAGGCCCGCCACGCCGCGCTTCAATTCCGCAACGGCGGCCTGCAGCGTTGGTGACATCGGCTCGGCAGGGAGGATGCTGCGGGCCCGCGTCAGCACCTCGCTTTGAGTCACGGCTGGCAATGCGCGGTAGCGCTGCCACAGTTCGAAGCCATCCTCCACCGCACTCCATGCGGGTTGCAGCGCGGCCGCCAGCAGCAAGCCGGCCAGGCCTCGGGCCCATGTCTTCATCAGGTCTCCTGTATGGGCCGACCGGGGTCGCAACCCCGGAATCGCGGGAATGTTAGAGATTTCTCGCTTGCGCAATGCAAAATGGTAGCGCTACATTTGAGTCCATAGCAAGCGGTGTCGGAAGGACGCCGCTCAAGACGGAGACCGCATTGAATTCTCATCCCGCCCTACCGGCTCCCGCCACCTGCCCCGACGCCCTCGCGCTTCGGGGAGATGCGCCGAAAGCCGCGTGATGGTCGGGGCTGTCGCCACGCCGCCGGGCCGGCAGCGCTGGGCTATGCGCGCGCGGCCTTTTGTAGCGCCCACCGTCAACTACGTCCCCACCCTGCAGCGGCCCTTCGCGGCCGACGGGCTGTAAACCATCTAGGGCCCGCATGCAGTTCACCGCCGATCAGCACCTGCTCAAAGACCTCAACCGCATGGCCGTCGTGCGGCAGCTGAGCGCGTGGCCCGGGCAGTCGCGTGCGGCGCTGGCCGAGTCGCTACAGCTGACCAAATCCACCGTCAGCGGGCTGGTGAAGGAGCTGATCCACGAGGGCTGGCTGCTGGAGCGCGAGGTCGTCGCGACCGGCGAGCTGGGCCGCCGGCCGACGCCCCTCTTCGTCGACCCCGGACGGCTGGTGCTGCTGGGCGCCGAGCTGGGCGTGGAGGGCGTGCAGGTCGTCGCCACCTCGCTGACCGGCGACGTGCTGGCCCGTGCGCGCGCGCCGCTGGACGCCGGACGGGACGCTCCTCTCGCGCTGATGCGCGCCGCCCGGCTGCTGACGCAGGTGTACGCGCGCCTGGACACGCCGGCTCAGCGGGTCATCGGCATCGGCATCGGGCTGCCCGGCGGCGTGGACGAGCAACGCGGCCATCTGCATTTCGCCCACAACCTCGGCTGGCGCGACCTGCCCGTCGGCCGGCTGCTGGTCGAGCATCTGCGCAACACGCCGCTGCAAGGCGTGCCGCTGTTCGTGCAGAACGACGCCGATGCTGCGGCCCTGGGCGAGCTGGAGTTCGGCGCCGACGGCCGCGACCCGCTGATCTACCTGAGCCTGGGCCTGGGCGTGGGCGCCGGCATCATCGTCGAGGACCGGCTGCTGACCGGCGCTCACGGCCTGGCTGGGGAGGTCGGCCACACGACGCTGGAGATCGACGGCCCGCGCTGCAGCTGCGGCCGCCGCGGCTGCGCCGAAGCCATGATCGGCTTTCGGACCATGCTGCCCGCCGGCGAAGAAGGCGGTGGCCTGGCCGGGATCCAGCGCCGGCTGAGCGCCAGGCAGCCCGACAGCATCGAAGCCGTCGCCCGCGCCGGCAGCTATCTGGGCATGCTGCTGGGTAATCTCTGCGCCGCCTACGACCCCGGTCGCATCGTGCTCGGCGGCCCCGCCGTCGAGATCGGCGCCCCCTTTCTCGAGCACGCCTTCCGCACGCTGGAAGCCTATGCCAGCGCCGCCGGCGTGGCGCCGCCCCTGGTCACCCTGTCGCGCTTCGGCGTCGATGCCGTCGCCGTCGGTGCCGCGGCCCTGGCCCGCTACCGTCTCACCCGCCCCCTGATCGCCGCCAGCCGCCTGGCTGCGGCCGCCTGACTCTCTCTGCACCGACACATGATCACCAACCCCATCCTGCCGGGCTTTCACGCCGACCCCTCGATCTGCCGCGTTCCAAGTGATGGCGGTGACGACTACTACATCGCCACCTCCACCTTCGAGTGGTGGCCCGGGGTGCGCATCCACCATTCGCGCGACCTACAAAACTGGCGCCACCACAGCTACGCCGTCACGCGCAAGAGCCAGCTCGACCTGCTCGGCCACCCCGACTCGGCCGGCGTCTGGGCGCCCTGCCTGAGTTACTCGGGTGGCCAGTTCTGGCTCATCTACACCGACGTGCGCTCCACCTTCGGCGCATTCAAGGACACCCACAACTACCTGATCACCGCGCCCAGCATCGACGGCCCGTGGAGCGAGCCCATCTACCTGAACAGCTCCGGCTTCGACCCCAGCCTCTTCCATGACGACGATGGCCGCCAGTGGCTGCTGAACCAGCAATGGATCCACCAGCCCGGCAAGCACCACTTCAACGGCATCCTGCTGCAGGAGTACGACCACGAGGCCAGGCGCCTGGTCGGCCCGGTGAAGAACATCTATGCCGGCACGCCGCTGGGCGTGGTCGAAGGGCCCCACCTCTACCGCCGCAACGGCTGGTACTACCTGCTGACGGCCGAGGGCGGCACCTTCTACGAGCATGCCGTCACGCTGGCCCGCTCACGCAACATCGACGGCCCCTACGAGACGCTGCCTGGCAACCCGCTGCTGACGGCCTGGCAGCAGCGCACCGACGGCCTGCAGCGCAGCGGCCACGCCAGCCTCGTGCAGACGGCCCATGGCGATTGGTACCTCGCCCACCTCTGTGGTCGCCCGCTGGAATGGAGTGGCCCCAACGCGGACAGGCAGAACGGCGAGTACGTCGGCCTGCACTGCCCGCTGGGCCGCGAGACCGGCATCCAGCGCATCCACTGGCGCGATGACGACTGGCCGGAGATCGAAGGCGGCGGCAATGCGCCGCACTTGCAGGTGGCCGGGCCGGGCCTTCCCGAGCATGTCTTCCCGGCCGAGCCGGCGCGCGACGATTTCGACGGCGTCACGCTCAACCACCACCTGAACTCGCTGCGCGTGCCCTTTGACGAAAGCTGGATCTCGCTGACCGAGCGCCCCGGCTGGTTGCGCCTGAAGGGCCGCGAGTCGCTGATGAGCCTGTTCGACCAGAGCCTCGTCGCGCGCCGCCAGCAGCATTTCAACTGCCGCATCGAGACGCGCCTGGAATTTGCACCCGAGCTATTCCAGCAGATGGCCGGCCTGGTGGCCTACTACAACACTGGCAACCACGCCTATCTGCACGTCAGCCGCGATGTCGATTCCGGCCGGCGCGTGCTGCGCCTGACCGTCAACCGCGACTCGGCGCTGAGCGAGCCGGCCACGCCGGTCGTGCTGGCGGAGGGCCCGGTCGACCTGGCCGTCGAGTTCCGCCACGACCGCTACCAGTTCCAGTTCGCTCAAGCCAATCAAGCGGGCGGTGCCTGGCAGGACGTCGGCCCGGCGCTCGACACCGCCATGCTCAGCGACGAAGCCGTGACGCGCTTCGTCGATGGCTACGCGCGCAGCTTCGGCTTCACCGGCAACTTCATCGGCATTGCCTGCCAGGACCTGTCGGGCCAGCGCCTTGCCGCGGACTTCGACTACCTTTCTTACGAAGCACGGCCCTGAGACCGCGCCTCTCTTAAAACGACACGAGACACCCCATGGCCACCACCCACCAGCCCTTGTCCTTCATGGAGAAGGCCGGTTACAGCTGCGGCGACGCGGCTGCGAACCTGGTCTTCATGTCCATGATCCTGTTCCAGCTCAACTTCTACACCGACGTGTTCGGGTTGAGTGCGAGCACGGCGGCCGCCATCCTGCTGTGGCCGCGGCTGTGGGATGCCATCTTCGACCCCGTCATGGGCGTGCTGGCCGACCGCACCGAGACGCGCTGGGGCAAGTTCCGCCCCTGGGTGCTGTGGACCTCGGTGCCCTGGGCCGTCGTCATGGTGCTGGCCTACACGTCACCCGACCCGGCCTGGGGCTGGAGCACCGGCATGGTGGTGGCCTATGCGGGCATCACCAACACGCTGCTGATGACGCTGTACTCGATGAACAACATGCCCTACTCGGCCCTGGGCGGCGTCATGACGGCGGACCTCAACGAGCGCACCAAGCTCAACTCCTACCGCTTCGTGTCGGTCAACGTCGCGCAGTTCGTCGTCGGCGGCTTCACGCTGCCGCTGGTGGCCAAGTTCGCGCAAGGCGCCGACCGCGCCCACGGCTGGCAGGTCACGATGACGATCTGGGCCGCGGCCTGCCTGCTGCTCTTCATGGTCACCTTCTTCACGACCAAGGAGCGCATCAAGCCCATCGCGCAGGCCAAGTCCTCGCCCAGGCAGGATTTCAGCGACCTGCTGAAGAACGGCCCGTGGATCGCGCTGGTGGCCTACACGCTCTTCCACTTTGCGCTGCTGGCGCTGCGCGGCGGCGCCCACTACAACTACTACCACCACTACGCCGACAAGGCCGCCATGTTCGACTTCGTTGCAGCCCTGGGCCTGACGACGCCCGACGCGGCAGGCACTGGCAGCCTGGCCGACAGCCTGGGCTACATCGTGCACGGCACGCGCGACGGCCTGGCCCAGTCCAACACGGCCGACGTGTTCAACAGCATCGTCAACATGGTGGGCACAGGCACCACCATCGTCGTCATCATGCTGTCGGTGGGCCTGTCCGCGCGCTTCGGCAAACGCACGGTCGCCATCACCTGCTTCGCGCTGTCGACGCTGACTGCCTCCGCCCTCTACCTGCTGCCGCCCACCGCTACCTGGGGCATGGTGGGCCTGGCCTTCCTGGGCTCCGTCGTCTATGCGCCGACCTGCGCCGTCATGTGGGCCATGTATGCCGACGCGGCGGACTACTCAGAGTGGCAGACCGGCCGGCGCTTCACCGGCATGGTCTTCGCCACCATCGGCTTCTCGCTGAAGGCAGGCCTGGCCATCGGTTCGGCGGCCCTGCTGTGGATCCTGGCCGGCTTCTTCGGCTACGACACCCAGCAAGCTGCGGCGCCCAATGCCATTGAGGGCTACCGCTTCATGTCCAGCATCTTTGTCGGCCTGCTGTTTGCGGCCTGCACAGTCTGCATGCTCGCCAACAAGCTGACCAAGCAGACCACGCTGACGATGGCCGACGAGCTGGCCCAGCGCCGCCAGAAGGCCGGCGCCGGCCCTGATGACGACGGCCCGGCCAATGCCGTACCGGCCACCGCCTGACCTCTTTCACCACCCTTCCCTGATCCCGCAGTAAGGACCCGCCATGAGCACCGCCTATTCCGACCTCCCCACCGTCCCCTACGAAGGCCCCCAGTCCACCAACCCGCTGGCCTACCACTGGTATGACGCCAAGCGCGTCGTGATGGGCAAGACGCTGGCCGAGCACCTGCGACCGGCCGTCTGCTACTGGCACAACTTCTGCTGGAAGGGCGAGGACATCTTCGGCCTGGGAGCCACCGCCCACCAGCGCAACTGGTTCGCCGAGGCTGACGCCGTCGCGGCCGCCAAGATCAAGCTGGATGCCGCCTTCGACCTCTTCGGCAAGCTCGGCCTGCCCTACTGGTGCTTCCATGACCGCGACGTGGCCCCCGAAGGCGCGACGCTGGCTGAGTCCAACCGCATCCTCGACGGCCTGCTCGAAGCCGCCGCCAAGAAGATGCAGGACCAGAAGATCGGCCTGCTCTGGGGCACGGCCAACCTGTTTTCCAACCCGCGCTTCATGAGCGGCGCGGCCACCAACCCCGACCCCGAGGTCTTCGCTTACGCCGCAGCGCAAGTGAAGCACGTGCTCGAGTGGACGAATCGCCTGGGCGGTCAGAACTATGTGCTGTGGGGCGGCCGTGAAGGCTACGAGACCCTGCTGAACACCGACCTCAAGCGCGAGCTGGCCCAGTACGGCCGCTTCCTCAGCGCTGTCGTCGAGCACAAGCACAAGATCGGCTTCAAGGGCGCCATCCTCATCGAGCCCAAGCCGCAGGAGCCCACCAAGCACCAGTACGACTACGACAGTGCCACGGTCTACGGCTTCCTGAAGACCTATGGCCTGGAGAACGAGGTCAAGGTCAATCTGGAGGTGAACCACGCCACGCTGGCCGGCCACAGCTTCGAGCATGAGGTCGCGACCGCCTGTGCCCTGGGCATCTTCGGCTCCATCGACGCCAACCGCGGCGACGAGCAGCTGGGCTGGGACACCGACCAGTTCCCCAACAACCACGCGGCCCTGGTGCCGGCCATGCTGGAGATCATCCGCGCGGGCGGCTTCACGACCGGCGGCACCAACTTCGACGCCAAGGTGCGCCGCCAGTCCATCGACCCGACCGACCAGCTCGAGGGCCATATCGGCGGCATGGACACCATGGCCCGCGCCTTCCTGAGCGCGGCGGCGCTGTACGAGAGCGGTCAGCTGGAGAAGGCCGTTGGCGATCGCTATGCGGGCTGGAACGGCGAGCTGGGCCAGAAGATCCAGGCGGGCGCCAGCCTTGACGAGCTCGCTGCCGTAGTTCACGCGCAAGGCATCTCGCCGGTCGCTCGTTCCGGCCGCCAGGAACGACTGGAAAACGTCGTCAACAACTTCGTCTGACGGATTTTTGGCTGATGAAAGCGGCCCAATAACAAAGCCACAGAGGCACTGAGACACAGAGACACAGAGCAATTCAGAGGCTTTTCTCTGTGCCTCTGTGTCTCTGTGGCCGTGTTCATTGAATCGGACCCCTGACCCATGTTTCTCGGCATCGACCTCGGCACCTCCGAGCTGAAACTGCTGCTGCTGGACGAGCAGCACCACATCGTCGCGACCACCGGCGTCGCGCTGACCGTGCAGCGTCCGCAGCCGCTGTGGAGCGAGCAGGACCCCGCTGCCTGGTGGGCCGCGCTCGATCAAGGCATGGCGCAACTCGGCCAGAGCCACGCATCCGCCCTCGCAAGGGTGCGCGGCATCGGCCTGTCGGGACAGATGCATGGGGCCGTCACGCTGGACGACGCCGACCGCGTGCTGCGGCCGGCCATCCTGTGGAACGACGGCCGCAGCGCCGCGCAATGCGCCGAGATGATGGCCGCCTGCCCCGAGCTGCCGGCCATCACCGGCAACCTGGCGATGCCGGGCTTCACGGCGCCGAAGCTCGCCTGGATGCGCCAGCACGAACCCGAGCTGTTCGCCCGCGTGGCCAAGGTGCTGCTGCCCAAGGACTGGTTGCGCCTTTGCTTGAGCGGCTCCTTTGTGAGCGAGATGAGTGACGCCGCCGGCACGCTGTGGCTGGACGTCGCTCGCCGCCGCTGGTCGCCCGAGGCGCTGGCGCTGACGGGGCTGAACGAGAGCCACATGCCGCGGCTGGTGGAAGGCAGCGACCCGAGCGCTGGCTTGAAGCACGAGTTGGCCGAACGCTGGGGCCTGCGCGCCGGCATCCCGATTGCGGGCGGTGGTGGCGACAACGCGGCCAGCGCCGTCGGCATGGGCGTCGTCAAGCCAGGCCAGGGTTTCCTTTCGCTGGGCACTTCGGGCGTCATCTTCCTGTGCAACGAGTCCTTCAGCCCCAACCCGGCGCGTGCCGTACACGCCTTCTGCCACGCGCTGCCGAACACCTGGCACCAGATGAGCGTCATGCTCAGCGCGGCGAGTGCGCTGCGCTGGGTGACGCTGCTGCTCAAGGAATCGAGCGAGGCCGAACTGATCGCCAAGGTCGCCCAGCTCACACCGGCCCAGCGTGAACGCGCGCCCCTCTTCCTGCCTTATCTGAGCGGCGAGCGCACACCGCACAACAACGCGAATGCGCAGGGCGTGTTCTTCGGCCTCGCGCATGAGCACGATGCCGCGGCCCTCGGCTACGCGGTGCTCGAAGGCGTGGGCTTTGGCCTGCTGGACGGCTGGCAGGCCTTGCAGGCCGGCGGTGGCACGGCCGAGTCGCTGTGGCTGGTGGGCGGCGGCGCGCGCAGCGAGTGGTGGGCGAAGTTGCTCGCCTCGCTGCTGAACATCCGCCTCGTCAATGGCGTGGGTGCCGAAGCCGGCGGCGCGCTCGGCGCGGCGCGCCTGGCTTGGCTGGCCTGTGGCGGCAGCGTCGACGAGGTCTGCCGCACGCCCGAGATCGCCCGCGTGGCCGAGCCCGATGCCGCGCTGGCCGCCGAACTGCACCCGCGTTTTGAGCGCTTCCAGCGCCTGTATGGCGCGCTGCGGGCCGAGTTCAGCTGAGCGTCACTGCCAGGCGGGCGGCTTCGCGCCATGCATCGCCGACACTGAAGCGCTCAGACAACTGATCTGCTCTCATCAGCACCAAGTCCTGCGCATGCGCCCCACCACCGCCTTCGCCGCCCTGCTCCTCGCCTTGCTCGCCGGATGCGGCGGCGGTGGAGGCGGTGCCGCCGAACAGCCCCCGGCCAGCACGCCGGCCCTGCTGACGCCCGAGCTGAGCTGGCCCGCACCGGCCGCCATCACCTGGGGCACCACGCTCAGCGCCGCCCAGCTCAACGCCAAGGCCAGCGTGGCGGGCAGCTATGCCTACACGCCGGCCACCGGCAGCCAGCCCGAGGTGGGCAGCCAGACGCTGAGCCTGGTCTTCACGCCCCAGGACGCGACCCGCTACCGCAGCGTCACGCTCAGCCGCCCGCTGCGGGTCGACAAGGCCCGACCGGCGCTGCGCTGGGATGCACCCGGGGCCGTCGTCGTGCAGGGCGCCGCCGTGACGGCCGCGGCCCTGGGCAGCGCACCCCGCGCCCTCTACGGCGTGCAAGGCACGGCCGACCCGGCCTCATTCAGCCTGCTGGACGGCCGGCCGCTGAGCCAGGCCAGCGCCACGCCCGGCAGCGCCGTGCTGCGCGCCCGTTTCCTGCCGCAGGACAGCGCCCACTATGAGCCGGGCTGGGTGCAGACCCTGCTGAGCGTCAAGCCCGCGGCAGCCATGGCCAGCGTGGATTTCGGCGCGCCACGCCAGACCATCCAGGGCTTCGGCGGCTCGGCGGCCTGGTACTACACGCCCATGGCCACCGCCCGCGCGGACGTGCTGTTCGGCACCCAGGGCGATGACGCCCTCGGCCTGAGCATCCTGCGCCTGCGCATCGCCCCCGCGGCCTGGGACGCCACCGCCCGGACCGCCGACACCGGCGCCTGGAGCGCCGAGATGGGCAATGCCGTCGCCGCACAGGCGCGCGGGGCTTTGGTGTTCGCCTCGGCCTGGACGCCGCCCGCCTCGATGAAGCTCGCCAATCCCGAGCGGCGCGACCCACTGTGGAGCGGGCGGCTGGACCCGGCCGCCTACGCCGCCTATGCCGAGTACCTGAACGCTTACCTGCGCTACGCCACGAGCCGCGGCGTGAACCTCTACGCGGTGTCGCCGCAGAACGAACCCGACTGGGACCCGGCCGACTACGAGTCCTGCCTGTGGAATGCCGACGAGCTCAAGGCCTGGATCGCCAACCACGGCGCGGCGGCCGTGGCCGGCACGAAGACGCTGCTGATGGCGCCCGAGTCGCTGAACTTTTCCCCCGCCACCACCGAGGCCCTGCTGGCCGACCCCGCCGTGGCCGCGCGCATCGGCGTCCTCGGCGGCCATCTCTACGGCGGCGTGCCGCAGGCGGCCGAGGGCGCACAGGGCCGGCCGGTGTGGATGACCGAGCACTTCCTGGATTCGGTCAACAAGTCCGGCACGGCCACGGCCTGGGCCACCGGCATCGACGACGCCCTGGCCATCGCGCGCGAGGTGCACGAGGGCTTCACCCTCGGCCAGTACAACGCCTACGTGCACTGGTGGCTGGTGAACGCCAACGACGCCCAGCCCACCGGCCTCATCGACGCCGCCAACCGGCCCAACCACTTTGGCCTGGGGCTCAAGCACTACGCCTACTTCGTCCGCCCCGGGCTGCAGCGCGTCGAGGCCACCGCCCAGCCGCTGCCGGGCGTGAGGCTGTCGGCCTACGCCTCGCCGGCCGGCGCCGCCAGCCCGCGCGCCGTACTGGTGCTGATCAACGACGGCAGCCAGCCGCAAACCCTGGACCTGGCCCTGGCCGGCCGCGCGGACAGCAGCTGGACGCCCTATGTCACGACCGCCACCGCCCGTTTCGAGCGGCAGGCGGCCTTGTCCGCCACGGCCGGGCGCCTGAGCCTGACGCTGCCGGCCAAAAGCCTCACCACCCTGGTCACCCCATAAGAACGAGACACCCCGATGAAGAAGACTGTCCTGCTGCCTGCCCTGCTGGCCGTACTGGCCGCCACCGCTCAGGCCGAGGTGCGCCTGGCCCCCGTGTTCGGCGAGCACATGGTGCTGCAGCGCGAGCGCCCGCTGCGCCTGTGGGGCCAGGCCACGCCCGGCCAGACGCTGACCGTCGAGTTGGCCGGGCACCAGGCCCGCACGCAAGTCGCCGCCGACGGCCGTTGGCGTGTGCAGCTGCCTCCCCTGCCCGCCGGCGGCCCGCACCGCCTGCGCGTGCAGGGCGACCAGACGGTGGAGCTGCGCGACGTGCTGATCGGCGATGTCTGGCTGCTGTCCGGCCAGTCCAACATGGAGTGGCCGCTGGCGACCACCGACACCGGGCCGCAGGAGGTCGCGTCGCCGCAGAACCCGCAGCTGCGCCAGTTGCGCGTGCCGTTGCGCGCCAGCCTGCAGCCGCAAGCCGACATCGCGCCCGCCGCCTGGCAGGTGGCCCAGCCCGGCGCCGTGGGCGAGTTCAGCGCCGTCGGCTACCACTTTGCGCGCCAGATGCAGGCCGTGCAGGGCGTGCCCATCGGCCTCATCAACACCGCCTGGGGCGGCTCCCATCTCGAGACCTGGGTGCGCCGCGAAGCGGCCCTGCGCGACCCGGACCTGGCGCCGGCAGTCAAGGCCCTGCCGGCCGACGAGAAAGCCTTCGCCCGCGCGCGCCGTGAGCGCATCGAGGCCGCGGTCGCGGCCTGGCAGCCGGGCCTGCCCTGGCAGGGCGTGGATGCCAGCGGATGGTCGGCCGCCGCCGACATCGACACCGCCTGGCCGACGCTGCAGGCGCCGCAGGTCTGGGAATCGCAAGGCCTGCCCGACCTGGACGGCATCGTCTGGATGCGCCGGCGCATCGAGCTCAGCGCCACGCAGGCGGCCGGCGCCGCGCAGCTGCACCTCGCCAAGGTCGACGACTGCGACGAGGTCTGGGTCAACGGCCAGCGCGTTGGCGGCCAGTGCGGCTACGACCAGCCGCGCCGCTACGAGCTGGCGCCGGGCCTGTTGCGGGCCGGCGCCAACTGGATCGCCGTGCGCATCACCGACACCGGCGGCGGCGGAGGCTTCCACGGCGACGCGGCGGCCTTGCGGCTGGACACGGCGGCCGGCAGCCTGCCGCTGGCCGGCGCCTGGCGGGCGCGTGTCGAGCAGGCCAGCGCCAACACCGGGCCCACGGCCAACGACGCACCCACGCTGGCCCACAACGGCCTGATCGCACCGCTGCAGGGCCTGAGCGTGCGCGGCGTGCTCTGGTACCAGGGCGAGAGCAACACCGGCCGCGCAGCCGCCTACGCCGACGGCTTCAAGCGGTTGATCCAGGACTGGCGCGCCCAGTTCCAGGCCCCCGAGCTGCCCTTCCTCTACGTGCAGCTGGCCGCCTTCCTGCCGCTGGCAGACAACCGGCCCGGCCATGGCGGCTGGGCGGAACTGCGCGAGGCCCAGGCCGCCGCTTTGGCCCTGCCGCACACCGGCATGGCGGTCGCCATCGACATCGGCGACGCGGCCGACATCCATCCCCGCAACAAGCGCAGCGTCGGCCAACGCCTGGCCGCCCTGGCCATGCATGAGCTGGGCTTGCGCCAGTCACCCGCCACGGGGCCACGCCTGGCCGGCACCGAGGTGCACGGCAACGAGCTGCGGCTGCGTTTTGCGCAGACCGCCGGCGGCCTGCGCACGGCCCGGGCCGGCGAAGCCTTGCGCGGCTTCCTGCTGGCGGGCGCCGACCAGCGCTGGCAACCGGCCCAGGCGCGGCTGGAGGGCGCCGACGTCATCGTGTTGAGCAGCCCGGCCGTGGCCGCACCGGTGGCGGCGCGCTACGCCTGGGTCGACAACCCCAGCGAGGCCAATCTGATCGGCGGCGACGGGCTGCCGATGGCGCCTTGGCGCAGCGACAGCTGGGCGCTGGAGACGCAAGGCCGGCGCTACCCCGACTGAGCAGCGGAGAGCCGTCGGCGCCTGATCGAGATCGCAAGCGCGATGCACACGAGCAGGAAGGCACCGTCCATCAGCAGCATCGTGCTCAGCTGCTCGCCCGCCGTCCATGGCCGTGGCGAGAGCGGTGCCAGCAGCGTCTTCACGGTCGGCGGATCAGTCAGCAGCAGGTCCCGCGTCCAGTTCACCGCGGCGTGCACGCCCGCCGCCGCGGGAACGCTGCGCCAGCGCACGAACACCAGCCCGAACAACAGCGAGCCCACCGTGGTGCCCAGCAGCGCCACCTGCCAGGGCCAGCCGTTGACGACGTGGAACACCGCGAACAGCAGCGCGGTGAAGAGCTGCGCCTGCCAGTGGCCCCATCCGGCGATGAGCCGCTCGAAGCTGTAGCCGCGGAACACGAGCTCCTCGACGGCGTTGCCGCACAGCAGCCAGAGCAGCGACCACGCCGCCATGCCCGCGCTGAAGTGCGGGTTCCATGCCCAGGGGATGGGCAGCACGAGCCGCGTCACGAGCGCGATCATCACGATGAGCAGCGCCCCGGCCACGAACCCGGCGACGAGCTGCCCCAGCCGGCGCCATGACGCATCGAGGCCGAGCACCGCAAGGGAGCGCCCCTCGTACCGCAGGAAAAGATGGCTCAGCGCGACGACGGCCGCGACCAGCACGATCGGATGCCCGACACCGAGGAGATTCGGCACCGCCCAGATCGGCGCACAGATCAACAGGAACAGCAGCGCCCGACGAATCGACGTTGAACGCGCCATCGGCGCGGGACTTCCGGTCGGGAATGGGAGGGTGGTCATTGAAGCCTGTCGAGGAGCGCGCGGTACCCAGCGGTCCATTTGACCGCCTGCTCGGCACCGCCGTCGATGACGGCCTCAATGATGCGTGCGTGCCGCGGCGTTGCGCTTGCGGGTTTCGGCGCCCTTCTTGGCCGACGCCGAGCGCTCAGCCGCCGTGCGGCTGGCCGCGGCCTTGCCACCCAGGCGGCCACCCTTGCGCGAGGGCTCGTGGTTCTCGGGCTGGCCGCGGCCGGAGCCCGACTTCCTGCCGCCGCCGGTCTCCTTGTTCACCGTCGCCCAGGCGCGGGCCTCGGCTTCTTCCTTGGGCACGCCGCGGTGTTCATAGCCGCTTTCGATGTGCTCGGCCTGGCGTTTCTGCTTGTCGGTGTACGACGATTTGTCACCTCGGGGCATGGCGGTCTCCGGGAGTGGAAAGCTCCCACCATGCGACGCTGAGGTTCGCAGTGTTGTAGGACGCTGTGCCAATTACATCCGCTGGCCATGCAGGCGTCATGGCTTCAGACAAAGCGCGTTGACAACCTCACCACCAACTCGGGTTCGGGCGCGACGGCCCTGGGCCGGCGATGCGCCAGCAGGTCCAGCATGGCCGCGACCGCGCGGCGGCCCAGCTCGGCCGGCGACAGGTTGACTGTCGTGCGCGGCGGGCAGGCATGGGCCGCGGCCAGCACGTCGTCGAAGCCGACGACAGAGACGTCCTCGGGAATGCGCAGGCCGTGCCGGTACAGCGCCTGGGCGGCGCCGGTGGCCATCTGGTCGTTGGCGGCGAAGAGGGCCGAGAACTCGATGCCGCGGCGCAGCAGGTCTTCCGCGGCGCGCTCGCCGCTGGCTTCCTGGTAGTTGCCCCGCTGCACTAGCGCCCGGTCCAGCGCAATGCCGGCTTCCTCCAGCGCCGCCCGGTAGCCCTGCTCGCGCTCCAGCGCGTCCGGGTGGGTCGGGTCGCCGGTGATGTGGGCGATGCGCCGGTGGCCACGCTGCAGCAGATGCCGCGTGGCGGCGCGGGCGCCCTCGAAATCGTTGGAGTGCAGGCTGTGCAGGCCCGGTGCCCGCAATTCCCGGCCCGTGGCCACGACCGGCAGCTCCAGGGCCAGCTCGGTCAGGAAGCGGTCGTCCAGCGTGCCGGTCAGCACGATGATGCCGTCCACGCGGCGTGCCTTCAGCGACTGCACGCAGCGCTCCTCTTCGCGCCGGTCCCAATGCCCGCTGGCGACGACGAGGCCATAGCCAGCCTTGGACAACGCCTCCTCGACGCCGCGCAGCGTCCAGGCATAGCAGGGGCTCTCGAAGTGCTGCACGACGATGCCGATGGTGCGGGAGCGCCCATCGGCCAGCGCCCGCGCGATCGTGTTGGGCACGAAGCCCAGCCGCGCGATGGCCGCGAGCACGGCGTCGCGCTTTTCGGGGCGCACATGCGGCGCGTTGTTGATCACGCGCGAGGCCGTCGTCGTCGACACGCCGGAGGCGTCGGCCACCATGCGCAGGGTGGCGGCATGGGAAGAGGGGGAGTGACTTTTCATCGAACCATCAGACAGAAATGACAGCGTTGTCAACCGGTGTGCAATCGTGCATCAACATCTGCAATTGAGCAAGCGCAGAGGTCGGGCCAGATCGCTTGTCGATTTCACGGGCCGTCGTTCGTCGTGGGGTGAGACGGTGGAATCGTTCCGCCGCGCCGTGACTCCTGGAGACCCGACCATGCGATTCCTTTCGATGATCCGCGCCGACGAAACTACCGGCCAAGGCCCCACCGAGCAGTTGATGGCCGACATGGGCCAGCTGATCGACGAGCTGACCCGCTCGGGGCAGCTGGTCAGCACCGCCGGGCTGCGGCCCTCCTCGGAAGGCGTGCGCGTGCGCCTGCACCGCGACGGCCAGCTCTCGGTGGTGGACGGCCCCTTCACCGAGACCAAGGAGGTCATCGCCGGCTACGCCATCTTCGAGGCGCCCTCCCGTGCCGAGGCGTTCGAGCTGACCCAGCGCTTCCTGCGCCTGCATGGCACCGGCTGGGACCTCGTGTGCGAACTGCGCCAGATCGACGGCCCCGGAGAGGGCTGCACCCATTCAGTTTCCTGAAGAAAGGACCGGCCATGCCCTCCTGGTCAACGTCCCTGCGCGAGCACTACCGCTGGATCATCGTCGCCGCGGGCGGCCTGCTCGGCTGCGTGGCGATCGGCGCGCTGTTTTCCCTGCCCGTGCTGCTGCGGCCCATCGCGCTGGACACCGGATGGTCCACCACGGGCATCTCCACCGCCATGACGGTTGCCTTCGTGGCGCTGGCCGTCGGCAGCATGTTCTGGGGAGCCCTGTCCGACCGCGTCGGCCCGCGCCTCGTGGTGGTGACGGGTGCCCTGCTCCTCACCGCCGGCCTCGTGCTGGCCAGCCTCGCCACCTCGCTCGTGGCTTTCCAGCTCTGCTTCGGTGCCATCGTCGGCGTCAGCGCGGCGGCGATCTTTGCGCCGCTGATGGCCTGCGTCACCGGCTGGTTCGATACGCGGCGCAGCCTGGCCGTGTCCCTGGTCTCGGCAGGCATGGGCATGGCACCGCTGACCATGTCGCCGCTGGTGGCCTGGCTGGTGCAGGGCCACGACTGGCGCAGCACGCTGCAGATCGTCGCGGCGCTGGTGGCCGTCATCATGCTGCCGGCAGCGATGCTCGTGCGCCGGCCACCGGCGCTGACGGCGGCCGCCACTACACCGGGCCAGGCGCAGGAACCCGGCATGTCGGTCGGCCAAGCGGTGCGCTCGGCACCCTTCCTGATCCTGGTGCTCACCAGCTTCCTGACTTGCGCCACGCACTCGGGCCCGATCTTCCACACGGTGAGCTATGCGGTGACCTGCGGCATCCCGCTGATGGCCGCGGTGTCGATCTACAGCCTGGAGGGGCTGGCGGGCATGGGCGGCCGTCTCGTGTTCGGGCTGCTCGGCGACCGCTTCGGCGCCGCGCGCACGCTGGTGCTGGCCCTGCTGGCTCAGGCGGTGGTCGTGCTGGGCTATCTGTATGCGCGCGAGCTGAAGAGCTTCTACACGGTAGCCGCCCTGTTCGGCTTCACCTACGCCGGCGTGATGCCGCTGTTCGCCGTCATCGCACGCGAGAACTTCCCGCTGCGCATGATGGGCACGGTGATCGGCGGCACCACCATGGCCAGCAGCATCGGCATGGCGCTGGGGCCGGTGCTGGGCGGGCTGATCTACGACTCGTTCTCGAGCTACGCCTGGCTCTTCATCGGCGCATTCGCACTGGGCATGGGCGCCTTCCTGTCGGCGCTGATGTTCATGCGCCTGCCACGGCGGCCGATGGCTGCTGCGGCGGCCTGAGCGCTGCGTTCAGCGCTCGAAGAAGAAACGCATCATTTCCGCGCTGGCATCGGGCCCGCGAGCGTCCGCGTAGGAGCCCGACGGATCGCCGCCCGACCAGGCGTGGCCGGCACCCCGCACCAGCCATTGCTCGGTCACGACCTGGCCTTGCGCGTCCTTGTGCAGCCGCCGCCTGCAAAAACGCCCGCCGCGCTGGAGACCTTGCTGTTCATCCACGCTGACGGCGGTGCAGCCGTGGGTGGCCGCCACCTGGTCGGCATTGCTCGGATGGACCGTGGCATCGGCATCGCCGTGGAAGACGATCATGCGCACGCCGGATTTGGCCTTGCCCGACGGCGTGGGGCTGCTCCGGCCCTGCATCGCGGCCAGTGCGCCCGGCAGGTCGCGCGCCGCACCGGCAGCGAGCCCGGAGTGCACGCCTGCCGCGGCGAAGACGTCTGGGTGCGTGTCGGCCAGGATCGCCGCCATCGCGCCGCCGGCGGACAGGCCGGCCACAAAGATGTGTTTGGCGTCGACGCCATGGCTGGCAGCGATGTGCTGAACCATCGCGGTCAACAAGGCGGGTTCGCCGCGGTTGCGGCCCTGGTGGTTGTGCTTGAACCAGTTCCAGCAGCCCTGCGCATTGGCCTGGCGCGCCTGTGCCGGGTAAAGCACCAGCGCGTTGTATTCGGCACCGAGCGCGTTCATGCGCGTGCCCTTGGCGAAGTCGTCGGGATTCTGCGTACAGCCATGCAGCATGAGGACCAGCGCGCGCGGCTTGTCAGCCTGGGCCGGCGGGATGAACAGGCGGTAGTCGCGTACACCAGCGCGATGGGTGTAGTGGCCGCTGACGAACTGCGAGTTCGCGCTGACTTCAGGAGCGGCCGCCGGCATCCCTTCTTCAATGACACGCGCTTCGACGTCAATGACGGCGTCATCCAACGGTGGGGAGGGGCGAACCGGCGCTGCGCTGCGTTCCAGCGCCTCGGTGATGGCCGCCATCGCGGCCTGCAGGTCGCCGGCACGCGTGAGCGCGGTGGCGTTCTTCATCAATTGACCGAATTGCGGATGCATGGGGACTTTCAAGAGTCGAGCGGCCCGGCTCAAAGCAGCCGCCCGACCAGGGCCGTTTTGACGGCGGGACTGGCGTGGAGGGCGCCAAGCACGGTCAGCGACTCGATGGTGGCGAGCGCCAGTTCCGGCGTGACATCGGGCGCGATGACGGCGAGGCCCAGCACGCGGATCTGCAGCTTCTGCCCCGCCGCCTGGACCTCCGCCAGGTCTGCGGCACTGAACTGCTGGATGCCCAGCACGATGCTCTTGCGCGAGACCACCTGGCGCACCACATCTGCGTGCGTCGCGATCTGGTTGCGAATGGCCGTGCGGATCAGGTCGCTGCGGTTGGCATAGAAACCCTCCTGCACCAGCAGGTCGATCTGGCCCAGGTCGACGCAGCCGATGTTGAGGGTGAGCTTTTCGTCGACAGGCTTGGCCGCCTTGGGCGAGAGCAAAGGTGTGGCAGGCATGGCGCCATCATGCAACCATCCACTTGGATTCCACTAGCCTTATTTTGTAAGCGTTTCAAAGCGCCCGGCCGAGCCAAGGGCGGCAGGCCGCATCAGTCGCTGTCCTGCCCGGGCAGCAGCGCAGGCCAGGGCCAGCACTGCGATTGATCCGCGGGCTCCCAGGCATCCGCGGCCTGGTAGCCGATGACGCGCAGCAGCGAAGCCAGCGGGTTGGCGGCAGGGGCGAACCTGGGGTCCAGGGCCTTGTCGATGGTGTCCACCAGGCCTTGCAGATGGGCACGCTGGATGCGGTCCCCGCTGGTGGCCTTGGCACTGATCACACCCTTGAGATCGCGCAGCTCGGCCCTCACCACGGCTTGGCCGTCGTCCAGGCCCATCAGGCCGGCAATGCTGAGGCCGGTGAAATTGAGGCGCGCAGCGAGGGTGTCGACATAGTGGCGCTGCAGGCCGCGGCGCGGCGCGGCGATGGCAGCGCCGCTGGCGAGTTCGGTGAACACGCCGCGGCGCAGCTCGGACAACAGCTCGTCCAGGCGGTAGGCCTGGGCGCCGAACTGCGCCTCCTGGGCTGCCAGGCGCTGTGTGCGGGCAGGGTCCAGCATCATGCGCAGCAGGCTGCGCTGGGAGGTGCTGACCATGCCGGGTGGCTCGGACGCGCGCAGGCGCTGGGTCACGGCCGGGTCCAGCAGCCATGGCGGGGTGGCCAGCAGTTGGCCGGTCAGGAACTTCACCGCGCGAACCTGCTGGGCGCGAGGCACGGGCGTGGCAATGGCGCCGGGCTGGTCGTTGTGCTTGTTCTGCACGCCGTAGCCGCCCACGATGGCCGCCACGTGGCTGAGTTCGCGCAGCCACTGCGTCCAGGTGGCGCGGTAGAGATCCTCCAGGGTCTTGTCGTCCTTGCCGTCCTGCGGCACGAGGCCCGGCAGCATCTTGACCACGCGCTCCAGGTTGCGCATGCCCAGCGTGGTGGCGGCCACGGCGTCCGCATCGCCGACGGCCTCGGCGTTCTCGCCGAAGTCGCCGCCCTCGGCCTTGGGCGCGCTGAAGCGCAGCCAGGGCTTGCCGTCCTGCTCGCGCGCCCACAGGTTGAGCTGCTGGCGCTCCTCTTCGGGCGTCTTGGCGCTGGGGATGGGGGTGTAGCCCCAGCGGGTGGCGAACACGTCGTAGGGGCCGATCTTGGGAATCAGCAGCGCGGGATCGACGTTGTCCTCCGGCTGGACGAGGTAGTTGAAGCGGCTGTAATCCATCAGCGTGGGCACATGGCCCATGGTCTTGAGCCACTGGGGGTCGCGCAGCTTGTCCACCGGGTACAGGGAGCTGGCCTTCATGTTGTGCGGGAAGCCCAGCGAATGCCCCACCTCGTGCGTGACGACGAAAGCCACCAGGTCGCCCATGAGGTCATCCGGCAGCGGCAGCTTGCGGGCGCGCGGGTCCAGCGGGCCCACCTGCGTGACGTACCAGTCGCGCTGCAGCTGGACGATGTTGTGGAACATCACGATGTTGGCGTTCAGGATCTCGCCGCTGCGCGGGTCTGCCAGGTGCGGGCCGTAGGCATTGGCGGTGGGCGACGGCACCCAGCGGATGACGCTGTAGCGCACGTCCTCGGGGTCGAACTCCGGGTCTTCCTCGGGCGTGGGGAATGGCCGCGCCTGCACGGCGTTCTTGAAGCCCGCGGCCTCGAAGGCCTCGTTCCAGGCCTCGACGCCCTTCTTCACATAGGGCACCAGCGAGGTGGGCGTGGCCCTGTCGATGTACCAGACGATGGGCTTGACCGGCTCGCTCACCGCGGCGCCGGGGTCCTTCTTCTCCAGCCTCCAACGGGTGATCAGGCGCTCGCGCCGGACCTCGTGCGCGCCGGCGCCGAAGTCGGTGCGGCTGACGCTGAAGAAGCCCACGCGGTCATCCAGCAGGCGCGGCATCATGGGCTGCTGGGGCAGTTGCACGATGCTGTAGGCCAGGTTGAGCGACACGCTGCGCGCCGCCTGCATCTGCGGCAGCACGGGCAGGCCCGGTATCGTGGGCATGGGCGTCGGCATGACGGTGTAGGTATGCACCGCGTCCACCCGCACGCTGCCGGGGAAGGCCTTGGTCTGCTCCACGTAGCTGCGGCTGCTGTCCACGCCGCCGCGCACCATGGCACGGGCGCTGAAATCGCCCACTTCGGAGTTGAACAGCCGCGTGACCTCAATCACCGGCGCGCCGTCCTTGCCGAAAGCCTCCACCGGAAACACCGCCAGGATGGCATCCCGCTGGGACAGGCGCACGGCGTCCGCGATCGGGCTGCCCGGCGCGCTCACCGCATCGTGCGACACGAGCTGCAGCATCACGCGGTTTTGCTTGAGCACGAAGCGCAGCACGTCCTGGTTGAGTGTGCGCCCCACATGATCCTGGCCCGCGGGCACGGCGGTGGCGTTGGCCACCATCAGCAGCGGCTGCTCCAGCAAGGCCTTGGGGATCTCGAAATAGAGCTTGTTCTTGAGGTTGTGGACGCGGAACAGGCCCTCCTGCGTCTTGGCCTCGGCCGTGATGACCTTGTCGAAGGGCTTGGGCTCGGTCACGTCGGGCGCCGCCGGGCGCGTTGCGCCAGCGGGCGCCGAGGCGCCGGAGGCCGGCGGAGCGGGGGGCGTTTGGGCGAAAGCCTGGCTAACGGCCAGAGCCAGCAGCAGGGCGGCTGACAGCGCCCGGCTTTGCGTCTTGTTTTTCATGGCATCCCTTGGGTCCGGCGCACCACAGCGCGCACGGTGGGCATCATAGGCAAGGGGCCGACGCGCTCACCAAGCCTTGAAGCGCCCCGTGACATGCAGCAGCGCCATGAACTGCAGCAGGCCGTCGTAGTAACGCCATTGGCCGGCGGGCGGCTCCAGCGCCCAGAGATCGTTGACAAAGCGCGCACCCAGCGGCTTGTCGACGAGCAGGGCTGCGACGGCATTGCTGGCCATCAGGC
Organism: Roseateles sp. P4_D2; assembly: GCF_056401875.1. Classification (NCBI taxonomy): domain Bacteria; kingdom Pseudomonadati; phylum Pseudomonadota; class Betaproteobacteria; order Burkholderiales; family Sphaerotilaceae; genus Roseateles; species Roseateles sp. P4_D2. The sequence goes on along the minus strand of NZ_JBFUIM010000004.1, from coordinate 361,236 downwards.
CCGTGGCGGCCTCGTCATTCAAGGGCTTGCCGTCCACCGTGTAGAGATGCGGATAGGGCTTGCCGTACTTGCCTTGTGAAGCAAAGAAGCCCAGCAGCTTGCGGCTCAGGCCCGCGGCGTCGGGGTTCTTGTCCCACCAGGCCTGGTCGACGCTCCAGTTCACCGCCGTGCGGAAGGCGTCGTAGCGGAAGTCCTCATGGCCTTCATGCACGCGCGGGCGGCCGTCGAATTCGGCGTAGTCGGGCGTCAGGCCGGTCTTCGGATGGGCCGCCACGGAGAAGTAGGCGCGGCTGATCCCGGCGATCTCGGCCCAGCGCTCGCGGTCCTCGGGTTTGGCGGCGCGGCGGGCCCAGATCTCGTAGAAGGCGGGCAGGTGGTAGGACGGGTCGCTGAAGTCGGCCGCCTTGCCGATAGGCACGAAGACGACCTGGCCGCGCTCGGGCGAGAACATCGAGCGCACGCCGTCGACGATGCCGCCGTTCATCTGCTCCTTGTGCAGCATGGTGCTGAGCAAGGCCTGGGCCTGGGCGTTGTAGTCGTACAGGCCCTGGCCATTGCCCCAGCGGGCGGCCGCCATCAGCAGCGCCGTGGCGAAGTACTCCTCGCCGTCGGACGCGGGCACGGTGTCCTTGTCGCAACCCTTGGGCTGGCATTGCCAGCGAAAGTAGCCGGCGCGCGGGCCCGTGCGGTAGCGCATATGCGTGGCGGCCCAGTTCCACAGCGCGTCGAACTCGGCCTTGCGGCCCATCTGCACGGCAATCATCATCCCGTAGGACATGCCCTCGCTGCGCACATCGGCGTTGTTGACGTCCAGCACATAGGCGGCCGGGCCGTCAGGTGTGGCGGGCGCGGGGTAGACGACACGGTGCTCGGCGTCGCCCTCGAACAGCGACTGCCAGTAGCCGGCCAGCCTGGCGTCGATGTCGGCCTCGGTCACGCTGGGGCGGATCTCGCGCAGCAGGTTGCGGTAGTTGCCGGTATGTGCCGCGCCACGCGGCGGGAGGGTGACCGAGGCCAGCGGTGCCAGCACCAGCTTTTGCAGCACCGCGTTGTCATCGAGGCGCCAGACCTTGATGACATGACGGCCGGGCTGCAGGCTGGCAAAGCGTGCGCTGAGCACAAAGCCGTTGTCCTTGACGGCCTGCGCCCAGTCCTTCTCGCCGCGGCTCAGCTCGGGGCCTGCAGTCGGCACCAGGTTCAGCTTGAGCTCCTGCGCCGGCAACTCGTCGACGGCCACGGCCAGGCGGATGCCGCCCGCATTGCGCGTGTCCAGCGTCGGCACCATGTGCAGGCTGAGCAGCGTGTCGCCGGCGTGCGACGTGTCGACGTCGTACTCCAGCCGCACGCCATCGGCCAGCGTTGTCGGCGCGTGGCCTTGCGGCAAGGCCGTCACTGCGCCCTGGCCGTGGCCGAGGTTGGGGATGACCGTCCAGGTCAGGCCCTGGCCGTTGATGGCGCGGCTGAACCGAATCGCCTCCAGCGTGATCGCGTTCGACGGTTCTGCCGTGGCGCGCTCCAGCTGGCGTTGAACTTCGGCCGGATCGGCGCTGCCCGCCACGCGCTTCACCGCCGGCATGATGTTCTTGTCCGGCTGCTGCCAGCTCGTGTAGCCGATATGGGTCTGCAGCATCATGCCGGCCCATTTGCCGTTCGCGAGGGCGTGGTACTGGTCGGCGATGGCCTGGTCGCGCTGGAAAGCAGCCTCGGCGCGGTCGGCAAAGACATCGGCGCGTGCGTCACCCGCCGCAGCCAGCTTGCGGTTCCATGCCGCCGCGTAGTGCAGCCGGTAGAGGTTGGCCATCGCCAGCACGGGGTGCTCGACCAACTGGAAGTAGGCGTCGAGCTGGTCGGCCTTCAGCCCCGCCTTGACCTTCGCCACGCGCGCTTCCAGCACCTCCCATTCGGCGACGCGGCGGCCGAAGTCGCCGCCATCCAGCGCATCGGGCGAGGCGTTGCCGAGACGGAAGCTGCCCGCGTCGACGAGCTCAGGCTTGCGCCGTGCCGCATACTGGCTGTAGCGAGTGACCAGCTCACCGATCTCCGCGGCTTGAGCGCCGCCGAAGGTCCGCGCCGCCCAGTCGCGCGGGTAGGCCGTCAACGCCGCCGGCGTCATGCGCGTGGGCGACCAGGCCATGTCGAGGAAGAAGCTGATCGGGAACTCCATCGGCTTGATGTCGCCGACGTTGACGATCCACAGCGCGTCCGCTCCGCGCTCGTGGGCCAGGTTCATCTGCTGCCAGGTCTTCTCGATCTGGTTGGTGTTGAGCCACTTGTAGTTGCGCGGCCCGCCCACGTAGTCGAAGTGGTAGTACACGCCGTAGCCGCCCTTGCGGTCGAGGTCTTTCACCGGCAGGCGGCGGATCTGGCCCCAGTTGTCGTCGGCAAACAGCAGCAGCACGTCGTCGGGCACCTGCATACCCTTGTCGTAGTAGTCCTGCACCTCCTTGTAGAGGGCCCACATCTGCGGCGTCCGGTCGGCCGGCTGGCCGGTCACGTCGGCAATGATCCTGCGCTGGTCGCGCACGACGCTTTCGAGCAGCGCGTTGGCCGTGCCCTCGCTCATGGGCTCGTCGCCGTCGCCGCGCATGCCCACGGTGACGAGGGTGTCGAAGGCCTTGCCGCCGGGCCGGCCCATCGTGCGCTGGATGCCGCCGCGCCAGAACTCGCGCAGCTGCTCGGGGTTCTTCGCGTAGTCCCAGGCGCCGCCCTTGGAGCGCGCCCATTCGTCATGAGCCCGCGACATCGGCTCGTGGTGGGAGGTGCCCATGACGACGCCCATCTCGTCGGCCAGCACCATGTTCCTCGGGTCGTCGGCATTGAAGGCGCGCGGCGCCCACATGGCCGGCCACAGGTAGTTGCCGCGCAGGCGCAGGATCAGCTCGAAGACATGGGCATAGAAGGCCGAGTTGGCGCCGCCGAACCTGGCCTGCGCCCAGGTGCTCAGCGCCGGCGCCTCGTCGTTGATGAAGATGCCGCGGTACTTGACCTGGGGCTGGTCGTCACGGGCGCCCGCGGTGACGAAGACATCGGTCTTCTTTTCCACCGGCACGTCCGCCCACCAGGCCCAGGGACTGACGCCCATGCGGGCCGACAGGTCGTAGGTGCCGAAGACCGCGCCGCGGCGGTCCGAACCGACGATGACGAGGGCACGGGCGATGCCCGGCCAGGGCTGCTCGACGACCACCTGGCGGAAGGCCTCCCAGCGGCCCTTGAGCCCGTCGAGCTTGAGCTTGCGGCGGGCGACGAGATCGTCCAGCATGGGGCTGCGCCCCAGCTCGCCGATGACCACGATTTCGCCGCGCGCGTCGGCGATACGGTTCAGCAGCGCTGCCGGCTTGCCCGACACGCGCTCCAGGTCCGCCGCGAAGTTGCGGCTCGCATGCTGGAGCGCCGGATCAGCCGCAGCATCGACAACAACGCCAGCCGCCTGGCCCGCCTTCACCAGTGCCAGCGCGCGACCGGGGTCGCGCGCGCAGACCGACACGGGTGCGTCGCAAGCCAGGGCGGGCACGCAAACGCCAGCCGCGACCAGCAGCCCCGCGAGGATTTTCAAAACACGACGAATCACCGCTAGTCTCCACGCCCGGCGTCCTGGCACGGGACGCTCTTTGGCCATTGATGTTTACGCAATCAGTTTTAAAGCACAAAGATGATCGCGGGAGCTGATCGGGATTTTCCCTGGTATCTCAGCCCACTTCTGCCTGATGCACGTCGCCATGATGAATTCCAGAAAGGCGCGCTTCAGTCTATTTATGGTAGCGTAACCTTTTCGAAGCCGCCCGCACTGCCCACGTCCAGCAGGCCACGATTCATGATCCACAACCCCGTGCTGCCCGGCTTCAATCCGGACCCCTCCTTCTGCCGCGTCGGCGATGACTTCTACATCGCGACCTCCACCTTCGAGTGGTACCCCGGCGTGCAGATTCACCACTCGCGCGACCTCGTCAACTGGACGCTGGTGACGCGCCCGCTGAGCCGCAAGAGCCAGCTCGACTTGCGCGGCAACCCGGACTCCTGCGGCATCTGGGCGCCCTGCCTGTCCTACGCGGACGGCCTGTTCTGGCTGGTCTACACCGATGTGAAGCGCTTCGAGGGTAACTTCAAGGATGCGCACAACTACATCGTCACGGCGCCCAGCATCGAGGGCCCCTGGAGCGACCCGGTCTATGTGAACTCGTCGGGCTTCGATCCCTCCCTCTTCCACGATGACGATGGCCGCAAGTGGTTCCTGAACATGCTTTGGGACCACCGCACCGGCTCCATCGGCGGCCAGCCCAAGGCCTCCGCATTCGCCGGCATCCTGCTGCAGGAATGGGACGCCGAACGCCACCAGCTCGTCGGGTCGGTCACCAACATCTACCGCGGCACGCCGCTGGGCCTGGTCGAAGGGCCGCACCTCTTCAAGCGCCAGGGCTGGTACTACCTGATGACGGCCGAGGGCGGCACCGGCTACGGCCACGCGGTGACGCTGGCGCGTTCGCGCGCGCTGCATGGCCCCTACGAGACCCACCCCCAGCGGCACGTCGTCAGCAGCAAGGACGCACCCGACGCGCCGCTGCAGCGCGCCGGCCACGGCCAGGTCGTGCAGTTGGCCGACGGCAGCGTCTACCTCGCCCACCTCTGCGGCCGGCCGCTGCCGGGCACGCAGCGCTCGCCGCGCGGCCGCGAGACGGCCATCCAACGTTGCGTCTGGGGTGAGGACGACTGGCTCTACCTCGCCGACGGCGGCATGGTGCCGGCCGTCGAGGTGGCTGCGCCCACTGATGCGCAGCCGCTGCCGCGCGAAGCCGTGCGGCGCAGCTTCGTCAACTGCCCGCGCCTGCCGCAGGAATTCCAGTGGCTGCGCACGCCCGAGCCTGACCGGCTGTTCACGCTCACCGGCGGCGCACTGCGGCTGACCGGGCGCGAGTCGGTGGGCAGCTGGTTTGAGCAAAGCCTGGTGGCGCGGCGCCAGGAGGATGCCGGCTTGCGCGCCGAGACGACGGTGGCGGCTTTTTCTCCCGACACCTACCAACAGGCCGCGGGCCTGACCCATTACTACAACCGCCACAAGTTCCACGCCCTCCTCATCACCTGGGCGGACGGGCTGGGCCGCGTGCTGAGCATCCTGTCCTGCCCCGGCGATTGGCCGGACAACCGGTTGCAGTTCCCCCTCGGCGAACCCGTGCCTTTGCCCGCCGAGGGCCCGGTGCAACTCGCTGCCGACATCGATGGCCCGCATCTGCAGTTCCTCGCCGACTGGGGCCAGGGCTGGCAGCCCGTGGGGCCGGTGCTGGACGCCAGCGTCATCTCCGACGAAGGCGGCCGCGCCGAGCATGCCTCCTTCACCGGCGCCTTCATCGGCATGCTGGCCTTCGACACCAGCGGCCGCGCCCGAACGGCTGACTTCACCCGCTTCGACTACCTGCCTCGATGAGCACCCAGGGTTCAGCAGCCGATCCCGCGGTCTTCACGCTCGGCACGGCTGGCGGCCTGCAGATCCAGGTCAGCGACTTCGGTGCGCGCTGGCTGTCCTGCCTCGCGCCCATGCCGGATGGCAGCCGGCGTGAGGTCGTGCTCGGGCACGCGACGCCGGCCGATCATCTGCGCGAGCCCGGCTTCTTCGGCGCCATCGTCGGTCGCTATGCCAACCGCATCGGCGGCGCCGCCTTCACGCTGGACGGGCGCGCGCATCGGCTCGTCGCCAACGAGGGCGAGAACCAGCTGCACGGCGGTCCGGATGGCTTCGACCGCCGCAGCTGGACGGTCGTCGACCACGGTACGCACCACCTGCGCCTGGCCCTGCATTCGCCCGATGGCGACCAGGGCTACCCCGGTGCGCTGAGCGCCGAAGTCGAGTACCGCCTGGACCCGCAGCGCCCAGTCCTCACGCTGCACTTCGGCGCCCGCGTGAGCGCGCCCTGCCCGGTCAACCTGACCAGCCATCCCTACTTCAATCTCGACGGCTCGGCAGCGCCCGTGCTCGGCCATCGGCTGCAGGTGGCCGCGAGCGCGATGCTGCCGGTGCGGCCCGACATGGTCCCGACCGGCGAAGTCGCCCCGGTCAACGGCACGCCCTTCGATTTGCGTCAGCCACGCCTCATCGGCGATGGCCTGGGCCAGGGCGAGCAGCAGGCGCGCGGCAGCGGCTACGACCACTGCTTCGTGCTGGACGAGAACGCCGCACGCGGCGAGGCGCCCGCCGCCGCGCTGGTCTCGGCCGACGGGCGCCTGGCCATGCGACTCTTCACCAGCTACCCTGGCCTGCAGGTCTGCAGCGGCAATTTCGTGCACCATGCCAAGGGCCGCGACGACCTGCCCTTTTCACGCCATGCCGGCATCGCGCTGGAGCCGCAGTTCTTCCCGGACGCGCCCAACCACCCGGCCTGGCGCGAGCAGGGCTGCATCCTGCGCCCCGGCCAGACGCTGGCGCGCTGGATGCGCCTGGAGTTCGACGCCCTCGCCCGATGAAGCCGCTGCCCATGACCAAGACACCCGAAGAGCTGCGCAGCGCGCGCTGGTTCGCCAAGGACGATTTCCGCAGCTTCGGCCACCGCAGCCGTGTGCTGCAGATGGGCTACGCCGCCGAGGACTTCATCGGCAAACCCGTCATCGCCATCGTCAACACCTGGAGCGATGCCAACCAGTGCCACAGCCACTTCAAGCAGCGGGTGGAGGACGTCAAGCGCGGCGTCCTGCAAGCGGGCGGCTGGCCACTGGAACTGCCGGCCATTTCGCTCAGCGAAAGCATGGTCAAGCCGACGTCCATGCTCTATCGCAACTTCCTCGCGATGGAGACCGAGGAGCTGCTGCGCAGCCACCCGGTGGACGGCGCCGTGCTGATGGGCGGCTGCGACAAGACCACGCCCGGCCTCTTGATGGGCGCCTTCAGCATGGGCCTGCCCTGCATCTACCTGCCGGCCGGCCCGATGCTGCGCGGCAACTGGCGCGGCCAGGTGCTGGGCTCGGGGTCGGACGCCTTCAAGTACTGGGACGAACGCCGCGCCGGCCGCCTGAGTGACCAGGCCTGGGCCGAGATGGAGGCCGGCATCGCACGCAGCCACGGCACCTGCATGACGATGGGCACGGCGGCCACGATGATGGGCATTGCCGAGGCGTTGGGCTTCACGCTGCCGGGCGCCAGCAGCATCCCCGCGCCAGACGCCAACCACATCCGCATGTCGGCGGAATGCGGCCGGCGTATCGTGCAGATGGTGTGGGGGGACCTGACGCCAGCGAAGTTGCTCAGCAAGGGCAGCTTCGCCAACGCGATTGCCGTGGCCATGGCCATGGGCTGCAGCACCAACGCCATCATTCATCTGGTCGCCATCAGCCGCCGCGCCGGGCTGCCGGTCACGCTGGACGACTTCGACGCGGCCAGCCGCCATGTCGGCGTCATCGCCAACATCCGGCCCAGCGGGGATGCCTACCTGATGGAGGACTTCTTTTACGCCGGCGGGCTGCCCGCGCTGATGAACGTCATGCGAGACAAGCTCGACCTCGGCGCGCTGACCGTCAACGGCCGCACGGTGGGCGAGAACGTCGCCGGCGCCGAGGTGTTCAATGCGGACGTGATCCGCGCGCTGGACAACCCCATCTACGCCGAAGGCGCGCTGGCCGTGCTGCGCGGCAACCTCGCGCCGGACGGCGTCGTCATCAAGCCCAGCGCCGTGGCGCCGCATCTGCTGCAGCACACCGGTCGGGCGCTCGTGTTCGACGACTACCCGAGCCTGAAGGCCGCCGTCGATGACCCGGATCTGGACGTCACCGGCGACGACATCCTCGTGCTGCGCAACGCCGGCCCGAAGGGTGCCGGCATGCCGGAGTGGGGCATGCTGCCTATCCCGACCAAGCTGCTGAAAGCCGGCGTGACGGACATGCTGCGCCTGTCCGACGCACGCATGAGCGGCACCAGCTACGGCGGCTGCCTGCTGCATTGCAGCCCCGAGGCCTTCATCGGCGGCCCGCTGGCGCTGGTGAAGACGAGCGACTGCATCACAGTCGACGTGCCGGCCCGCCGCATCCACCTCGAAGTCAGCGACGAGGAACTTGCCGCGCGCCGCGCCGCCTGGACACCGCCGCCCGCGCGCTACGAGCGCGGCTACGGCTGGATGTTCGCCCGCCACATCCTGCAGGCCCATGAGGGCTGCGACTTCGACTTCCTCGAAACCCAGTTCGGCGCACCGGTGCCGGAGCCGGTGATCTACTAAGAACTGCTTGCCCCACATGCTGAAGAACACAGCCACAGAGACACGGAGGCACAGAGAGAGCCGGATGCCTCTGTGTCTCTGTCGCTGTGTTCCTTGGCCCTTCCAATTGAGACCCACATGAACCCCGACACCCGCAAGAAGCTGATGGGCGTCAGCACCGCCACGCTCTGCACGGCCCTGTTCAAGCGCGGCCTGCGCGGTCAGTTCATCCAGGACGTCAGGCCACTGAACCCGGGCCTGCCCAACATGGTGGGCCCGGCCTACACGCTGCGCTACATGCCGGCGCGCGAGGACTTGAACGACATCGGCGTGTTCAAGGACCGCGCCCATCCACAGCGCAAGGCCGTCGAGGAATGCCCGGAAGGTGCGGTGCTGGTCATCGACAGCCGCAAGGATGCGCGTGCCGCTTCGGCGGGCGGCATCCTGGTGGCCCGGCTGATGGTGCGCGGCGTGGCCGGCGTCGTCACCGATGGCGGCTTCCGCGACAGCCCGGATATTGCCCGCTACAGCATGCCGGCCTATCACTCGCGCCCGAGCGCACCGACCAACCTGACCCTGCACCAGGCCATTGCCATCAACGAGCCGATCGGCTGCGGCGATGCGCCGGTGTTCCCGGGCGATGTGATCGTCGGCGATGCCGAGGGCGTCATCGTCATCCCGGCCCACCTGGCCGACGAGATCGCGAACGAATCCGTCGAGATGACCGTCTTCGAGGACTACGTGCAGGACAAGGTGATGGGCGGCCGCAGCGTGCTGGGCCTGTACCCGCCGACCGACGCCGACGTGGCCGCGGACTTCGCGGCCTGGCGCCAGCTCAAGGGGCGCTGACCTTCGGGCATCGCCTGTCGAGCACTTCGACAGGAAAGGCTTCGGCCATCACGCGATAGCCGGCCAGCGACGGATGCAGGCCGTCGTTGTCGACCTCGGCACGCAGGAATGCCGGACGCGCGGGGTCGCGCATCAACGCATCGAAGTCCACCAGTGCATCGAAGCGTCCCGGCTCACGCAGCCAGGCGTTCAGCGCCTGGCGATCGGCCTCGTTCTCGGCTTGCGGTGAGTAGTAGCCGCTGCCCGAATAGGGCATGACGGTCGAGGCGATCAAGCAGACGCCGCGTGAGCGGGCACGCTGGGCGAGGTCAGTGAAACCCGCCTTCATCTCGGCCAGCAGCGTGGCGCGAGACTCGGGCGTCGTCGGCCGGCCGCGGTGGCTGACGCCGAGATCGTTGACGCCGATCAGCACGACGGCATGCGTGGTGCCGGTTCTTTCCAGCACGTCGCGGTCAAAACGCGATACGAGGTTGGGCCCGAGACCGTCGCGCAGCAGGCGCCCGCCGCCAATGCCCGTGTTGATGACCGAGACCTCCCGCTTCTCCGCCATCAGGCGACGCGACAGCACATCGGTCCAGCGTTGGTAGCTGCCCGAGGGCACGCCATAGCCGTCGGTGATGGAGTCACCCGTCGCGACGAGGACGGGCAGCACCCTGGCAGCCCGCACGTCCAAGGCTGCCAGATGTCTCCAGCCTTCCTGGGCCACGGCCTCGGGCCAGTCCGCCGTGCCAACGCGATCGCCTGGCACCGCCCAACTGCGGATGCGCGAACCTGGATGCATACTGGCCTGCGCCGGCCCGGCCTGCACATGCATCTGCACGGCGACATCGGCCTGGCGTGGGACGGCGAATTCGATCACGTCGCTCCAGATCTCGGCATGCGCCGGCACGACGACTTCACGCCGACCCCCAAAGCTCAGCGAACGCAGGCTGGCCGCGTTGACCACCACGCCGTCCACCAAGGCCACGCTGGCCGCGCCCAGGGTCAGCGGCTCGGCGCCGAAGAGGTTGCTGATGCGCACCCGCAGGGCCCGCCCTGCGGCGTCCACGCGCACGATCTGGCGCAAGCTGACGTCGCGCAGGGGCTGGCGCCACGCGAGCGGGGCGTCAGCTGGCGGCGCCTGCTCCAGCTGCGCGCTGGCCCAGGCCGCCAGCCAGGTGCCGCCGGCATCGTCTCGCGGCGCGCCGGCGCACCCGGTCAGCAGCAGGATGGCAGTCAGCAGGCCGAATCGGAGGCTCGCTCTTGGAGATGGGCTCATGCCAAAATGATAGCGCAACCATTTGCTCGTCATCCAGGCGGCCCGGGGGGCGTGGTTGTTGCACCTGCAGGCCCTGTCCAGAACTCCCGGCTTGCCTTTTCAGCCGCGATCTGCGCCCGAGTCCTGCGCGCTTTTCATCCGCGTACCGGCGCCTGGGCCACCTGGGCCGACCACAGCGGTTGCGTCGCGAGTTCCGCGGCGGTGACGTCGTCTGCCGTCACCGCATATTCATTGCTGCTGCGCTCAACAAAATAGGCAGAGCGGTAGCGCTGCAGCAGTCCCCCGAGTGCCCTGCGGGCCTGATTCGAAGGGCCATTGAAGACGAGGGTCAGCGTGGTCATGGTCGGTGCTTTCATCAAGGGCCGAGGTCATCCCATCGGCCCTCCTTGAACGCCAGGCAACCCGTGCGGTTGACGTTCAAGGTTGATACAGCTTGTGAGCGCACCGCCCAGGCCAAGCGACCCGGCCTACAGGCGCCCCATCAGCAGCAGCACCAACACGATCAGAGGAACCGTGAGCCAACGCCGCCTCGGGACGAAGCGCAGGCCCTGCCAGGACCCGCAGACATCCTCACATCCTCAAAACAGCTGACATGCCGTTCCCGCAGGCTTGATGGGCCTGCCGTGAAGGCGCACAGTGCCAGCCTCGCCAGGAGATCACGATGCGATTCAGCCGCCTCGCCGCACTGTCCCTGGCCATGCTGCCGCTCGGCGCCATGGCAGGGGCGCTGTACGGCACCGTCCGCTCGGACCATGGGCCGCTGGGCGCCGTACAGGTTCAGCTGGCCTGCCCCCGCTTCGGGCAGGGCGCACGCACCACGGAGGCGACGAGCGATGCCAACGGCAGCTTCGCGCTGCGCCTGCCCGTGAATGGCAAGTGCGAGATGCGCGTGCAGCGCGGCACCAGCATCGGCCCGCCGTTCGAGGTCTATCTGTTCGAGAACCCCGTGCGCTTTGATTTCGTCGTCGGGCAGCGGCTGGAGAAGCTGCGGTGACGGTCAAGGAGGCGGACAAGGTCAACAACAAGGCGCAAGACAAGGGCAAGCCCGGCGAGAAGGACACCGGCGCCACTCGCCTGGAGTGGATCAAGGCGATCGGCATGCCGGCAGTGACGCTGATCGTGACGGTGGTGGGCGGCTACTACCTGACCGGGCTGCAGAAGGAACGCGAGACGCGCGAGGGCAACGAGAAGCTGTACGCGCAGTTGCTGACGCAGCGCGAGCAGTCTGACGCGCAGATCCGCAAGGACATGTTCAACGTCGTCATCAGCAACTTTCTGAAGGAGCCCAAGAAGGGCGACCTCGAAACGCAGGTGCTGCAACTCGAACTGCTCGCGAGCAACTTCAACCAGTCGCTGGACCTGGCGCCTCTGTTCAAGGACGTGGCCCGCAAGCTGACAGGCAAGGACGCCTCGTCCACGCCGCGCAATGCCGAGTTCAAGAAGCGACTGGACCTCAGCGCGGCCAACCTGATCTCCAAGCAGGTAGACAGCCTGTCGCACCGGGGCTTCGCCAAGGGCTATCCGCAGCCGCTGGGCGGTTGGGCAGAAAACTTTGGCAAGCCCTTCATCGACGAGAAGATCACGCTGCAGCGCCTCATGCCGCGATCACGAGCGGCACCGGGCGGCAAAGGCGAATCCATTCACTTCCAGGTCGAGATCGTAGATGTGAACCTGGAGCGCCGCGAGGTGGAGGTCAGGCTGCGCGTCGACTTCCCGGGGGACTCGGAACAGGACGTGGACCGACATTTCTGGGTCAGCCAATACGACTTCCCCATGCTGGACAACACGCAGTTGCCGCAGGGGCTTCGCTGCTCCATCGTCATCACCGAATTCCTGGTGCCGGACGGCCCCGCGGACAGCCGCGAAGCCAACAGCGCCGTCAAGTTCCACCTGGTCGTCTTTCCTGCTGCGAGCGCCAGCTTCAAGGAACGCCAGGACTATGACGACGTGCTGACCGACATGTTGAGGTTCAGCGCCAACCGCGGCGAGAAGGAGGCAGCACGCCCATGAACACAATTCCACTGCCCTGCCGCCGCTCCTTGCTTTGCGGCGTCGTCCTGGTCCTGGCCGCGGCGCTGCGTCCGCAGCACGCCCTGGCATACGCCGCAGCATCGGCGCCCACCGGCAATGACGACGAGGCCCCAAAAGGCAAACCGCCAAAAGACAAGGATCGAGATCGGGACAAATCGACCACCCGGCTGGTCGTCAAGGTCAGTGGCAACGGCAAGCCCGTCAGCCACGCCGACGTGAAGGTCAAGGTCGGCGGCGGCGACGGCATCTCCCTCGTGACCAATGACCGCGGCGAAGCCTCGCTGACTCTCAACGCCCCGGGCGCGGCCGAAGTCCACGTGATTGCGCTGGGCTGGGCGTCCGGTCGCGGCGTCGTGGAACTCAAGGCCGGCGAGCCGACCTCGCTGCAGATCGAACTCAAGAAGTCGCAGTGAAGGCGGCTGCGGATAGCGCCCGGTGAGAAGGGCCCGCCGCGAAGCTCGGGCTCAGGGCGCGGCGATGCCGTCGATGCGGTCCAGGCGCACGATCATGCGGCCAAACTGCTGATTGCGCAGTTCAACCCACAGCCCCGGTTCGATGCGCGTCACCGCGCCCGAGATCGTCTGCCCGGCCACGTAGAGCGTGATGCCGCGCTTGTCCTGCAGCGCCGTGGTGAGCGCCTGCTCGATGCCTCGCGTGGCATCGGTTGCATGAGCAACGCCCGACACGAAGGCGCAGGCGACGACGAGCGCGGCCAGCGCACGGCGTGAGGAAAAGGGACGGGACGGTTGCACAGACATGGCAGGGCTCCTGAATGCTGGTTGGACGGGCCTTGACTGTGCTCGACGCGGATCACCAGGAGACGTCAGGCGAGGCAGGGGTTTGTTTCGTTTGTTGTTCGTACCGATCTTGAGAATCAGACACGGCTGACGCTGCGCCACCCTCGCCTGGCGCAGCATGGGCCCCAAGGAGACCACAGCCGTGATCGCAAGCTTGCTCGGCCCGTTGCTGGGTCGCTGGGCGTTTGAACCGTTCGCCAAGGCCTTGCCCCAGATGGGCGACACCGAGCGCGCGGCGCTGGAGGCCGGCACGGTGGGTTTCGAAGGCGCATTGTTCGCCGGCGCGCCGGACTTCGACCGCCTGCTCGCCATGGCGCCCAACCGCCTGACGGCCGACGAGCAGGCCTTCCTGGACGGCGACGTGCGCGAGCTGATTGCCATGCTCGACGACTTTGCGATCGACGAGGCGCACGACCTGCCGCCCGAGGTGTGGCGCTTTCTGCGCGAGCGGCGCTTCTTCGGCATGATCATCCCGCGCGAGCAGGGTGGCCTGGGCTTCGGCCATTTCGCCCACGCCGCCGTGGTGACCCGTATCGCCACCGTCAACGTGGCCACCGCCGTGACGGTCATGGTGCCCAACTCGCTGGGCCCGGCCGAACTGCTGCTGCGCTACGGCACGGACAGGCAGAAGGCCCACTACCTGCCCCGCCTGGCGGACGGCCGCGACCTGCCCTGCTTCGGCCTCACCTCGCCCTACGCCGGTTCCGACGCTGCGGCCATCCCCGACACCGGCATGCTGACCGAGCGCGAGATCGACGGCCACACCGTGCGCGGCTTTAGCGTGCGCTTTGACAAGCGCTACATCACGCTCGCACCGGTGGCCACCGTGGTGGGGCTGGCCTTCCAAGCCGTGGACCCGTCGCGCCCGCCGGCGGAGCAGCATCTCGGCATCACTTGCGCACTGATCCCCGTGCCCACGCCGGGGCTGGAGATCGGGCGCCGCCACCGGCCGATGAACTCCGCCTTCATGAACGGGCCCATCCACGGCGACGATGTCTTCGTGCCCATGGACTGGGTCATCGGCGGCGAGGCACAGGTGGGCCAGGGCTGGCGCATGCTGATGGAATGCCTCGCTGCGGGGCGCGCCATCTCGTTGCCGGCGTTGGGCGCGGCCATGCAGCAGACAGCGCTCTACGTGATGACGGGCTATGGCCGCATCCGCGAGCAGTTCGGCCTGCCCATCGCGCGCTTCGAGGCCATTGCGGGTCTCATAGCCCGCACGGCGGCGGATCTGTACGCGTCCGACGCCGCGCGCCGCTACACGGCAGCGGCACTCGACGCCGGCGAGCGGCCCAGCGTGGCCAGCGCCATCCTCAAGGTGCAGCTCACCGAGGCCGGCCGCCGCGCCGTCAGCACGGGCATGGACGTGCTGGGCGGAAAGGGCATCATCAGCGGCCCGAGCAACCTGCTGGGCGTGGCCTATCGGCATGCGCCCATTGCCATCACGGTGGAAGGCGCCAACCTGCTGTCGCGGGCCCTCATCATCTTCGGCCAGGGCGCCGTGCGCTGCCACCCACACGTGATGGACGAAATGGCTGCCGTGCAGGCCAAGGACGAAGCCGCGCTGGGCCGGGCCCTGCTGGGCCACGCAGGCCACGTCGCGCGCAACCTCGGCGCCAGCCTCTTCGGCGCCGGCCTGAAGGGCCGTGTGCCGCCAGGGCTTGAAAAGGAAGCCCGGCTCATCGCCCGCTTGTCGGCCAAATACGCGCTGACGGCCGACCTCGCGATGGGGCTGCTCGGCGGGCGGCTCAAGCGCATGGAGCTGCTGTCCGCGCGGCTGGGCGATGTGCTCTCCCACCTCTACCTGGCGGCGGCCAGCGTGTGGCGCTTCAAGGTGGAGGAGCAGGGCGAGGGCGACCCGAAGATGCTGCCATTCGCCCGGGCCGCCATCCGCTTCCAGCTCGAAGCCGCCGCGGCCACGCTGCGAGATCTGCACGCCAACATGCCTTCGGGCGCGTTGAAGGCGCTGTCGCCGCTGCTGCTGCACGGCACCCGCCACCTGGCACCGCTGCGCGATCGCGATCTCGTTGCGCTGGCCGAATCACTGCGCACCGATCCCTCGCTCGTGGCCCGCCTGTGCCCCGACTTCACCCCGCCGGCCACCGGCGGGCTGCGCGACCTGGCCGACGCGCTGCGCCTGGCCGATGCACTGGGCGGCGCCCCGGCCGAGGAGGTCACCGAGCTGAACCGCGCACTGCGCCGCACACACTCACTGGAAGCCGCCGCCGCCAGCTCGCGCGACCCCGAGGCCGCGCTGGCCTATCTGCGCGCGGCGGACAAGGTCATTCAGGTGGACTGACGCGACGAAATAAAGTCTTCCCCACGCGCTCGCCCGTCCGTGGTGGCGCCGTCTCGCGCAGCGTCAGGGTGCTCGGCCAGGTTGGTTTCTTGCCGCGCTGGCGATGCAGCGCCATTGGGGCTGGAATTCACTCCTCCCAGCGAAACCGCCAGATCGCCAGCAGCCCGAAGGCTGCGCTGAAGCCCAGCATCACCGCGCTGGGCAGCAGCGCCGCGGCGAAGGGCTGACCGCGCCACGTCATCGCATCCAGCGCATCCACGGCCCAACGCGTCGGCACGGCCAGCGAAGCCGTCTGCAACCACTCCGGGAAGATGAAGGCCGGTACCCAGGCGCCGCCCAGCATGACCATCAGCAGCGTGGCCAGGATGGCCAGGCCGCGTGTGGCCTCGGGCGTGCGGCCCAGTGCCGCGATGAGCAGGCCGAAGCTGGCCGTCAGCAGCGCAAAGCAGGCCAGCACCAGCACGAAGCCGGCCGGGCTGCCGAGCACGCGCACGCCGAAGGCGGCGATGGCCACGACGTAGATGATGGTGAAGACGATCAGCGAGATCAGCGCGCTGGCGGCGATGCGACTGCCCAGCAGCTGGGCGCGCGACAGCGGTGCCGCGCGCAGCCGCTTCCACAGGCCCAGGCGGCGCATCAGCAGCAGGCCCATGCCCATCTCTACGCCGCTCATCAGGATGAACTGCACGCCCATGCCGGCGAAGGAGTGGGCATAGCTGTTGTAGGCCACGGGGGCGGCATTGGCGCTGGATTGCAGGGCCTCGACCTCGCGCGTCGTGTAGGGCATGGACAGGCCGCCCGCCGCCGCCGCGGAAGCACCGCCCGGAGGCTGAGCGGCCTCGCGCTTTTGCACGGCGCCGATGCTGTCAAACATGCGCACAAGCTCGGCCCGGCGTTCGGTGTCCAGGCCTTGCGAGGTCTCGACCTGTTGCTTCATGTCCGCCAGCACGGGGCTGCCGGCGCTGAAGGTGCTGCGGCTGACCTCCTGCATCAGCGTCTGCGCCAGCAGCCCGCGCACGACGGCCAGGGCGCTGGCCTGCGAGGGGTCGTAGTGCAGCACGATCACGGGCTTCGGGCTGGTGCCGAACATGGCGCCAGCCGCCTGCTGGCCCAGGCCCTGCGGCAGGATGGCCGCGGCGCGCAGCTTGCCGGCGCGCACCTGCGCCACGACGTCGGCCTCATCGGTGACCGTCGTCTTCAGCGCGGTCTCGGCCTGTAGTGCCGCCACGACGCGCTGCGACAGCGGGCTGTGGTCCAGGTCCACGACGCCGACGGCGATGCCGGCCATCTTGCTGCTGGAGCCGAACAGGCTGCCGAAGAAGGCGGCGATGAGGATGGGCGCGACGATGCTCATGAGCAGCGCGCGGCGGTTGGAGAAATGCAGCTTCAGTTCTGCACGGACGAGGGCGAGGATGGCTTGCATGGGTGTCCTCTTCAGTCGCGCAGGGCGCGGCCGGTGAGTTGGAGGAAGACGTCTTCAAGCGTCGCGCGGGCCGAGGCGAGACCGCGCACCCTGACACCTCGCTGCGCCAGCGCGGCCAGTACGGCGCCGGCGTCGCGGCCGATGTCGGCGACGCTGACGTCCAGCCGCTGGCCCACCCGCCTGACATCGGGAAAGCCGGCCAGGCCTTGCAGCGCCGCATCGTTGGGCTCGCCGTCGATCTCGACGTGCAGCGTCTGCGCGGCCGGCAGCAACGCGAAAAGCTGGGCCTGGGTGCCGCTGGCGACGACGCGGCCATGGTCGATGATGACGAGCCGGTCTGCCAGGCGCTCGGCCTCCTCCATGTAGTGGGTCGTGTAGATCAGCGCCTTGCCGGCGCGCTTGAGCATCTCCAGGTTGTCGAAGATGGCGTTGCGGCTTTGTGGGTCGACGCCGGCCGTGGGTTCGTCGAGCAGGATGATCTCGGGGTCGTGGATCAGCGCGCAGGCGATGTTGAGCCGCCGCTTCATGCCGCCGGAGAAGGTCGAGGGCTTGTCCTTGGCGCGGTCCGACAGGCCCACCATGGCCAGCACCTCGTCGGCGCGGCGCTTCAGCAGTTCAGGCGCCATGCCATAGAGGTTGCCGAACAGCTCCACGTTCATGCGCGCCGGCAGTTCCTCGTACAGCGCGATGTCCTGGGGCACCAGGCCGATGCGGCGCTTGTAGCCGGCCTCGTCGCTGGCGAGGCTGACGCCACCGGACAGCGTCACCGTGCCGGCATCGGGCACCGTCAGGCCGCAGATCATGCCGACCGTCGTCGACTTGCCAGCGCCGTTAGGGCCGAGCAGGCCCAGCACCTCACCAGCCCGCAGCTCAAGGCTCACTTCATGCACGGCCACGCGGTCGCCATAGGCCTTGCGCAGGCCGCGCGCCACCAGCACGTCTTCCTTCATTGCCGCCTCCATGGGTTTCGAATGGGCGCGATGCTAGACAGGGGCCGGGCGGCGCGCGCCTGCTACGCGACGAACGGCAAGCATCGGGCGCGGATGAACGGCACGGCGCGCCAACTGTGAAAGCCGGGTCGGGCGGTCGATACTGCCTGGCATGAAGGCACGCATCGGCATCATCGGCACGGGCTGGGTCGGCACCAGCGTCGCGTTTTCAACGCTGCTCGCCGGGCATGCGCGCGAACTGTGGCTGTGCGACCAGCGCGCCGCCGTGGCGGAGGGCGAGGCCATGGACCTGGCCGACGGCGCGGCCTTCTACCCGCGCTGCGCCGTGAGTGCCGTGCCGCTGGCGCAGATGCGCGAGGCCGACATCGTCGTGCTGGCCGCCGGGCGCAACGGCCGGCCGGATGAGAGCCGGCTGGACCTGCTGCGCGACAACGCCCGCATCGCCGCCGGCATGGGCCGGGCGCTGGCCGGCTTCGGCGGCATCGTCATCGTCGTGACCAACCCGGTCGACGTGCTGACCCGCGTGGTCGCCGCGGCCGCCGGCTTGGCCGCGGAGCGTGTCATCGGCACCGGCACGCTGCTGGACACGGCGCGGCTGCGCGAGCGGCTCGCCATGCATCTGAAGGTGTCGCCGACGTCGGTGCATGCGCAGGTCGTGGGCGAGCATGGCGACTCGTCGGTCGTGCTGTGGTCCGGCGCGCGCGTCGGTGGCGTGGCGCTGCGCGACTGGGCCGGCTGGCCGGCGGACGAGGAAGCCACGCTGGCGGGCCACGTACGCCGCGCGGCCTACGACGTCATCCAGCGCAAGGGCGCCACCAACCACGCCATCGGGCTCGTCACGAGCGAGCTGATCGGCGCCCTCGTCAACGATGAGCGCCGGCTGCTGCCCGTCAGCCGCGTGCAGGAGGGCGCCTGTGGCATCCGCGGCGTGGCGTTGTCCCTGCCGGCGCTGGTGGGCGCGGGCGGCGCGGTGCAGGTGGTGGAGCCAGCGATGGATGCGGTCGAGCGGGCGGCGTTGGCGACGTCGAGCGCGGTGCTGGCGCGAGCATTCGCGTCGCTCGCCGCCGGCGCCTAGGCCAGCTTGGCGTGCCCCCATGCGGGCCGGCTCGCGGCCTTTGCGCGCTGCGGGCTGCGGCGCTCGACGCCGACGCGCGCCGGGGCGGCGCGTGGTGCCACGGGCGCCGCGGGCTCGTGCGCCGGGCTGCTCTGAGCCAGCTTGAACACTTCGACCGTCTGCACCAGCCGCAGTGCCTGCACCCGCAGGCTCTCCGCCGCCGCCGCGCTTTCCTCCACCAGCGCGGCGTTCTGCTGCGTGACCTGGTCCATCTGGCCGACGGCTTCACCCACCTGGCACACGCCGGCACTCTGCTCCGTGCTGGCCGCGCTGATCTCGACCATGATGTCGGTCACACGCTTGATCGAGTTGACCACTTCCGTCATCGTGGCACCGGCCTGATCGACCAGCGCCGCGCCCTGCTCGACACGCTGCACGCTCGCACCGATCAGGCTCTTGATTTCCTTGGCGGCGTTCGCCGATCGACCGGCCAGGCTACGCACCTCGCTGGCGACGACCGCGAAGCCGCGGCCCTGCTCGCCGGCGCGCGCCGCTTCCACCGCCGCGTTCAAGGCGAGGATGTTGGTCTGAAAAGCGATGCCGTCGATGACGCCGATGATGTCGGCAATCTTCTTCGAGCCGGCGTTGATCTCCTTCATCGTGTCGACGACCTGGCCGACCACTTCGCCGCCCTTGATGGCGATGACGCTGGCGCCCTGCGCGAGTGCGTTAGCCTCGCTGGCGTTGTCGGCGTTCTGCTTGACGGTGGCGCTGAGCTGCTCCATCGAAGCTGCGGTCTCCTCGAGCGCCGAGGCCTGCTCCTCGGTGCGCTGGCTCAGGTCGTTGTTGCCCTGGGCGATCTGTGCCGATGCGGTGGCGACCGCTTCGGAGTTCTCGCGCACGCCGGCCACCACGCGAGACAGGCTCTCCTGCATCTCCCGCAGCTGCGCCAGCAGGCTGGTCGTGTCGCCTGGCCTGTGGTTGTTCATGGCTGCGCCCCACTCGAGCGAAGGTCTCCTCAGGGCGCCTTGTCATCACCGGTGCGCGCGCCCCGGGGCGCTTCGCCCAGGATCCGCCCGACGGCCTGCCGCAGTTCCTCGTTCTCGAAGGGTTTGGCCAGCGCGCCATGCGCGCCCAGCTCGAGCGCCTGCTGCAGACGTTGCTCGCTCTCGCCGGAAACGACGAGCACCTTCAGCGGAAACGGCGGCGGCTGCTCGCGCAGGAAGCGCAGGACGCCGAAGCCGTCGATGCCGGGCATCTGGAGGTCCAGGGTCATCAGGTGCGGCTTGAAGACGTGCAGCATCGACCCCGCCAGGAAGCCGTCGCTCGCGGTGGCCACCTCGAAGCCTTCGCGTTTGAGCGCCC
Source organism: Roseateles sp. P4_D2 (assembly GCF_056401875.1). Lineage (NCBI taxonomy): Bacteria > Pseudomonadati > Pseudomonadota > Betaproteobacteria > Burkholderiales > Sphaerotilaceae > Roseateles > Roseateles sp. P4_D2. Next base: position 341,042 of record NZ_JBFUIM010000004.1, on the reverse strand, counting down.
GCTTGATCGCACTGGCCATCGCGGCTTCGTCGTCGACCACCAGGATGCGTTTGGCTTGCCCGGGCATGTCATCGGGATCAGGAATGCCATGAACGCTCATGAACCGGCGCAGTTCGGTCGCGAGGACGCGATAGTCGCCACGACCTGGCAGCCGATAGGCCTGCAGCTCGTTGCGCTCGATCCATCGGATCACCGTCCGAAAGCTCACGCCGCATATCCGCGCAGCTTCACTACTCGTCAAAGTTTCATTCACGGCGGCTGCTCCTGATTTCTTGCTGTCAGGTTAGGGCCGTGTGTCACGTTAGTCAATAACGTGGTTTGCGCCTGATTTCACGAAAGAGCCGGCAGTGGTGGGGTGGCGACTGGCCCTGCGGCTTGTCGCTGCGCGCCGCTTGGCGTTGATCGGCGGCCGGCGGTGTTCACGAGCCAGCCAACCGCATCCCCATACGGTTGGCCCTCGCCGAGCACCGCGGCAAGCGTGAAGGAACGGGCGGGTCGAACGAGCAGCAGCCGCTCTGACGGCGTGATGAGCGCCGCTCAGAGCGGTGAGCGGGAATCCGGCATGCCCGAGAGGGCGTTCCGCGCGTTGGCTTGCCTCTCGCCCTCTCAGCCCGCCGCCAGCGCCCGCCCGATCAGGATCTTCTGCACCTCGCTCGTGCCCTCGTAGATCTGCGTCACCCGCACATCGCGGTAGATGCGCTCGACCGGGAAGTCACTGAGGTAGCCATAGCCGCCGTGGATCTGGATGGCCTCGGAGCAGACCTTCTCGGCCATCTCGCTGGCGAACAGCTTGGCCATGGCCGCCTCCTTCAGGCAGGGTCGGCCGGCATCCTTCAGGCTGGCGGCATGCCAGATCAACTGGCGCGCCGCCTCGATCTGCGTGGCCATGTCAGCCAGCTTGAACTGCACCGCCTGGTGGTTGAAGATGGGCTGGCCAAAGGTGACCCGGTCCTTGCTGTAGCGCAGTGCCGCCTCAAAGGCCGCGCGCGCCATGCCGACCGATTGCGAGGCGATGCCGATGCGCCCGCCCTCCAGGCCCGACAGAGCGATCTTCAGGCCCTGGCCTTCATCGCCCAGGCGGTTGGCAGCCGGCACGCGGCAGTTCTCGAACAGGATCTGGGCCGTGTCGCTGCTGTGCTGGCCCATCTTCTCCTCGATGCGCGCGACCTGGTAGCCGGGTGTGTTGGTCGGGACGACGAAAGCGCTGATGCCCTTCTTGCCTGCGGCCTTGTCGGTCACCGCCATGACGATGGCGACATCGCCGTGCTTGCCGCTGGTGATGAACTGCTTGACGCCGTTGAGCACATAGTCATCGCCATCGCGGACGGCCGTCGTGCGCAGGCCGCCGGCTTCCGAGCCGACATGAGGCTCGGTCAGGCAGAAGGCGCCCAGCATGTCGCCGCGCGCCAGGGGTTTGAGGAAGCACTCCTTCTGCTCGTCGTTGGCAAAGCCCATCAGGATGGAGCAGACCGGGCAGTTGTTGACGCTGACCACGGTACTGGTGCCGCCGTCACCCGCGCCGATCTCTTCGAGGATGACGGCCAGCGCCAGATAGTCCAGGCCCGCGCCGTCCCATTCGGTCGGCACGGCAACCCCATAGCAGCCCAGTGCCGCCAGGCCCTTCAACTGCTCGGCGGGGAAATGGTGGTTCTTGTCCCAGGCCGCGGCATGGGGGGCGATCTCGGCCTGCACGAAGGCGCGGATGGCGTCTTGCACGGCGAGGTGGTCTTCGGTAAGAAGCATGGTGCTCAACCTGTTGGATTGGATGAGCCATTGTCGAGGCTGCGTCAGCCGGGGCGCAGCGGGAAGCGCAAGGGCGCCGCATGCGCCGCCTCGACTTCGCCCCGCCAGGTGCGGACGGTCAGCGCGTCGCCTTCAAGGCTCAGGCGCTCGCGAACGCCGGTGTCCAGCGTCTGGCGCTGCCACCAGCCCGGGCGCTCCGCGACGGGCAGCGCGTTCAGCTGCTGGCTGAGGTCGAGCGCAGCCTGCGAGAGCACCAGGTCGGCCTGGCGCAAGGCATAGCTTTCGAAGGCAGGTCGGCCGACCTCCACCAACACGTGGCCGACCGTGTTGCGCCAGCGCAGGAAGCGCCACCAGGAGGCGTCGGGCTCCGGCTTGCCGCGCACCTGCCGCGCCAGCGCCGGGCCCTGCAGATGGCCGAAGGACCGCATGTCGGCCAACCAGTAGGCGCTCATGGCCTGTATCGTCAGCTGCGGCAGATAGCCCAGGCTGTGCCGGCTGGCCCAGGCCTGCGGCGGATTGGGTTCCATGTCGAACATCTGGTCGCCATGCGCGCTCAGGTCGGCAACCGTCTCGCGCTGGAAATGCGACTCCGCCGCCATCCACAGGCGCGGCTGCAGCAGGCGTGCCGGCAGCGGGGCTCGCCAGGCAGCCGGCAGCACCGCGCCTGCCGGCTGGCGCGCCGCCCACTGCACCAACAACTGCTGGTGCCGCATGGCCGTGGCCCAACCGACAGCTTGGCCGAGCAAGGTCTGGGAGCCGGAGGCGAAGAGGCGCAGCAGCGCATCCGCCCTTGCCCAGGACGGCTCCGCGCGCTGTGCATCCGGCGCGAGCACGGCTTCGATCTGCAACCAGCGCATGCAATGGGTCACGCCTCCGAACTGCGGCAGCGCCAGGGCTTCGAAGGACGCGCTGCCGGGTGGGCGGGGCCGACGCACCGGTGCCGGCTCCTGGAAGCTGGGCCTGGCTGCCAGCGCCTTGCAACGTTCGCCGAACATGCTGGCATTGGCCATCTGCGCCTTCAGCCCCGCCGCGGCGGTACGCCAGCGGGCCACGCAATCCTCCTTGGCGGCGTTGCAGTTCCAGTCCTCTCCCGATGGCAGCGCCAGCAGCCCGGCTTCGCCGCTGACCTCACCGCGCCAGCTGCGCTGCCCCCAGGCATTCGGCGCCTCGCCCTGCGGCGCGCGCAGCCCCTGGGCGTCGAAGAAGGCGTTGTCCTGCGGCGCCAGCGTCACGGCCTGCGGCTGCAGCTCTGGGGGTACCGGCTGAGAGGCGGCATCCGCCCAGCGACCATTGCAGGCCAGCCAGGCAATGCCCAGCAGCAGCAGCAACGCCATCGGACCGAGCACGATCCACAGCAACACCTTGAACCCACGGCGCATCGACAAGCTCCCATGAAGACGGCGCAGCTTAGGCAGCAGCGGTCGCGGCAGCAGTAAAGGACCGAAGGGAATATTCCCTCGGTCGCCCTCCGGCGGTTTTCGGAGCGGCGTTCACCCTGTTTGCCCGCTGCCGCCGTAGAAGCAGAGGCCCTGTGTTCGCCAGCTTCACGCTGACGAACACGGTGCACTCGCCGACGATGCCGGTTTGGGCAAGGTGTTGTCGTTGCCCGCCTGGCCCGCCCGTCCCGGACACCGTTATGCCTTCTGTCTCGACGCTTCGCTCGCTGTTCGCCCTGCTGACCCTGGCGGCCTCGGCAGCCTTCGCGCTCAGCCCTCCGCCACCGCCGCCCAAGCCCATGCCCCCGGTAGCGCCGCCCATGCCGCGCTTCATCGTGCCCGACGCCAGCCAGCCGCTGACGCTGCAGCGCGTGCAGGTGCAGGCCACGCTGGCCGGCGCCCAGGCGCAGACGCGCATCGAGCTCGTCGTGCACAACCCCAACCCGCGCCAGCTGGAAGCCACGCTGGAATTCCCGCTCGATGCCGGCCAGAGCGTCGTCGGCTTTGCGCTGGACATCCGCGGCGAGATGGTCAGCGCCGTGCCGGTGCCCAAGGACAAGGGCCGCCAGGTGTTCGACGACATCTCCCGCCGTCGCGTCGACCCGGCCCTGCTGGAGCGCACCGCCGGCAACAACTTCAAGCTGCGCATCTATCCGGTGCCGCCCAACGGCGAGCGGCGCGTCATGCTGCAACTGGCCGAGACGCTGCAGCCCGACCCGCAGGGGCGCATGCAGTACCGCCTGCCCTTGAACTTCGGCCAGCCGATGGGCCAGTTCGAGGGTCGCTTCGACCTGCGTGGCGGCAAGCCGCAGGTGAGCGGCGCATTGGCCGGCGTCGAGACTTTCTCCCGTGGCGACGAGACGTCGCTGCGGCTGCAGCGACGCAACTGGCAGCCGCGCGAGGCGCTGGCTCTGAGCTGGGCCGCCAGCGGCGGCGACAGCGTCATCGTGCAGGAGCATCTCGGCCAGGTCTACGCCTATGCCGAGCTCGCCGCCGTCGAGGGCGCGCGTGGCGCCACCCGCCTGCCTCGCGAACTCAACCTCGTCTGGGATGCCTCCGGCTCCGGCGCCGAGCGCGACCATGCGCGCGAGTTCGCCCTGCTCGATGCCCTCTTGTCCGCCGCCCGCGACGTGCGCGTGCACCTGACCGTGGCACGCGATGCCGCCGAGCCGGTGCGTGTTTTCGACGTGCGCGGTGGCGACTGGCAGCCCCTGCGCCGCACCCTGCAGCAGTTGCCGTACGACGGCGCCAGCAGCCCGGCCGCCTGGTATGCCGGCCTGGCCGCCGCGCCCCCCGGCAGCGGCACGATGAGCCTGCTGTTCAGCGACGGCCTGGCCACCTGGCCCGACCTCGGCGGCCTGCCACCCGCCGGCCCCGTGTTCACGGTGAATGCCGCCAGCCGGGCCGACCTGCCACGGCTGCGCCGCCTCGCCGAGGCCGGCGGTGCACGCCTGCTGGACCTGACCCGGATGGGCACCGCGTCCGCCTTCACCGCGCTGACAAGGCCCGGCCTGCAGGTACTGGACGTGAAAGGCGACGGCGTCGAGGGCATCGAGGACGTCGTCATCGAATCCCTGCACCCCGAGAACGGCCGCCTCGCCATCGCGACTCGCCTGACAGTGGTCACCGGCCGCCTCCTCGTCACCCTCATCGATGGCCAGGGGCGGCGCAGCCAGCGCCGCATCGAGCTGAAGGCGCCGACCGAGAGCCCTCCGTCCGACGAGGCCACATTGCCGCTGGCCGCGCGGCGTTGGGCCGAGCTGCGCATCGCCGAACTGTCGGCCGAGCAGCAACGCAACCGCGCCCAGATCCGGCGTCTGGGCGAGCAGTTCCGCCTGCTCAGCGCCGAGACCTCGCTGATCGTGCTCGACGAGCTGGCCGACTATGTGCGCTACGAGATCGTGCCCCCCACGGCCACCCTGCGCGCCGCCTACCGGCAGAGCCTGGCCCAGCGTGGCGCCACGCGCCAGGCCGATCGCGAAAGGCATATCGACAGCCTCGTGCAGCGCTTCAAGCAGCGCCAGGCCTGGTGGGCCCAGACCTTCTCCGTGGCGGCGCCGGCCATCGCCGTGGCCGAGACCCGGTCGGCAGCGCCTGCGCCGGTCCGCCCATCGATCGCGCAGACAGCGGCCCCCATCGCCCTGCGAGAGCCACCGCCAGCACCCGCCGCAGCGCCGGCGCCGCCGCCTCTCGCGCAGATGTTGGCTCCCTCAGCTGCGCCCGCGCTCGAATCCGTGGCCGTGACGGGATTGCGCCGCGCCCGCGAAGAGGACGCCGGCACCACGGCCGCCCCGGCCAGCATCGCGCTGAGAGCCTGGGAGCCCAATGCCGCCTACGCACGCCGCCTGCGCGAGGCCAGCGACGCCGAGCGCTATGCCATCTACCTGGACGAGCGGCCCGGCTATCTGTCCAGCACCGCCTTCTTCATCGACGCGGCCGAGATCTTCTTCGCCAAGGGCCAGCAGGCGCTGGCCATGCGCGTGCTGTCCAACCTCGCCGAGATGGAGCTGGAGAACCGCCACATCCTGCGCATCCTGGCCTACCGGCTGCAGCAGGCCGGCCAGACCCCCCTGGCCGTGCCGCTGCTGGAGCGCGTGCGCGAACTGGCACCGGACGAGCCGCAGTCCTCGCGCGACCTCGCCCTGGCCCTCGCCGCCACCCAGCCCCAGCGCGCGCTGGACCTGTTGTGGGACGTGGCCAGCCGGCCCTGGGACGGGCGTTTTGCCGACATCGACCTGATTGCGCTGACCGAGCTCAATGCCCTGGCCGCCCGGACGCCCAAGCTGGACCTGTCGCGTGTCGACGCGCGCCTGCGCCAAAACCTGCCGCTGGACCTGCGCGCGGTGCTGACCTGGGACGCCGACAACACCGACATCGACCTCTGGGTGACCGACCCCGACGGCGAGAAGGCCTACTACGCCCACCGCCTGACCCGCCAGGGCGGCGCAATGTCGCGCGACTTCACTGGCGGCTACGGCCCCGAGGAGTTCTCGCTGCGCCGTGCCAAGCCGGGCCGCTACGAGGTGCGCGTCCAGTTCTATGGCCACAGCCAGCAGCTGGTGTCGCCCTACACGACGCTGATGCTGTGGCTGGCCACCGGCTTCGGCACCGGCGCGCAGAAGGACGAACGCGTCGTGCTTCGCCTGTCGGGCCGGGGTGACCAGGTGCTGGTGGGCAGCTTCGAGGTGGAGGGGCGGGCCGGTGGCGCAGCGAAGTAACGACCGGTTTGCTCTGACCACTCGGCGCGCCGCCGCCCGCGGCCTGGACGGAAAAGCACGCAACGTCCTACGTCCTGAGGTTCCCGCGCCGGCAGCGTCTGGGCATACTCGGACACGGTGAGTCACGCTTCCGCCTCCACCCCAGCCGCCGTGCTGCCGCACGGTGCGCGCCGCGTGGCCTGGCTGCTGATCGGCATGGCGGCATTGCTCGCGGTGCTGGGGCTGTATGCCATCACGGCGCTGTCGGCCGCACGGGCCTACGTCGCTGGCGAAAGCCAATGGTCACGTGCGCAGAAGAGCGCGACGCTGGCCCTGGTGCTCTATCTGCAATCCGGCGACGAGGCGCAGTACCAGGCGTTCGAGCGCGAGATCGCCGTGCCCCTGAACGCCAGGCGTGCACGCGAGGCCATGGACGGAGGTGGTGCCCGTGACGAAGAGGCCCGCCAGGGCTTCATCGAATCGCGCAACCATGCCGACGACACGTCCGGCCTGATCCGGCTCTACCGCTGCTGCCGCGGCCTGCCCTATATGGCCGAGTCGGTCGCCATCTGGCGCGAGGCCGACGAGCTGATCACCGAGATGACCGCGCTGGCCCACCAGGCCCGCGAACTGCCTCCCGAGGCCCGTGCCGCGCTGCAGCCCCGCGTGCTGGCGCTGGATGCGCGGCTGACGCCGATGGAGCAGCGCTTCTCGGCCAGCCTCGGGCTGGCGTCGCGCATCACGGCGGCGGCACTGATCGGCATGCTGATGGTCTGCGCCCTGCTGTTCGGCCTGACCGCCGCTGGCCTCGTGATGCGGCGCGCCCGCGAGGACCAGGGCACCCACCAGGCCGTGCAGCGCAGCGAGGCGCTGTTCCGCTCGCTGTGGGAGACCAGCATCGACGGCGCCGTCATCATCGATGCCGGCAGCAGCATCCGTTTCGCCAATCCCGCCATCCACGCGCTGCTCGGCCATGAACCGGGCAGCCTCAACGGCCAGCCGCTGGCGACCTTGCAGCCCGAGGCCCTGCGGGCGCAGCACGTCGCTGGCCTGGCCCGCCACATGGCGACCGGAGAAAAGCGCCTGGACTGGCGCGGCGTCGAGACCCTGGCCCGGCATGCCGATGGCCGGGATCTGCCGGTGGAGATCCGTTTCGCGCGCTTCGAGCTCGACGGCGAGACGCTGTTCGTCGGCTTCGTGCACGACATCTCGGAACGCAAGGCCGCCGAGCGCGTGGCCGCCGAGCACCTGAGGCTGCAGGAGGCCGACCGGCTCAAGTCAGAATTCCTGGCGCGCATGAGTCATGAGCTGCGCACGCCGCTGAATGCCATCCTCGGCTTCACCGACCTGATCCACGGTGGCCGCAGCGGCCCGGTCAACGCCGAGCAGAAACGCCAGCTCGGTTTCGTCGCCAGTTCCGGCCGCCACCTGCTGGCCCTCATCAACGACCTGCTGGAGTTGTCGCGCATCGAGGCCGGTCGCATGGACCTCCACATCGAGCCGATCGACATCGCCGAGATCGCCGCCGACGTGGCGGGCCAGTTGCGCCCGCTGGCCGAACCCCGGGGCCTGGCGTTGAAGCTGGCCATGGCCCCGTCGCTGCCCTGGCGCGGGGACCGCCGCAAGCTGACCCAGGTGCTGATCAACCTGGTGGGCAATGCCATCAAGTTCTCCGAGCAGGGCGACATCGAGATCCAGGCCTGGCAAGACGCCGAGCGCCTGGTCCTGAGCGTCAGGGATCACGGCCCCGGCATCCCCGAGGCGCATCGAGCCCTGCTCTTCCAGCCCTTCCGCCAGCTCGAAGGCGGCGTCGCCCATGCCCAGGAAGGCACAGGGCTGGGCCTTTATCTGAGCGCCCAGCTGCTGGCCGGCATGCAGGGTCGCATCCGCCACGAGCCGGCCGAAGGCGGGGGCTCGCGCTTCGTCATCGAGATGGACACGCTATGAGGCCCCTCGCCCGGTCTCGCCCTGCTGAACGCTGGCGCGCCCGATCGGTCCCCCAAGGGGACGGCGATGCTAGCCGGTTCGACCGGCAAGCACATCGCCAGCGCGGGCCGGCTTGGGAGCGGCCCGGCACTCGGCCCGCAAGGCTCCGGCGGCACATGGGGAGCGCCTGACATGGCCAACACGCCGCGGGTGCTGCTGGTCGAGGACAACGCGGCCAACGCCTATCTCGCGCGTTATGTGCTGGAGGCCGCCGGCTTCGAGGTCGACTGGGCGGCCAATGGTCAGCTTGGCCTGGAAGCTGCCGCCGCGCGCCGGCCCGACATCATCCTGATGGACCTGCGCATGCCGGTTCTCGACGGCTACGAGGCCACACGCCGACTGAAGGCCGATCCGTCGCTGCGTGATGTGCCCGTGCTGGCGATGAGCGCCCAGGCCATGCCCGAGGAGCGCGCCCGAGCGCTGGCGGCCGGCTGCGTCGCCCATATCGGCAAACCCATCGATGTGAGCACCCTCGCGGACGAGATCAGGCCCTGGCTGCCTTGACGAGCAGCGTGCCGCGCCCGACGACGCAAGGGTGGGCGTTGCGCACGGTCGCGCGCCCATCGACGAGGGCCAGCCAGCCACCGAGCGTCGCATTCCATTCCACACTGGCCACGCGCCAGTGCAGCAACAGCTCCTGCTCGGCGAACACCGGCGCCTTGAAGGCGAAATTGAAGTTCAGGCACAGCAGCTCGCGAGCCTCGCCGTCATCGCCGCGCGAGAAGTGGCTGGCGACGAGGCCGATCATCTGCGCCGTCGTCTGCTGGCCGCTGGCGATGATCTCGCCGTGCCGTGCCCGCTGGGCCGCCTGCACATCGTGGTGCAGGGGGTTGGAGTCGCCGGTCAGGCGGGCAAAAGCGGCGATGTCCTCACGCGTGAAGCGGATGTGACGTTCGCAGGTTTCCCCGGCACGGATCAGGCTGGTCGTTTCGGCTTCTGCGAGGGTTGTGTCCATGGGTCGAGACCTTAGCGCAATCCGCCGGGCCGCCGCGCCGCCGATAAAGGGGACTCACCAGTCCAATCGTTGCCCGTCGTAATTGAAGAAACTGCCCGTATCCACCGGTTTCACGCTGGCCAGCACGGTGCGCATGCCGGCGATGCTGGTCGACGCGTCGATGTCGGCGCCCGAGCCGCCCATGTCGGTGCGCACCCAGCCGGGGTGGAAGCTGATGACGGTGGCCTTGCCTGCCAGGGTCAGCGCGGCATCTTTCATGACGGAGTTCACCGCCGCCTTGGAAGCCCGGTAGAGCCAGCCGCTGGTGCTGGCGCGCGAGCCGATGGAGCCCATCTTGGAGGAGAGGATGGCCACGCGGGCACCCGGCGCCAGCGCCTCGGCAATCTGCGGCAGCAGGCGCATCGGGCCGAGCACATTGGTGTGCATGACGGCGTCGAAGTCCTCCACCGTCGGCGTCTCCAGGCCCGAAGTGCTGGGGCCGTAGACGCCGGCGTTGATGACGACGACGTCGAAGGCCTCGCCGTCGATCAGCCAGGCCAGGCCGGACACGCTGGCCGTGTCGGCCACGTCCAGCTTCAAGGCGCGGGCGCCGTGGGCGTGCAGCCGGTCCAGCGCCGCCTCGTCGCGGGCCGTGGCCGTGATGCGCGCGCCGGCCGCACGGTACTGGCGCACGAACTCCAGGCCCAGGCCGCGCGAGGCGCCGATGATCAGAACGTTCATGGTTTGGTCAATGCGAGCTTGGCGGCCAGCACGGTGAAGAGGCCAGCACCGCCGAGGTTGAGGCCGCGCCCCAGCCAGGGCCGCGGCCGGCTGCGGCGAAGCGGCGCCACCAGCACGATGAGGGCGAGCAGGAACAGCAGCCCCTGAGCGATGAACCAGCCACCCAGGAACAGGAAGGCCAGCGTCTTGTTCGACGCGTCCGCCGCGATGAACTGCGGCAGCAGCGCAAGGAAGAACAGCGCGACCTTGGGATTCAGCGCGTTCGTGAAGAAGCCCTGGCGCACCGTGCGCCACAGCGACTGCGGGGCGCTGACTTCGGCCGCAGCCGACGCCGGACGCAGCCCGGCCCGGGCCATGCCCCATGCCACATAGAGCAGATACGCCGCACCCACGAGCTTGACGATCGTGAAGGCCTCGGCCGACGTGGCCAGCAGCGCCGCCAGGCCAAAGGCCGCAGCCAGCGAATGCAGCACGCAGCCCGCCATGATGCCGACCGCCGCCGCCACGCCCTGGCGCCAGCCGCCGCGCAGCGTGCTGGCGACCGTGTAGGCCATGTCGACGCCGGGCGTCGCATTCAGCACGAAGACGGTGGCGGCAAAGAGGGGGAGGTCGTGGGTGCCGAGCATGGAATGCCTCAGAGGGCTGGGCCGTCGAGTTGCCTAGTGTCACCTACGGCCGCGTCAGCCGCGCCGACTCGCGTCAATGGGGCTGGGCTTTCTGGGGCATCAAATCCACTTGATTCTGGCCCGGCTGCAACTCGACCCAGGCAACCCAGGTTTCTGATGGGCTGCGTGCGTAATGCAGGTGCAGATGCTGGCCGGCAAATCCCTGGTAGCGGATTTCGCAGCGGTCCGAAACTTCCATCGCCACGTTCTGCATGCCGGCGCTGCGCCCGGGTCGCCATTCGGTCAGCAACGACACCTGAAAAACGCCACCCGGCTTGCAGCCAGGTGCACGCGCTCGCAACTCGGCCGGCCGGGCTTCCTCGGGCAACGTCAGGGTCACGAGGTTGTCGCCGCGCGTGACTGCGACGTTGCTGCCCTCATGAAGAGGCAGCGCCGTTGATGCCAGCACCTTGCGCGCCCACGGCCAGTCGTCGGGCTGGCCCGGCGCAACACGAGGCAGCAGCCATTCGATGGCATAGCGCCCAGCGCTCAGGCCCAGGTGGTGGGCGGATTGGTCAGCGGGCGGGTGCGCCACGAAAGTCGCTTCGCGCGACGGACGAAACGGAATTCCTGCAGGATCCGCGGACAACCTGCGCACTTTCAGCAGACCCTGCCCTTCCACGGGCACCCCCTGCTGATCGACGAGCTTCACTTGCAGGCGCGCCTCGGGAATGTAGAACAGCTCATGGCGCACCCGGCCACGGTCTTCGACGGTGACACGCGCACAGTCGGGCCCGGAGCCGCCCCCGCAGTACAAGTCGTACCCAGGCACTTCGAGGCCTTCCAACCGGTATTCGCCGGCCGGCAAACGATCACGCCCCCATCCACCCCACCCGTTGCGCGGCGCATTCCAGTACACAGACAGGTGCTGCACGGTCGACGGCCCGCTGAGTTTCAGCCCGCCGGGCGCTGCATCCTTGGCTTCCTTGAGCTCGACCCGCAGTTCGGTTCGCTGCATGAAATCGCTCATGTCGAAAGCCCGCAGCGCCAGTTCCAGACGACCACCATCACCTGCGGCCGGCATGGCCTCCAGGGCTTTCAGCAAGTCGTTCGACAAGGCGACGGCCCAGGCGCGGGCCTTGTCGTCCGAATAGCCGGGCAGCGGCGCCACCGAAGCAGCGTTCAACGCGAATGCCGCTGCGCTGCAGGCCCCTGCCGCCGTCAAGTCAGGAATGTCGGCGTCCGGCACTTTGGGGGCCGCATCGGCACGCTTGCCGTCAGGTTGCCAGGCGCGACGGGATTGGGTCTGGCGCAGCCGATCGGCCGGCGAGTTGGTTCGCGCGAAAAGCAGCAGCCGAGCTCCACGGGGAAAGCCACTCGGCAACAGCACCCGCACCTCGGGCACCTGCGTCCCTTTGAACCAGCGCTCCACCTTCAGCCGGCCTGCGGCCGAGACGCTCCAATCCTCGTGAATATCGGCGCCGGTCTCGACCAGTTGGCCGATGAAAACCGCGGCGGCTCCGGCGAAATGGGTCTGCATCCGGGCCTTGGGGTCCGGATTGGGCGGAATGCATGACAGCGCCCAGGCAGCGTCCACGCCGCCAGCCGCGGCAGCCAGCAACAGCAGGCCATTCCGAAACCAGCGGCGGGCGCTCAATCAGAGCATCTCGACTGCCAGCGCGGTGGCCTCGCCGCCACCGATGCACAGCGCCGCCATGCCGCGCTTCAAGCCGCGGGCCTTCAGCGCGCCCAGCAGTGTGACGACGATGCGTGCGCCGCTGGCGCCGATGGGGTGGCCCAGGGCCACGGCACCGCCGTTGACGTTGACGATGTCGTGCGGCAGCTTGAACTCGGCCATCGCGGCCATGGTGACGGCGGCGAAGGCTTCATTGACTTCCCACAGGTCGACCTGGCCCGCCTGCCAGCCGGCCTTGGCCAGGGCCTTCTGGATGGCGCCGGCGGGGGCGGTGCTGAACCACTCAGGTGCCTGCGCATGCACCGCGTGGCTGACGATGCGGGCGATCGGTGCCAGGCCGCGGGCCTTGGCCGTGCTCTCGCGCATCAGTACCAGGGCGGCGGCGCCGTCGGAGATGCTGGACGAGGTGGCGGCGGTGATGGCACCGTCCTTCTTGAAAGCGGGCTTGAGCGACGGGATCTTGTCGAGCTTGGCCTTGAAGGGCTGCTCGTCGAACTTGATGACGGTGTCGCCCTTAGGCGAGCTGATCGTCACCGGCGCCATTTCCCAATCGAAGGCGCCGCTCTCGTTGGCGGCCTTGGCGCGCTGCGTGGAGGTGATGGCGTATTGGTCCATGGCCTCGCGGCTGAAGCTGTATTTGCTCACGCACTGTTCGGCGAACACGCCCATGGCCTTGCCGCGCTCATAGGCGTCTTCCAGGCCGTCCAGGGCCATGTGGTCGTACATCTGGGCCACGCCGTACTTGACGCCCTTGCGCGCGAACATCAGGTGCGGCGCATTGGTCATGCTTTCCATGCCGCCGGCCACCATGACCTCGGCCGAGCCGGCTGCCAACATGTCGTGAGCAAACATCATGGTGCGCATGCCGGAGCCGCACATCTTGCTCAGCGTGACGGCGCCGGCCGAATCCGGCAGGCCGGCCTTGCGCACGGCCTGGCGGGCGGGCGCCTGACCCTGGCCGGCCATCAGGCAGTTGCCCATCAGCACTTCATCGACCGAGTCGCCCGGCACGCCGGCGCGCTCGACGGCCGCCTTGATGGCAATGGCGCCCAGCTCCCAGCCGGCCAGGCCGGCGAAATCACCCAGCAGGCCGCCGATGGGGGTGCGGGCGGCGGAAACAATGACGATCGGGTCGGACATGGCACGTACTCCGTTGGTAACTCAGATGCGCCATTCTGACGCGATCAATTGACGTGCGCGTCAATTGCCGCGCAATGCCAGGGTCAATCGGTTGGGCTTGGGGCCTGGCGCCAGGCCGTGGCCGGCGCGCTGCCGCATTCAACCGGGCGGATGTCGGGTTCCAGCCGCCGCACGGCCTGGCACAACTGGCGCCAGAAAGCGCGCGTCCAGTCCGGGTGGCGCTGGGCGAACTGCGGCGAGGCTGGCGCGAAATAGGGCAGCTTGGCCACGCCTGGCGCCCATTCGACGAGCTCGGCGCGCTGCTCGGGTGTGAGCACCTCGCGGGTGCTCAGCAGCAGGTCGAAGCGGCGCGCCTGCAGCATGGTCGGCCCCGCGTCGAGTGCGCTGATGGGCTCGACCGCCCAGCCGTGACCGCGCGCGATGGCGTCCTGCACCGAGCCGGCCAGCACGCCCACACGCAGGCCCTTGGGCAGAAGCTTGCCGTCCCAGGCGGGATCGGGAGCCTCGCCACCGCGACCAAACAGCGCCAGGTGGCCGAATACGGGTGCCCAGGCGACGTCGGGCCGGCCGTGAGCGTCGAGCGGGAAGCGCAAGCTGCGCAGACGCTCGGGCGTGGTGCCGAACAGCAGCGCGATGTCGACGCCGCCCTGGGCCAATGAGGCCGACAGGCGGCGGTTGGGCAGGCGCAGCAGTTCGCCCTGGCAACCCAGGCGTTTGAGCGCCTCGCGCACGGCGACGACCTCCCAACCTGGCGGCTCGGGAAAGCCGGGGCCCGAGCCCAGCAGACCGGGCGGCGAGGCGGCATCGCTGAAGCCGATGCGCAGCGGCTGCGGGCAGGGCGCCGCGCAAGCCGACGTAGCCACCCAGCACAGCAACAGGGCCAGGAGCAGGTGGCGGGTCATTGCGTCAGTTTAGGCTTCGGGTCACCGCCACAACCGGTAAGCCCAGAAGGCTTCCTCCGCCTGGATGCGGCGGCGCAGGTCCTCGGGGCTGAAGCCGGTCAAGCGGCGCGTCTCGCGACAGAGATGGCTCTGGTCGGCGTAGTCGTTGTCGGCGGCGATGTCGGCCCAGTTCACACCCGCGCCGGCCTCAGCAGCGGCCACCGCAAGGAAGGCGTTCTCGGCGCGCGACACGGCGCGCAGTTCGCGCATCGGCAGGCCGGCCCAGGCCTTGATGCGGCGCTCCAACTGGCGCAGGCTGCGGCCGGCCGCGCTGGTGGCGGCGCGCACCGCCAGGGCCTGGGTCCAGTCGGCATAGCGATGGCCGGGGCGCTGCGTGCCCAGGGCCTGCCAGCGCGGCAGCAGAAAGGCTTCGAGCAACTGCAGCCGCGCCGCGTCATCGGCCGCGACGGCCATCTGCTCGGCCCAGGCCAGCCAGTCAGACGGCAGCAGGTCGCGCGCATCGACGACCTGGTTGACGTAGCGGCCCAGTGCGATGCCGGTCAGCGCCACAAAGGCGTCGGGCAACAGCAGCAGCTTGAAGGCGCGCATCTCGCCGGGGTTGCGCGTGTGCGTGGGCAACGTGAAGGGCCCGCCGAACAGCACCGGCGCGTGGCGGCGCTCAGGCGGTGGCGTTGAGAAACCCGGCGTGTCCAGCCATTCGCTGCTGCCCTCGGCCCACCAGAACAGCTGGACCAGCGGTGTTGCGGGAAAGTAGTTCTCGCGCTGCACGGCGTCGAGGTTTCGGCCTCGCGTGTCGCGCTGCATCACGCCACGCACGCAGCCGGCGAGGGCCAGCGGCGGCAGCCAGAGGCGTGTGTGGGCTTGCATCGCGATCAGTGTCGCATTCGTTCAAGACCCGTCCGCCCCAGGGGCGCAGCATCACGGTCCATGACGACGCTGACCTGGAACGACCTCCCTTCGCACCCCACCCGCTGGTGGGGCTTCCCCGTGCTGATGGCCATGCGGCGCGACTATCTCGCGGTGATCTCCGCGCAGCGATCGCTGGGCGATCTGCCGCGCCAGACCATCCTCGGCGAACGCGGCGTCGATGTCTTCGACCCGGAACTGGTGCGCGAGGTCATGGTGGACCATGCCGACGCGCTGATCCGCTGGGCGCGCGGGCCCGAGGTGTTTTCCCAGCTGATGGGCCAGTCCGTCCTCGTCACTGAAGGGCCCACCTGGCAGCGCCAGCGCCGCATGCTGATGCAAGCCTTCACGCCCAAGCGCGTGGCCGGCTATGCGGCGCTGATGACCGATGCCGCCGTCGCCGGCCTGGCCGGCGTACAGGACGGCGAGGTGACGATGGACACCCTGTTCAGCCACCTGACCATGGACGTCATCTCGCGCACGCTGTTCAGCACGCCGATCGGCGCCGACACCGCGGCCGCTGCGCACGCCGTGCAGGTGCTCAGCGAGACGGCGTTGGCCGAGATGTTCTGGCCATTCACGCTGCCCGACTGGCTGCCGCTGCCGGGCAAGGCAGCCAAGCGCCGCGCGAACAGGTTGATGCATGGGCTGCTGGGTGGGCACGTCAATGCCCGGCGTGCGTCCGGCGACAGCAAGCCCGACCTGCTCGGCATGCTGATGGCACTGCGCGACGAGGCGACCGGCGAAGCGCTGTCGCCACAGGAGGTCTACGACCAGTGCATGGTCAGCTTCCAGGCCGGCCATGAGACGAGCGCGACGGCCCTGCTGTGGTGGAGCTGGCTGCTGGCGGCCCACCCTGAAGCCCAGGCGCGCGCCCGCGCCGAAGTGGATGCCGTGCTGGCCGGCAGCGTGCCAACGGCCGATGACGCGGGCGCCCTGCCTTTTCTGTCCGCCACGCTGAAGGAAGCGATGCGCCTGTACCCGCCGGTGGCGGCCATCATGACGCGCCGCCTGACGCGTGAGATCACGCTGGGCGGCGTGCGCCTGCCGGCCCGCACTCTTGTGCGCGTGACGCCCTGGCTGCTGCACCGCGACCCGCGCTGGTGGCCGGATGCGCCGCTGGCCTTCAAGCCCGAGCGCTTTCTTGCTGGCGCGCCGCACGAGATTCCGCGCGGCGCCTACATCCCCTTCGGCCTGGGCCCGCGCGTCTGCCTGGGCCAGCATTTCGCGGTGCTGGAGATGACGCTGATCGCGGCGCTACTGCTGCAGCGCTTCGAGCTGAGCCCGGCCGGCAACGAGGCGCCCAAGCCGCGCATGGCCGTCACGCTGCGGCCCGAGTCCGGCCTCACACTGAGGCTCACTTCACGGAGAGTGGCATGAACCCCTGGCTCGTTGGCGCGGCGGCGCTGGTCTTCGTCATCGGCCTGGCGCACTCATGGCTGGGCGAGCGCATGCTGTTTCGCCATCTGCGCGCTGGCGGCCTGGTGCCCGTCGGCGGCCAGCCGGCGCTGCGCGAATTCCAGACCCGCATCCTGTGGGCAAGCTGGCATGTCGTCACGGCCCTGGCCTGGGCGCTGGCGGTGGTGCTGGCGTGGCTGGCCCAACCGGCGGTGCAGGCGATGTCCGGCGGCATCATCGAAGCGGCCGCCGCCACGGCGTTGGCGGTCAGCGGGGGCCTGGTGCTGCTCAGCAACCGCGGCCGTCACCCGGCCTGGATCGCGCTGCTCGCGGCAGCCGCTTTGGTGCTGATGTCTTATCGATAGAAGGCTTCGACCGCGCCCTTGAGCTTGATGCACAGCGGCCGGCCCTTGCGGTCCAGCGTCTTGCCGGCGGGCACCTTGATCCAGCCTTCGCTGATGCAGTACTCCTCGACGTCCTGGCGCTCCTTGCCGTTGAAGCGGATGCCGATGTCGTGCTCGAAGACGGCGGCGACGTGGTGAGGGCTGCGCGGGTCGACGCTGAGATGGTCGGGCAGTTCGGGGCGGCTGGGGGTGTCAGGCATGGAATGGGGCGGGCGGAGAAGCAAACCGGCATTCTCGCGCGCAAGGTGGGGGTTCCGCACGGGCGCACTTGGCGCCAGCATCGCGCCCATGACAGAGATCACCCAGCTGCTGACGGCCCTGGCGTCCGGCGAGATCGAGGCGCGAGACCGCCTCTACACCCTGCTCTATCCCGAGCTCAAGCGCCTGGCAAGAAGTCATCTCGCCGGCCATGCGCCGATGACGCTGGAGCCGGCGGCACTGATCCATGAGGTCTGGCTGAAGAGTGCGGGTCGCGAGGCTGCCCAGCACCGCGCGCAATTCTTCGCCCATGCCAGCAAGGTCATGCGCAGCGTCATCATCGACCACGTTCGCGAGCGCCACGCCGACAAGCGCGGCGGCGGGCAGGCCGAGGTGACACTGTCGACGGCCGCGCTGGAGCAGATTGCGCCGCCCGATGTGCTCAAGCTCGACGACGTGCTGCAGATGCTGGAGCGCGCCGACGGCCGCGCCCACCAGGTCGTCGAGATGCGCTTCTTCGGCGGCCTGGAGCTGGAGGAGATCGCCGAGCTGCTGGGCGTTTCGGTGCCGACGATCAAGCGCGACTGGCGTAAAGCGCGGGCTTTCTTGTTCGACGCGTTGCAGGCGTGAAATGAAACCCCTCGTCCGGTCGCGCCTCGCTGAACGCGGGCCATCCCAGCCGGTCCCCCGCGGGGACGGCGATGCTCGCGGCATCAAGCCGCGAGCACATCGCCTGACGGGCCGGCTTGGGAGCGGCCCGGCGCTCGGCCCGATTTGCCGCCGCGGCCAGTTGACGTGAACACCACTGACCGGGCCGGCGCGCTCGCCGCCTTCGATGAATGGCAGGACGCGACGCCGGCCGAACGTGAAGCCCTGCTGGCCGAGTTGCCGCCGGCGCAACGGGAGCGGCTGGAGGCCCTCATCAACGCTGACCGCGTGGCCGAAGAGCGCGGCTTTCTGGCCAAACCGGCGCAAGTACCGGGCGCTCCCGAACTGGCCGGCCAGGTGCTGGGCGCGTGGACCCTCGTCGCGCCGCTGGGCAGCGGCGGCATGGGCGAGGTCTGGCGCGCTCGGCGCAGCGATGGCGCCCACAGCGGCGAGGCGGCCATCAAGCTGCTGCACAGCCCCTGGCGCGGCGAGGGGAACCAGGCGCGCTTTCGCCGCGAGGGCGAGCTGCTGTCGCGGTTGACCCATCCACACATTGCCCGCCTGCTGGACATCGGCGAAGCCCTGGTCGGCGCGACGCGCACGCGCTATCTGGTGCTGGAGCTGGTGGAGGGCGAGCGCATCGATCGCTGGTGCGAGCTGCAGAACCTTCATGTGAACGAGCGGCTGCGGCTCTTCCTGCAGGTGTGCGACGCGGTGGCTCATGCGCATGCGCGCCTGGTCGTGCACCGCGATCTCAAGCCGGGCAACATCCTTGTCACCGCGGACGGCCAGGTGAAGCTGCTGGACTTCGGTGTCGCCAAGCTGCTTGTTGATGACACCGGCGCGGAGCTGACTGCGCAACTGCCTGCGGGCCTGACGCCTGAGTACGCCGCGCCTGAGCAGCTGCGCGGCGAGCCCGTCAGCACCGCCACCGATGTGTTTGCGCTGGGCCGCCTGCTGTGCCTGCTGCTGACCGGCCAGCGTGAGCCTGCGGCCACACTGCGCGGCGACCTCGCCCTGATCGTCGGCCGCGCGCTGAAGGAGCGCCCCGACGAGCGCTATGCCGGCGCCAGCGCACTGGCCGACGACGTGCGCCGCCATCTCGAGCATCGCCCCATCCTCGCGCGGCCTGACTCGCTGGCCTACCGTAGCGCCAAGTTCGCGCGCCGCTACCGGCTGCAGTTGGTCGCGCTGAGCCTGGTGCTGGCCAGCCTGCTGGCCGGCATGGCCACCACCACCTGGCAGTGGCGCGAGGCCGCGCGAGAAGCCGAACGCACTCGCCGCGTGCAAAGCGTGTTGACCGAGCTCCTCGCCGGCCTCAGCCCCGACGCCTCCGGCAGCGCGACGGTGCCGATGATCGAGCTGCTCAGGCGCAGCTGGGCCGAGGCCAAGCGCCGGCTGGGCGATGACCCGGCCATGCTGGCCGAAGTGGCCCGGCCACTGGGGCTGCTGCTGAACCAATCCGGCGACATGCCCCTGGCGGCCGAAGCGCTGTCGCTCGCACACGCCCAGCTGCAGGGCCGCGGCGAGGCGGGTCGCGACGTCGCCTTCGAGCTCGCCAATGCCCGCAGCCGCCTGGGCCAGACCGACGATGCGCGCGCGCTGCTGACGGGGTTGGTGCCCGCGCTGCCGGCCCAGGACGACGCGGTGGCTTTGTCCGCCCTCGCCCATCTCGGCGAGATGGCGATGGAGGCCGGCCGCCTCGACGAGGCGCAGTCGCTGCTGACGCGGGCCGAGCAAGGGGTTCGCGAGCGTTTCGGCACGCGCCATGAGCGCTATCGGCGCGTGGCCGATGCGATGTCCAGCCTCGCCCGGGCCCAGGGGCGCTGGGACGATGCGCGGCGCTGGCTGCAAGCCCTCGTCGATGCCAGCGAAGGCGCGGGGCGGCTGATCGCCGCCCAGGCCCGGATGGCCGTCGCGACGATGGAGGTCGAACTGGGGCACCACGTCGCCGCCCTGCCCCTGCTGCGCGCCAGCGTGCAGGAGCTGCAGGAAGTGCTGGGACCGGCCGACCTCAACACCGTCTCGACGCGCACCTGGCTGGCCACCGCGCTGTTCCACGCCGGCCGACCCGACGAGGCGGCGCGCGAAGCGGAGCTGGCGTTGGCGCAGGCCCGCCGCGGCGGCGAAGCCCAGGCGACCGCCGTCGTGGGGCTGGTGGCAGCACGCCAGCAAATGCGCCGTGGCGAGCCGGCCGTGGCCGAGGCGCGGATGCGCCCGCTGCTGTCCACGCTGGAAGAGGCAGGACACCCGGCGGCGGAGCGCGCACGCGCGCTGCTCGGCGAGGCGGCGCTGCGCCAGGGGCGCACGGCCGAGGCCGTCGCGATGCTGACGCAGGCCGAGGCCGCCCAGCGCACGCGCCTGGGGTTGCAGGACACCGATCGCTGGCCGACGCTGGCGCTGCTGGGGCTGGCCCATGAAAGCGCCGGCCGCATCGAGCCGGCTCGCGCCGCCTATCACGAGGCCCTGGCGCTGGCCGAGGCCGGCCTGCCGCCGGGCCATCCGGACCGCCTGCGGCTGAGGGCGCTCGTCGCGCTCGGAGACGGCCGCGACGCGCGCGCCGAGCTGGATGCCTACGCTGGTGCGCTGGCCGACCGTGCTGACGCCGCGGCCATGCGCACGCGGCTGTCGCAATTGCTATCGTCCACATCCCGCCCGGCGCCGCCGGGCCTGGCCCTGCTGGACTTCTGACGGAGGACTGCGATGAAGCTTCTCGATTCGATGTTGGCAACGGCATGCCTGGGCGCCGCGCTCGCGGCGCACGCCGCTGATGTGGCACCGGCCACCGGCACCCCGGCGGTCAAGGCCGCCAGCTCACCGGCGGTGAAGGCTGCCACCCCGCCCGGCGGCGCGCCCGTCGCCGGTGGCAGCGGTGGTGGCGCCGCGACCGATGGCAGCAATACCGGCACCCAGGTCAAACCCAAGCTGCCCAAGTGCCCCGACCCGGCCAACACCGCCTGCCCGGCGGTGAAGGTGCCAGTCAAGACGGGCGGTTAGCAAGTAGTGGACCGTTATGCCTGCCGCCTTGTACGGCGGCAGTCCTTCGGCCCGCGTCGCACAGGGCGAAGGTTCTGCGCCCGGTCGGGTCTCAGCCCTTCGTCACCACCAGCGTGACCTCGTACTTGCCGCCATCCCCGACGATGGTCAGCGTCTTGCTCTTGGAGCCGGCTGCCACGTCGAGCAGGTTGGTGCTGAGCACGAACTCCTGGGTCGTGCCGACGCGGTCGTCGAAGTTGGGGAAGCCGGTGGGAATGCCGAGCGCGCCGTGGATGTCGGCCTTCAGCTTGCTCACGCGCTGAGCCCGCGTCATGCCGGCAGAGGCCGCCAGCGAGCTGACGACGGCGCCCTTGGTCAGCTCGCGCGCCGTGCCAGGCTTGCCATCGTCGTGCTCCATCATCGACACGAGGATGACGGCATTGGCCGGGTTGGCGATGGCCTTGGCCTGGCCCGACGGGCCCCAGGCATTGCGGCGCCAGATGATGAAGGGCATGTCGCTCGGGTTGATGCCCGGCTGCAGCGGCTGGGTGCTGCGGGATTCGCCCTCGTCGACGTCGCCCCACGGGCCGTAGAGCGTGACTTCGGCGTTGGGCAGGATCGGGTTGGTCAGGTCGACGGCAGTGACGAGCACATAGGGCTCGTCCGAGCCGACCTCGTCGGTCTCGATCTTGCACTTGATGCTCTTCAGGGCGATGGTGACGGGCAATGCGGCCATGATGGTTCTCCGATAGAGGTGGGGCACGGCAACACGCCGGGCCTGTCATCAAGGACGCAAGTGCGGCCCGCCAGGGATCACACGCGCGATGTGAAAACTACCGCCGGGATAGCCCCCAGGGCCTGCTGACAGCCGGTGACATGACCGGCGCCGACGATGGCTTCATTCATCACCCAACGGAGACCACCATGCAACCCGACTGCCTCATCCTCTACGTGCACAGCCCTGCCGAGAGCGTGCTCTTCTATCGCTCGCTGCTGGGCCGGGAACCCGTCGAGCAGAGCCCGAACTTCGCGATGTTCATGCTCAATGACAAGACCATGCTCGGCCTCTGGGCCGCGCATGACGTGCAACCGGGCAGCGGCCAGCGCGGCGGCGGCGCCGAGATCGGCATCACGGTCGGCACGGACAACGAAGTCAATGCCGCCGTCGCCGCCTGGAAGGCCTCGGGCTGGCCGGTGCTGCAGGTGCCGACGGCGATGGACTTCGGCTTCACGGCAGTCACCGCGGACCCGGACGGCCACCGGGTGCGGGTGTTCAGGCCGACGCAGGGTTGAGCAGCCCCTCAGTCGCGCGCCGCAGACGGCGCGACGGCGGCGCCCTCGATGCGGTGGCGTTCCAACGACCTCGCGACGAAGCCTGAGGCCTTGGCCTGTTCCACGAAGGCGGCGAGAAAATGCGCACCGACCGCCTTGCCCCTGGCCATGCCCATGGCCTGGTTGATGACCATGAAGCGCCAGGGCAAGAGCCTCAGGCCCGGCAAGCGCTTGGCGTCGGCTTCCAACTGCTGCTTCACACCGGCGGCCACGTCGAGCTGGTGCGCCAGGAAAAAGCTGACCACCTCGGGTGAGGTCGGTGCGCGCTCGATCGTCGCCGCCTTGAGTTCGCGTGTCAGGTAGAGGTCGTAGGCGCTGCGTGCGCCGACGGCGACACGCGTGCCTGCGCGATCCACGTCCTCGTTGGCCTGCAGCGGCGAATCGTTGCGCACGAGGTAGGCGCCCTCGATCTGCACGTAAGCAGCCGAATAGGCGGTGGACGCGGCCCGCGCGGGATCGATGGCGAAGAAGCCTACGTCCACGCGGCCGGTGGCCAGAGCATCCACCGCTTCGCCCGCGGACTTCACCACCATCAACTCAGCCTGGACGCCCAGCTGCCGTGCCAGCTCACGCGCCAGGTCGACCGACACACCCGAGGCTTCGCCGGTGCTGGGGTCGCGGTTCGCCAGGATGGGATTGCCCAGATTGATGACGGCGCGCAGCCGGCTGGTGGGTGCCAGTTGGGCGATTGCTTCGGGAGCGGGTGTTGGCATGGCGGCGCACGCGGCAAGAATGGGCAGGAGCAGGATGCACAACGCATTCAGCGCGCGACGGTCCACAGCAGTTGAGGTGTTGATGCCTGCGCTCATGGCTGGCTAGCCTACACGTCAGCGACGCTGGGGTTTGTTCTATCTGGCACCCTCGCCTGGCGCCCCCAACTCCGCTCCATGTTCTTCTTCATGCGCCCCAGGCCCGTCGTGGACCGTCGGCCCGTGGCGGAGCAATCCGTCCAGGTGAAGGCGCCGACGCTGCCGGCGTTGACCGCGCTGGCCAAAGCACCGTGGGGCGAAGCGCAGCGCCAGGTCAGTGCTGACGAGCCCACCTCGCTTCAGCGCGTGCGCCGCGGCTTGCTCTTGCCGCGCAGCTGAGCGCCGGCGCTGGCGTTGCCGCGCGTCGCCGGCTTGTCGGCGGCTGGCTTGGCGGGTTTGACCAGGCCGGTCGCCGCAGACACGGCCACGGTCTGGTACTCGGCGGCGTATTGCTTGCGCATGCGCACCATCTCGCGCTGGTACTTGCCGGCGAGCTGCTGCTTCTTCGTGTCTGACAGCAGGCGGCCGGCGACGTGGAAGAACTTGGACTCCTCTTCTTTCAGGTGGTGGCGCACCTTGAAGCTGAGTTCCTTGGCGGTCGCAATCCAGCCATCCTGCTGCTTGTTGCGCACCGACAGGTCTTCGAGCAGCTCGTCCACCTGGTGGTGCTCATGCAGCGCATGCCGCGAGGCATCAAGGCCTCCGTCCTCCATCAGCAGCGGCACGTAGAGGAAGCGCTCTTCGGCCGCCGCGTGTGCCATCAGCTCGACCTTCAACTGCAGGAACAGCAACTGGCGCGCGGCCATGTCGCCGCGTGACGCGGTGAGCTTGCGGCACAGATCGCGTTGCAAGTCGTGGCTTTCGCGGATGGCGTCGAAGATCATGCGGTTGTCCCCAGAGGCCACGGGTTGCGGCGGCGCCATTGTTGATGGGCGGCGGGGCGGCGCCTGTCGGACGGAGCCGCTTCGGCTCAGGCCGCTGCGAAGCGCCGCGCCGGGTCGTAGGGGAACACATCATGCACATGCCCCGCCAGGATGCGCTCCTTGTGGCTCTGCCAGAAGCCCGCGTCCAGCAGGTCCGCGTGGTGGCGCATGAAGCACTCACGCACTTTCGGATTGCCGAGCAGGAAGGGCGCAAAGGTCTCGGGGAAGACGTCGCGCGGCGCGACGGCGTACCAGACCTCGCCTGACATTTCTTCCTCCTCATTGCGCGGCTCGGGCACGCGGCGGAAGTTGCAGTCGGTCAGGTATTCGATCTCGTCGTAGTCATAGAACACGACCTTGCCGTGGCGGGTCACGCCGAAGTTCTTCCACAGCATGTCGCCGGGGAAGATGTTGGCGGCCACCAGGTCCTTGATGGCGTTGCCGTACTCGATGACGACGCGTTCCACCTGCTCGGGCGTGGCTTCTGCCAAGTAGATGTTCAGCGGCACCATGCGGCGCTCGATGTAGGCGTGGCGGATGACGAGGTCGTCGCCATTCTCTTCAATGAGGCTCCCGCAGAAGTGCTTCAACTCATCGAGGAGCTCTTCCTCGAAGCGATGCCGCGGGAAGGCCACCCGCGTGTACTCCAGCGTGTCGGCCATGCGACCGACCCGGTCGTGGCTTTTCACGAGCAGGTATTTGCTCTGGATGAGCTCGCGCGTGGTGTCCTTCTGCGGCGGGTAGAAGTCCTTGATGACCTTGAAGACGAAGGGCCAGCTCGGCAGGTCGAACACCAGCATGACCATGCCTTTGATGCCGGGCGCGATGCGGAACTTGTCCGAGGAATGGCGCAGGTGGTACAGGAAGTCGCGGTAGAAAAGGTTCTTGCCCTGCTTCTGCAGGCCCAGCGCCGAATAGATCTCTGAGCGTGGCTTCCTGGGCATCATGGAGCGCAGGAATTGCACATACGCACTCGGCACCTCCATGTCGACGAGGAAGTAAGCGCGGGCGAAGCTGAACAGGATCAGCAGATCGTCTTCGCCGAACAGCGCCGCGTCGATGAAGAAGCGCCCGCTGTCGTCGTCACGCAGGATGGGCAGGGCAAACGGCGTCTCGGTAAAGCCGTTGATGATCTTGCCAACGACATAGGCGCCCTTGTTCCGGTAGAACAGGCTGGACAGCACCTGCAGCTGGAAGTTGGCGCGCCGGCGGAACTCGCCGAGGCGCCGCGCGACGGCGGCCAGCACCTGGTCGACGTCGGCGTCAAGGTGGGCGAACTCGCCGTTCAGCTGGAAGTTGGTGATGACGCGCTGGAGGGTTTCGCGCAGCTTGTCGGGCGCCGGGTAGTAGGCGCGGTAGGTGGGGGTCGCTCCGGGCTCGTCGTTCTCGATGTACTCGGTCGAGATGGCCGGGCGCACAAAGATGAAGTCGTTGTGGAAATAGGCGTGGTGCAGGATGCGCGTGCACACCGAGTTGAAGAAGGTCTCAGCCAGCTCGGGCTGGCGGTGGTTGGTCAGCAGGCCGATGTAGTGCAGCTTGACCTGCTGCCAGACTTCCATGGCCAGCGTCGACGCCGAAAAGCGCGCCTCCAGCAGCTCGCTGGCCTCGGCAACGCGGGCGTCGTAGAACTCGATGCGCAGGGCCTGGGCACGCTGCTGGCCCTGCCAGTCGCCATGCTCGAAGCGCGCCTTGGCCTCGGCGGACGTGGCGCGGAAGAGCTTGTAGTGGCGATCGAAACCGCCCAGCAGGGCCTGGGCGATGTCGAAGGCGCGCGAGTCCGTGAGCTGGGTCGGGAACATGCCCCGACTCTATTCAGGCCACTGTGGCGTAGCGCGCCTTGACGCGCTCCAACGCACGGCGGTAGGACGGCTCCACGTCCTCGGCCTTGGTGGCCGTGAGCTGCAGATCCTCCAGCAGGCCGTTGTGGAGGCCGTAAACCCAGCCATGCACGACGATCTCCTGGCCACGCTGCCAGGCGTCCTGCACGACCGTCGTCTGGCAGGCATTGCGCGCCTGCTCCAGCACGTTCAGCTCGCACAGCGCATCCACGCGCCGGGCTTGCGGCAGGCCTTCCAGCCAGCTCAGGTGGTCGTTGCGCACGTCCTGCACGTGGCGGATCCAGTTGTCGGCCAGACCCGTGCGGATGTCATACAGCGCCGCGCGCACGCCACCGCAATTGCTGTGGCCGACGACGATGATGTGGCGCACCTTGAGCTGGTCCACCGCGAACTGCATGACGGACAGGCAATTCAGGTCCGAATGCACGACGACGTTGGCGACGTTGCGATGCACGAACAGCTCGCCCGGCAGCAGGTCCACCAGCTCATTGGCCGGCACGCGGCTGTCGGCGCAGCCTATCCAAAGATATTGCGGCGTCTGCTGCTTGAGCAGGCTGGAGAAGAAGCCCGGCTCGCGGGCCTCGGTGTCAGCGGCCCAGCGCTTGTTGTTGTCGAGCAGATCCTGCAGTTCGTGGTTGGTCGTCGTCATGCTGGCATTGTCGCAATGGCGAATTACATCGTCTCCGCAAACAGCTCGCGGCCAATCAGCATGCGGCGGATTTCACTGGTGCCGGCGCCAATCTCATAAAGCTTCGCGTCACGCCAGAGCCGGCCCAGCGGGTATTCGTTGATGTAGCCGTTGCCACCAAAGATCTGCACGCCTTCGCCGGCCATCCAGGTCGCCTTCTCGGCCGTCCACAGAATGACGGAGGCGCAGTCCTTGCGCACCTGGCGCACATGCTCGGCGCCCAGCATGTCGAGGTTCTTGGCCACTGTGTAGGCAAAGCTGCGCGCGGCCTGCAGCACGGTGTACATGTCGGCCACCTTGCCCTGGATGAGCTGGAATTCACCGATGCTCTGGCCGAACTGCTTGCGGTCGTGGATGTAGGGCACGACGTTGTCCATGACGCTTTGCATGATGCCCAGCGGCCCGCCGGTCAGCACGGCGCGTTCGTAGTCCAGGCCCGACATCAGGACCTTGGCGCCACCGTTGACCGCGCCCAGCACGTTCTCGGCCGGCACTTCGACGTCCTGGAACACCAACTCGCCGGTGTGCGAGCCGCGCATGCCCAGCTTGTCGAGCTTCTGCGCAATGGAGAAGCCCTTCATGTCCTTCTCGATGAGGAAGGCCGTCACGCCGCGTGCGCCCAGCTCCGGCTCGGTCTTGGCGTAGACCACCAGCGTGTCGGCGTCGGGGCCGTTGGTGATCCACATCTTGTTGCCGTTGAGCAGGTAGATGCCGCCTTTGTCCTCGGCCTTGAGCTTCATGCTCAGCACGTCAGATCCCGCGCCCGGTTCGCTCATCGCCAGCGCACCGACATGCTCGCCGCTGATCAGCTTGGGCAGGTATTTGGCGCGCTGCGCGTCGTTGCCGTTGCGCTTGATCTGGTTCACGCACAGATTGCTGTGCGCGCCGTAGGAGAGGCCCACCGAAGCACTCGCGCGGCTGATCTCTTCCATCGCCACCATGTGGGCCAGATAGCCCATGTTGGCGCCGCCGTATTCCTCGGGCACGGTGATGCCCAGCACGCCCAGGTCGCCCATCTTGCGCCACAGGTCCATCGGGAACTGGTCGCTCTTGTCGATCTCGGCCGCGCGGGGCGCGATCTCTTCGTCGGCGAAGGCGCGCACCGCGTCGCGCAGCGCATCGATGTCTTCGCCGAGCTGGAAATTGAGGCCGGGCAGGTTCATTCGGGTCTCCTGGTCCGCCCTGTCAGTGCCCGCTCGTGCCGGGCCTGCAGGGCAGGTTAATTGACGTAAACGTCAACTGTAGCAAGCGCGTCCGGATCAACCCGCTGCGTCGGCAGGCTGCGGCAGCAGCCGGCGCACCAGCGGGTGGCTGATCTTCTTGTCCGTGCCCACCGCGTAGAACTGCTCGACGACGCCCTCGGCAGCGCCGACGTTCACCAACCCATAGCGGCCCGTCAGTGCGTCGTCCACCGCGGTGGCGGCTGGGAACACGCCCAGGCCCTCGCTGCCGAAGGTGGCCAGCAGCGCGCTGTCCTCGAACTCGCCAGTGATCCGCGGGCGCAGGCCGAGGTCGGTCAGCCAGTGGTCCAGCCGCGGGCGCAAGGCCGCGTGCGAGGTGGGCAGCAGCAGCGGCACGTCGGCCAGCGAGGCGGGGAAGTCGCGCGCCGCCGCGGCCGCCCAGCGCGGGTGGGCATACCAGGCCACCGGCGAGCTGCCGAGTGAATGGCTGTAAACGCGCAGATTCGGGTTGGCCGGCGCCGGCCGGTCGGCCAGCACCACGTCGAGCCGGTGCAGGGCGAGGTCGCCCAGCAGGTCGTCGAACTCGTCCTCGTGGCAAAGCAGGCGCAGTTGCGGCGTATCGAGGATGGGCGCGAGCAGGCGCTGCGCGACGAGCTTGGGCAAGCCGTCGGAGATGCCCACGGCCAGGCGCACCGTCAGCGCGGTGGCGGCATCCCGCACCCGCTCGGGCAGGGTCTCGCCGATCTGGAAGATCTGCTCGGCCTGCTCCAGCGCCGCGATGCCGGCTTCGGTCAGCGTCAGGCCGCGGCCGGCCGGCTTGAGCAGGGCCGCACCGAGGGCCTGCTCAAGCTCACGCACCTGGGTCGAGACGGTCTGCACCGACAGCCCCAGCTTCTCCGCGGCCCGCGTCAATCCGCCCTCCTTGGCAACGGCCCAGAAGTAGTAGAGGTGGCGGTAACTGAAGCTCAGGCTCATGGCGATTCAGCAAGTAATCACGAAGAAACGTTTCGCGATTCTCTGCTTTTATTTGGTGTCTTGCCTACGTACCCTGCCCGTGTTCTTTCAAACCGGAGGTCTGCCATGCAAACCCGCCCCATCGCCATTGCCATGCCCCACGGCGGCGCCCTCGACCGCGGCACCGCCCATCGGGTGCTGCGCAACACCTATGCCCTGCTGTCGATGACGCTGCTGTTCAGCGCCGCCGTCGCTGCTGCGGCCGTCGCCTTCAACCTGCCGGCACCCGGCATCATCCTGACGCTGGTGGCCTATTTCGGCCTGCTGTTCGGCATCCACAAGCTGAAGAACCGCGGCGCCGCCGTCGGCCTCGTCTTCGCGCTCACCGGTTTCATGGGTTGGACGCTCGGCCCGCTGCTGACGCGCACGCTGTCTCTGCCCGGCGGCGCCCAGACCATCATGTTGGCCCTCGGCGCGACGGGCGCCGTCTTCCTGGCGTTGTCGGCCTATGCGACGACAACCAAGCGTGACCTGTCGTGGATGGGCGGCTTTCTGTTCGCCGGCATGGTCGTCGCCGTGCTTGCAGGCCTGGCAGCGATCTTCTTCCAGATCCCCGCATTGGCACTGACGGTCTCGGCCGTCGTGGCCCTGCTGTCGGCTGGCCTGATCCTGTTCGAGACCCAGCAGATCGTGAACGGCGGCGAGACCAACTACGTGCTCGCCACCGTCAGCCTGTTCGTGTCCATCTTCAATCTGTTCACGAGCCTGCTGCACCTGTTCGGCTTCGCAGGTTCGGATGACTGAGGCCGGACCGAGGACAGCGCCTGCGCGCTGTCCGACGCTTGCCGAAGGCCAGGCGCCATGCTGGGCGACTGGCATGACGATCAGGGCTGCTTGCTGAGCAGCCAGCGGTACAGGCCCACGCCGATGCCGGCAAAGGCCAGCAAGCCCAGCACCTGGCCTGCGGTCGCGAAGCTGTCGCCCACCAAGGCCAGCGGCGCGCCGTTGCCGGAGAACACGACGACGGCCGCGAGGATGACGCCGAGCAGGCTCTCGCCGACGATGAGGCCGGAGGCCAGCAGCACGCCGAGCTGCTTGGTGGCCTCGGGGTCACGCTTGTGCGAAGCACGGCGGTCGAACCACCAGCCGGCCACGGCGCCGACGACGATCATCAGCGTGCTGTTCATCGGCAGATAGATGCCCAGGCCGACGGCCAGCGGCGCGCAATGCGCCTTGCCGCCGGTCGCACGCTTCAATACCTCGTCCACGGCAATGGTGGCGACGCCGATCAGCACGCCAATGCCGATAAGGTTCCAGTTCAGGTCGCCTTGGATGACTCCCTTGGCCAGCGCCGAGATCAGGGCAGCCTGGGGCGCAGCGAGGGCCTTCTTGGGGTCGACACCCGGCGCGCCAGCGAAGCCATAAGCCTGGTTCAGCAGGTCCAGCACCGGCGGGATGACGATGGCGCCGGCCACGACACCGATGATCAACGCCACCTGCTGGCGCCAGGGCGTGGCGTC
The DNA here is from genome assembly GCF_056401875.1 of Roseateles sp. P4_D2. Taxonomy (NCBI): domain Bacteria; kingdom Pseudomonadati; phylum Pseudomonadota; class Betaproteobacteria; order Burkholderiales; family Sphaerotilaceae; genus Roseateles; species Roseateles sp. P4_D2. Next base: position 310,947 of record NZ_JBFUIM010000004.1, on the reverse strand, counting down.
AACGAGCTGGCCGGTCTTCAGGTCCTGCAGGTTGTCGTTGGAGATGGTTGCGACCGCGAACACGACGGCCGTGACGAACAGCGCAAAGGCGACCAGCGCCTGGCCGGTGGACGCCGGCAGCATGGGCTTGACGACCAGGGCCAGCAGCAGCGACACGCCGATGACGACGAGGATGCCGACGCCCGACAGCGGGCTGTTGGACGAGCCGATCAGGCCGGCCATGTAGCCGCAGACCGCGGCCACGAAGAAGCTCATCAACACGACATAGACGACACCGCCGACCACGAGCAGGCCAAGCTGGTCGCCCAGGCCGGCGCTTGTGGCGAAGCTGGACAGCATGAAGCCGATCGGCAGCATGCAGGCCAGCGTGATGAGGCCGACGGTGCCGATGGGGATGTCCTGCTCGTTGCGCGGCAGCGTGTCGGCCTTGCCGGCCTTGCGCACGCGAGCCGACATGGCGGCCGAGTGCAGGCCGGCAACGACCGGCTTGGCCAGCTTGACCAGCGTCCAGATCGCCGCGACGGCGATGCAGCCGGCGCCGATGAAGCGCACCTTCTTGCTCCAGGCAAACAGTGCGACCGCTTCTGCGGCGCCGTCGACACCGGACGTCAGGATGGGCACGCCACCCAGCCAGGCGATGCAGGCGCCGACAAGGATGGCCACACCCACCCACAGGCCGACGAGGTGACCCACGGCCAGCAGCGCGAAGCTGAAGTTCAGGTCATAGCCTGTTGTGGGCCCACTGCCGCTCTTCTCGCCGCCGGGCAGCCGGAAGTACTGCGCCAGATTGGCCGCGAAGAGCTGGGTGGCAACGACGATGCTGAAGCCGGCCGACACGACGGTGCCGGCCACGATGGCGGCCAGGCCCTGGCGGTTGGCTTCGCCACTGTCGGCGGCATGGCCGACCTTGAGCACCTCGGCGCAGGCCACGCCTTCCGGATAGGGCAGCGGCGAGTTGGTGACCAGCGCCCGGCGCAGTGGGATGGAATACATGACACCCAGCACGCCGCCCAGGGCGCACAGCGTCATCGACATCCAGTACGGGAAGCCCGTCCACCAGCCGATCATGACCAGGCCGGGCAGCACGAAGATGATGGAGGACAGCGTGCCGGCCGACGAGGCAATCGTCTGCACGATATTGGTCTCGCCGATGGAGTTGCCCGCCGCGCGGCGCAGCAGGGCCATGGAGATGACGGCGGCCGGGATGGAGGTCGCAAACGTCAGGCCGGCCTTGAGGCCGAAATAGACGTTGGCGGCCGTGAAGACCAGGGTGATGAGGATGCCCAGGACGATGCCGCGGGCGGTCAGTTCGGTCCCGAGCGGCGCGGGTGAGGCGTTGGTGGTCACGGGCTGGAGGCGGGAGTTTGAGATGGGGGCGGATCATGCCCCCATTCGCCGGCCGGCCGGACCGGGTTCCCCCGCGTTCAGCAGGGCTTGACGCCGTTGACCGCCAGCAGCACCGAGTAGACCGAGCTCGTCGCACAGATGAAGAGGCGGTTGCCCTTGGGGCCGCCGAAGACGAGGTTGGACACCCGCTCGGGCATGCGGATGCGACCGATCAGCGTGCCGTCCGCCTCGTGGCAGTGGATGGCGCGCCCGGCACTGGTCCAGATGCGGCCGGCGGTGTCGCAGCGAAAGCCGTCGTAGAAGCCGGTGTCGCAGCTGATGAAGACCTCGCCGCCGGTCAGCGTGCCGTCGGCGTCCACGGAGAAGCGGCGCATCGTGCCGACGTCCAGGCCGGTGTCGGCGACGTAGAGCCAGCGCTCGTCGGGCGAGAACGCCAGGCCGTTGGGGTGGGTCATCGTGTCGACCACCACGCGCAGCTCGCCGGTGTCCGGTTGAAGCCGGTAGACATAGCAGCCCGGCTGCTCTTGCGGCGAGCGGATGCCTTCATAGTCGTCCACGATGCCATAGGGTGGGTCGGTGAACCAGATGCTGCCGTCGGACTTCACGACCACGTCATTGGGGCTGTTGAGCCGTTTGCCTTCATGGTGCGAGGTCAGTACGGTCAGCGAGCCGTCGTGCTCGGTGCGCACGACGCGCCGGCCGCCCTGCTCACAGCTGATGAGGCGCCCTTGCCGGTCCAGCGTATGGCCATTGGTGTAGCCCGAGGGCTTGCGGAACTCGGCGACGTGGCCGGAGACCTCGCACCAGCTCAGCATGCGCTCGTTGGGGATGTCGCTCCACAGCAGGCGGCGCTGGGAGGGGATATAGACCGGCCCCTCGGTCCAGCGGCAGCCGCTGGCCAGGCGCTCCAGCCGGGCGCTCTTGCGAAAGCAGTCCTCGAAGCGCGCGTCCAGCACTTCGAATTCGGTCGGCTCGCTGGGGATCTCGAAACTCATCTCGTGTCGTCCTTTCATTGGAAGAACGACATCGTCCCGCGACGGACCCGTCGCTGGGCGGCGTTGCAGGGCGCGCGAATGCCGCTTCGCGGCGATTTCAGTCCGCCAGCGGTAGCCCGGCGTCGGCCTTGCACTCGTCCAGCACGAAGACCGAGCGGAATTTGCGGATGTTGGCGTCGTCGAAGAACAGCTCGCGCGTCAGCGCCTCGAACTCGGCCACGTCGCGGCAGCGCATCAGCAGCAGGAAATCGCTGTCGCCCGCCACATAGAAGCATTGCTGCACGCGCGGCTCGGCGGCCATGCGGCGCTTGAAGCCGTCGATGACGGCCTTGCGGCTGGCCTCGCGCAGCTCCACCTCCACCCACACCGCCAGGCCGTAACCCAGCGCCGCCACATCCAGCACCAGGCGCTCGCCGCGGATGACGCCGGCGTCGCGCAGCCAGCGGATGCGCCGCTGCACGGCCGTGACCGACAGGCCGATGGCGGTGGCGATGCGCTCGGCCGGCTGGCGCGGGTCGCCCTGCAAGCGGCCGAGGATTTGCCGATCAAATTTGTCGAGATCAGGTGCGGACTCCGTCATGGCCAAGCACCATACCCGGACGCTCAATTGACGTTAACGTCAATTGGCGACCTAGAATCCGGCCCGAGCAAGGAGACAGCCATGACCGACCTCTCTAGCGACTACAAAGCGCTGGCCGAGTACCGCCCGACCCACAAGGTCCGTTTCGTCACCGCCGCCAGCCTGTTTGACGGGCATGACGCCGCCATCAACATCATGCGGCGCATCCTGCAGGGCATGGGCACCGAGGTCATCCACCTCGGGCACAACCGCTCGGTGGACGAAGTCGTCACCGCGGCGTTGCAGGAGGATGCTCAGGGCATCGCCATCAGCTCCTACCAGGGCGGCCACGTCGAGTACTTCAAGTACATGGTGCAGTTGCTGAAGGAACGCGGCGGCGAGCACATCCAGGTCTTCGGCGGCGGCGGCGGCGTCATCGTGCCGGCCGAGATCCGCGAGCTGGCCGAACATGGCGTGCGCATCTTCAGCCCGGAGGACGGCCAGCGCATGGGCCTGCAAGGCATGATCGGCGAGATGGTCATGAAGGCCGACCAGGACTTCAGCGTCTATGCGCCGCAGAACCTGTCGGCCATCACCGGCCACTCGGAAGCGGCCTGGCGGTCGCTGGCCCAGCTGCTGACGGCGCTGGAGAACGGCAAGGCCGATGCGGGCATCGTCGACGCGCTACGAGACCAGGCCAAGAGCATGAAGACGCCGGTGCTCGGTATCACCGGCACCGGTGGCGCCGGCAAGTCCAGCCTGACCGACGAGTTGATCCGCCGCCTGCGCCTCGACCAGGGCGACGCCCTGCGCGTGGCGCTGATCTCCATCGACCCGTCACGCCGCAAGAGCGGTGGCGCGCTGCTGGGTGACCGCATCCGCATGAACGCCATCTCGCCCTGGGGCCAGGGTGCGCGCGTCTTCATGCGCTCGCTGGCCACGCGTGACTTCGGCAGCGAAATCTCGCCCGCCCTGCCCGACGTCATCGCCGCGGCCAAGGTGGCGGGCTTCGACCTCGTCATCGTCGAGACGAGCGGCATCGGCCAGGGCGACGCGGCCATCGTGCCACTGGTCAATGTGCCCATGTACGTCATGACGCCCGAGTTCGGCGCCGCCAGCCAGCTCGAGAAGATCGACATGCTGGACTTCGCCGAGTTCGTCGCCATCAACAAGTTCGATCGCAAGGGCTCCCTTGATGCCCTGCGCGATGTCAGCAAGCAGGTGCAGCGCAACCGCGAAGCCTTCACGGTGATGCCGGACACCATGCCGGTGTTCGGCACCATGGCCAGCCGCTTCAACGACGACGGCGTGACGGCGCTGTATCAAGCCCTGAAGCTGCGCCTGGCCGACCTCGGCATCCCCTTCAGCGAAGGCCGCCTGCCGCGCGTCGACACCCGCCACAGCACGCACCAGACCCCCATCGTCCCGGCCGCGCGCGTGCGCTACCTGGCCGACATCAGCGACACCGTGCGCGCCTACAAGGCCCGCGCCCGCAAGCAGGCGACGCTGGCCCGCGAGATCCAGCAGCTGGAAGCCAGCCGCGCCATGCTGGAGGCCGCCAACCCCGACAAGAATGGCGCCCGCACCGCGCTGGGCGACCTCGCCGAGCAGCGCAAGGCCAAGCTCGACGGGGACGCCCGCCAGTTGCTGCAGCAGTGGCCCGACATGGTCAAGGCGTACGCCGGCGACGAGTACGTCGTGAAGATCCGCGACAAGGAGATCCGCACCGCGCTGGTCACGCAAAGTCTGTCCGGCACCAAGATCCGCAAGGTCGTGCTGCCCGGCTACGAGTGCCACGGCGAGCTGCTGAAGTGGCTGATGCTGGAGAACGTGCCCGGTAGCTTCCCCTATGCGGCCGGCGTGTTCGCGTTCAAGCGCGAGGGCGAGGACCCGACGCGCATGTTCGCGGGCGAAGGCGATGCCTTCCGCACCAACCGCCGCTTCAAGCTGGTGTCTGAGGGCATGCCCGCCAAGCGACTGTCCACGGCCTTCGACTCCGTGACGCTGTACGGCGCCGACCCCGCACCGCGGCCCGACATCTACGGCAAGGTCGGCAACTCCGGCGTGAGCATCGCGACGCTGGACGACATGAAGGTGCTGTACGACGGCTTCGACCTGTGCAGCCCGACGACCTCGGTGTCCATGACCATCAACGGCCCGGCGCCGTCGATCCTGGCCATGTTCATGAACACGGCCATCGACCAGAACCTGGCCAAGTTCAAGGCCGACAACGGCCGCGAGCCCACCGCCGACGAAGCCGCCAAGATCAAGGACTGGGTGCTGGCCAATGTGCGCGGCACGGTGCAGGCCGACATCCTGAAGGAAGACCAGGGCCAGAACACCTGCATCTTCTCGACCGAGTTCTCGCTGAAGGTGATGGGCGACATCGCCGAGTACTTCGTGCACCACAACGTGCGCAATTTCTACTCGGTGTCGATCAGCGGCTATCACATCGCCGAAGCCGGTGCGAACCCGATCAGCCAGCTCGCGCTCACACTCTCGAACGGCTTCACCTTCGTGGAGGCGTATCTGGCTCGCGGCATGCACATCGACGACTTCGCGCCCAATCTGTCGTTCTTCTTCAGCAACGGCATGGACCCGGAGTACACGGTGCTGGGCCGCGTCGCCCGCCGCATCTGGGCCGTCGCCATGCGCGACCGCTACGGCGCCAACGAGCGCTCACAGAAGCTGAAGTACCACGTGCAGACCTCCGGCCGCAGCCTGCACGCGCAGGAGATCGCCTTCAACGACATCCGCACGACGCTGCAGGCGCTGATCGCCGTCTACGACAACTGCAACTCGCTGCACACCAACGCCTACGACGAGGCGATCACGACGCCCACGGACGAGAGCGTGCGCCGCGCGATGGCCATCCAGCTCGTCATCAACCGCGAGTGGGGTTTGGCCAAGAACGAGAACCCGTCGCAGGGCGCCTTCATCATCGACGAGCTGACGGAGCTGGTCGAAGAGGCGGTGCTGACGGAGTTCGAACGCATCAGCGAACGCGGCGGTGTGCTCGGCGCCATGGAGACGGGCTACCAGCGTGGCCGCATCCAGGAAGAGTCGATGCATTACGAGATGCTCAAGCACACTGGCGAGTACCCCATCATCGGCGTCAACACCTTCCGCAACCCCAATGGGGAGACGGTGCCGGAGCACATCGAACTGGCACGCTCGACGGACGAAGAGAAGCAGTCGCAGCTGACGCGCCTGGCCGAATTTCAGGACCGCCACGCCGCCGAGTCGCCGGCCATGCTGGCCCGCCTTCAGCAGGCCGTCATCGAGAACCGGAATGTGTTCGACGTGCTGATGGAAGCCGTGCGCGTGTGCTCGCTGGGCCAGATCACCGGCGCGCTGTTCGAGGTCGGCGGCCAGTACCGCCGCAGCATGTAGGGCTTACAGCCCGCGGCAGCGCTGCTCGAAGGCAGCGGCCAGGCGCTCAAGATCCCCGCGCTCACCTGCCGTCATCTCGGCCTCACGGGCGCGCCGGGCGCGCAGGCTGTTGCGCAGTTCGACGCATTGCGCGAACTCGCGCTCCTGCCGCGCCTTGGCCTGAGCCAGCGCGCGGCGCTCCTGCAGCGAGCGGTTGCGCACGTCCTCCATCAATTGGTTGACCTTCTCATTGGCGTCCTGCTCTTCGGCATAGCAGTCGCGCTGGTAACGGTAGTCCAGCTGCTGGCGCGTGGACTCGTCGGCGCCACCATCGCTGCCGGCCTGGTTCAACTGCTCGCGCAGGCGCAGGCAGCGCGGGCTCATGAACTGGCTGGCTTCTGGCGCCTTGGGACCCAGGCGCGCGATCTGCGTGGAATCGGCTTCAGGGCAGGGTCGGTCGCTGAAGGCCGTGGTGCCGTCGGGCTTGCGGCATTTATAGACACCCGCGCCTTCGGCCCTGGCCATGCCCGTCAGTGCCAGCACGGCCAACGCGGCCCAGGCCAGGCGGGCCGGGGTCACAGCTTCTGCTCCCGGTCGCCGCCATTGCTGTAGCGGCGCTTGTAGCGGGACTTCTCGAGGTATTCACGCGCCGTCAGGCCGTCGGCATTGCGTGCGGCCTTGGGTGCGCCCGCGGCGAGCAGGGTGTCGACGATGGCGTCAGAATTGCCGACGGCGGCCAGGTGCAGGGGCGTGTTGCCCTGGCGGTCCTGCGTGAAGACCGAGGCCTGCAGGCGAATCAGTTCGGCCACCGCGTCATGCCGCCCTTCCTCGACGGCCCAGTGCAGGGCCGTGCGCCCCTGGCCGTCCAGCGCGTTGATGTCAGCGCCGGCCGACACCAGCGGGCCGATGGACTTGAGCGCCGCGTAATGGATGGGCAGGCGACCACCGATGTCGGGCGAGTTGATGTTCAGCCCCCGGCTGGTCAGGAACACCAGCGCCTGGGCATCAGCGCCGTTGCGCGCCGCCAGGTGCATGACGCCGACATGATCGGGCGTCTCCTGCCTGGGGTCGAGCTTGAGCTCTTCGATGAAGAATTTCAGCCGGTCCAGCGTCGGCTTGGCGGCGGCCTGCTGCAGCAGCGTGCCCTTGTCCAGCGCGCCGACGTTACGGGGCTCGGCCCCATGGTTGGCGATCCAGCGCAGCGCCGGCAGGCTGCCAGTGCCCGCGTTGTCGTAGAGCAGGCGGTTCAGCCCGACGGCGCCCACGCGTTTGGCCGTCTTGTCGATGTCGATCATGCCGCTGGCGTCGGCCATGCCGTTCATCAGCATCATCTCGCGCAGTTCGGGCCCGAGGCCGGCGACGTCCTGGGTGCTGCGCCGCGCCATGCTGCACCAGGTCAGCAGCGAAATGATGACCACCAAGGCCGCTGCTCGCAGACCGATCCCCAGCCAATTGATGCCATCCCGCTCCACTGCTTCCCCCTGCTTTTCTAGGCGGGGCGGATTGTGCAGCAGCACTTTTTCAAACCAGGGCGCCAGACTCGATGCTGCCCCCTAGACTCCCCCGAAAGCGGGGTCAGCGCGCCTGCACGACCCGGTCCCGCCCTGCGCGCTTGGCCTCGTAGAGGGCCGCGTCCGCACGGCTGAACAGCGCCTCGGGCGCYTCGTCGGGCGCGAGGGCCTGGGCCACGCCGACGCTGACCGTCACGGTCAGCGGGCCGGCCGCTGTCTCGAAGGGCTGGCCGCCGATGGCCTCGCGCAGCCGCTCACCCAGGCGCAGCTCGCCGCCGGCCTCAGGCTTGAGCCAGATGACGGCGAATTCCTCGCCGCCCAGGCGCACCGCCAGATCCAATGGCCGCAAGGTGTCGTGCAGGCGGGCGCCAATGCCACTGAGCACGGCGTCGCCCACCGCGTGGCCGTGCGTGTCGTTGATGCGCTTGAAGTGATCCACGTCCAGCAGGGCCAGCACCGGCGGATGCTCGACGCCGCGCTGCAGCAGCCGGCGCAGGCGCTCGTCAAAGCCACGCCGGTTCAGCAGTCCGGTCAGCACGTCGATCTCGATGAGGCGCTCGATCTGGCGCAGCGCACGGTCCTGCAACAGCAGCAGCATGGCCAGGGCCTGGCCGATGAGCAGGGCGATGACGGCGAACAGGCCCATCGAGTTGTATTGCACCAGCTCGGCCCGCGTTTGGGCGATCAGGGGCGACACGGCCAGGCCGCGCGCCACTTCGATGATCGCGCTGATGATCAGGTCGGCCGCCAGCAGGCCCAGCGGAAAGCCGCGCTGCGCGCGCCAGGCCTGCAGGGCGGCATGGGCGGCGGGCATGGTCAGCACGGCCGAGACCAGCATCGTCAACGTGATCGAGGGCCAGAACTGCCCCGTCCAGGCCGTCAGCGCGAAGGAGCCGATGCAGGACAGGCCCGTGAGCACCAGCGGCCAGCGGCAGCACAGCGGCAGGCCGAGGTAGACGCGCAGGCCGAGCAGCACCATCAGCGCGGACAGCAGGCTGCCGAGATGGCCCACCGCCCAGAAGGTGCGCGGTGCGCCCATGGCGATGAGGGCCACGCGCGCCGCCTGGGTCAGCGCCGCGGCAGCAAAGGCACCGGCCCAGAACCACAGCGCGCGCTCGCCCTTCAGATGCCAGGCGCCGCCAAGCGTGGCCAGGGCCAGCATCGTCGTGACGAGCTGGAAGACGCGCAGCAGCGTGTCGGCGTGCAGGGGTTCCATCGTGAGATTGGTTCAGCCTCGACGAGGCACGATGCCTGCATCGCGTGGCCGCCGTGATGCGCGCCACGAGCGCGCCGTGATTGATCTCACGGAAGTCAGCGCGCCTGCAGGCTCTGCATGGCGGCCTTGACGCGCAGCAGCATGGGCGAGGCGCCGGTCACCTTGGCATCGAAAGGGTGCAAGCGCTGGCCGCCGGTGGCCGCCATGATCTTGCGTACGTACAGCCGCGTCTCGGCATAGGGCGGCACGCCGAGGTAGCGGTCCACGGCCCTCTCGCCGGCGTTGTAGGCCGCCACGGCCAGCATCACGTCGCCCTCGAAATAGGCCAGCAGCCAGCGCAGATAGGCCATGCCGCCGCGGATGTTCTGGGACGGGTCGCGCAGCCGGATGACATTGAAACGCGTCGCCGTCTCGGGCAGCAGCTGCATCAGGCCCTGAGCCCGCTTGGGCGACTCGGCCAGCGGGTCGAAGTTGGACTCGGTGGCCATGACCGCCAGCACCAGCGCCGGCGCGAGCTGGTATTCGGGCGCCAGCAGCTTCACGTAGTTGACGATGGCCGGCGGAGCGTTCTGGGGCAGCGGCAGCGTCGCCCACAGCGACAGCGGCTTGGCATTGCGCGCAGCGGGTGGCAGGGCAGCGACAGCCACCGGCAGGTCGGTCTCGGGCGGGCGCAGGCAGGGCGGCGGGTCGCCCAGGGGGGTGCCGCCCATGCGCTCGAGCATGTTCTGCGCCTGCTCCATGCCTTGCTCGGCCGCGGCGGCGAACAGGTGGGCGGCTTCGGCATCGTTGCGCTGGATGCCGCGCGCATTCGTCAGCATCCAGCCCAGGCTGAACTGAGCCTCGGCATCGCCATAGCGGGCGGCGCGGCAGTAGAGCTTGGCGGCGGCCACCTCGTCGCGCCTGACGCCGTCGCCGTACTCCAGCGCCTTGGCCTCCTGGCGCCAGCGCTCGACCTGCGCCGGCACCACCGGACCGCGTTCGCCCGGTGGCATCGTCGGGCGCGGCAGTTGCTCCAGCGTCAGCGACGGCAGCTGGGCCCAGCTCGACGAAGCGGCGAACAACAGGGGCAGCAGCAGGCGTCGCAAGGGTCAGTCCGGAGGGGAGGTGCGGGGGCCGGAAGTCTAGACTGGAAGAATGTGTCAGCCCCTCGCCCAGTCCTGCTCCGGCTGAACGCCGGCAGGCCTGGTCGGTCTTGCAGACCGCGCAGCCGCCAGAGCGGCTGCTCTTCGGCAGGCACGCCAAGTCCACAGGACTTGCCGTGTCCGGCCTCAGCCCCCGAGGGGGCGGCGATGCTTGCGGCGTCAAGCCGCAAGCACATCGCCAGACGGGCCGGCTCGGGAGCGGCCCAGCGCTCGGCCCGGAATACCCGAATCATTTGGCGAGAACCGCGAATGCTGAACGGAAAACTGCCATGAACAAGACTCGCCTCGAAGCCTTCAGCGATGGCGTCATCGCCATCATCATCACCATCATGGTGCTGGAGCTGAAGGTGCCTCACGGTACCGACTGGGAGGCCCTCAAGCCGCTGTGGCCGGTCTTCCTGTCCTATGTGCTGAGCTTCGTCTACGTCGGCATCTACTGGAACAACCACCACCATCTGCTGCATGCCGTGCACAAAATCAGCGGCGGCGTGCTCTGGCCCAATCTGCACCTGCTGTTCTGGCTCTCGCTGCTGCCCTTTGCCACCGGCTGGATGGGCGAGAACCATTTTGCGCCGCTGCCAGTGGCTGTCTATGGCGGCGTGCTCGTCATGGCCGCCTTGGCCTACATACTGCTGCAACGGGCCCTGATCTGCATCCCCGGCAACAACACCGTGCTGGCCCAGGCGCTGGGCAAGGACTGGAAGGGCAAGATCTCGGCAGTCATCTACCTGGTGTCCATCGCGCTGGCCTTCGTGCACGTCGGCCTGTCACTGGCGGGCTACGCCATCGCCGCGGCGCTGTGGCTGATCCCGGACCGGCGCATCGAGCACCACTTGAACAGGAGTGAGTGAAATGCCCACCCTCGATCCGCGCATCGACACCTACCTGGCAAGCGTGCCCGAGTTCGCCCGACCCATCCTGGCGCGGCTGCGCGAGGACGTGCACGCAGCCTGCCCCGATGTCGTCGAGACCATCAAGTGGAGCCGGCCGCACTTCACGCTGGATGACAAGCTGCTGTGCGGCATGTCGGCCTTCAAGGCGCATTGCACCTTCGGCTTCTGGGAACGCGAGGGCGCGACACCCGGACAGCCCGGTGCCATGGGCGATCTCGGCCGCATCACGACCCTGGCCGACCTGCCTAGCCGCACCGAGTTGCGCAAGCAGATCAAGGCCGCTGCCGCATTGCTGCGGGCCGGCGCGCCGCGCGCCGCAAAACCCAACCGCGAGCCGCGGCCCCAGCTCGAGATGCCCGACGACTTCGCCGCGGCGCTGAGCAAGGTCAAGGCGGCCAAGCAGCACTACGACGCCTTCGCGCCCAGCAAGCAGCGCGACTACCTCGAATGGGTGCTGGAGGCCAAGCGCGAGGACACACGCACCAAGCGCATCGCCCAGGCGGTGGAGTGGCTGGCGGAGGGCAAATCACGCAACTGGAAGTACGAAAGCTGTTAGCTCCTCGTCTGGTCTCGCCCTACTGGACGCGGGCGCGCCCAGCCGGTCCCCCGGGGGACGGCGATGCTTGCCGGCGCGACCGGCAAGCACATCGCCCGGCGGACCGGCTCGGGAGCGGCCCAGCGCTCGGCCCGAATGCACAAAAATCAAATACCGGAAGGCTCAACCCACCACGGACTGCAAGGTTGAGTTGCGCATCCAGTCATCCGCCACCACGACGCGGTTGCGGCCTTTCTGCTTGGCCTGGTAGAGGGCCTTGTCGGCCAGGTGCATCAGCGTTTCGGGCGTGTCACTCTTGGCCGCTTCGGCAACGCCCGCCGACAGCGTCACGCGCAGTGGCATGCCGCCGTCGCCCTGCAGTTCCAGCGCCTCCACGGCCAGGCGCACCTGCTCGGCCAGATGCCTGGCGCCGGCAGCGCCCGTGGCAGGCAGCACGAGGCCGAACTCCTCGCCGCCCAGGCGCCCGAGCACGTCGGAGCCGCGCAACCGCGAGCGCGTGCAGGCCGCGACGGCCTTCAGCACCTGGTCGCCCACGGCATGGCCATGCCGGTCGTTGACGCGCTTGAAGTGGTCCAGGTCCAGCATGACGAAGCCGACCGGCTGGCCCTCGCGGCGGCCACGCTCCATCGCATGCGCCAGCAGCGACACCGTCGTGTTGTGGTTCACGGCACCGGTCAGCCCGTCGACGCTGGCGAGCTTGCGCATCTGGCTGGCCATACGCTCGAAATTCGCCAGCACGAAGCCGAAGCCCGCCGCCAGCATCGCCATGAAGGCCAGCATGAAGATGGCGCCGCTCCAGGCCTGCCAGGGCTCGGCGTCGGCCGGCGCGGCACGCAGCCACCAGGCGGCAAAGCCCACGCGCAGCCACAGCGCCAGGCTGGCCAGCAGCAACATCAGTGAGACGGCGCGAAAACTCGTCTCGCCGCGCCAGCCCAGCCGCAGCGACGCGAGGGTGGCCGGCAGCAGCAGCGCCCCCATGGCCGCCGACATCGCGCCAGCGCGCACCGGCTGCGACACGTCCAGCACCGCCGGCACGGTCAGGGCCGCAAGCAGCAGCAACCCGTGGTGCCAAGCCGGCAGGCCGCGGTTCAGCAGATGCCGCGACACCGCCGCCGCGAAACCGGCGAGGCCGGCCATCAGCAGCCAGTTGCCGCCCATCAGCACGGCCCAGCCAGGCAGCCAGGGCTGCAGCGCAAAGAAGGCAAAACCAAAGCTGAAGGCCAGCCCCGCCCAACCCAGGCGCTTGAGCTCGCCGCGGCTGAGCGCTCCGCGCCCAGCCATCCACAGCTGCAGCGTCAGCAGCCCGAATCCGAGCACGAGCATCAGCACCAGGGTGGGGATGTGCAGCGACATGCGCGAGCGGCGCCTCGTTGGTTGTGTTGAGTTGTAACACCCAGTGTAGACAGAGCCGGCACACTGCGCCGCAGGGTCTGCGCCGATGGCGTGAGGGCGCGCCGCCGAATCCAATGCCCGGCGTGATCGCCTCTGCCCTGACCCCGGCGCTGTGCCTGCTGAACCCGCATGCCGCCAACGGCCGCTGCGCCGCCCTCGCCGCCCCGCTGCGCGAGGCGCTGCCCGGGGTACCGCTGGTGCTGCCCGAGAACGTCGCCGCCGCACGCCAGCGCCTGCTGGCCCTGCCCGAAGGCAGCCGCGTCATCGTCGCCGGCGGCGACGGCACCGTGCACCAGCTGCTGCCGGCCCTGGTAGCACGCCGGCTGCAGCTGGCCATCCTGCCCGGCGGCACCGGCAACGACCTGGCCCGCGCACTCGGCCTGGCACGCATGGGTTGGCGCGAGGCCTTGGCCCACGCACAGCGCGCGCCGGCCGCAGCGATGGACCTGGGCGAGATCACGACGGCCGAAGGCGGCGCCCAGCTCTTCATGTCCAGCCTGACCGCCGGCTTCGACGCGGCCATCGCCATCCGCGCCCAGGCCGCACCCCACTGGCTGCGCGGCCAGCCGCGCTATCTGTGGGCCACGCTGAACGAGATTGGCCGGCTGCGCGTCTATCCGATGCGCGTCGAGGCCGATGGCCAGCTGCTGAGCGACGGGCCGATGCTGTTCGCCTCCAGCCTGAACACGCCGAGCTATGGCAGCGGCATGCCGGCTGCACCCGGCGCGCGCGTGGACGACGGCGAGCTGCAGCTGCTGCGCGTTGCCGCCTTCGGGCGGCTGGGTGCGTTGGCCATGATGCCGCTGCTGCTGACCGGGCTGCACCTGCGTCATGCCAAGGTGAGCTTGAGCCGCTTCAAGGCCTTGCACCTGACCAGCCCCGCGTCCGTGCCGCTGGCCGTGGACGGCGAGCCCCTGCCGTCCGCCACCGACATCGCAGTGCGCGTGCTGCCGCAGGCCATCAGCGTCGTCCGCGCGCGATGATGGCGCCATGGATCATGACGACACCCCGCGCGCCGGCTGGCTCGGTCCCTGGCTGAAAGGCTTTCCGGCACTGCAGCCGCCCCTGCCACTGGCCGACGTGGCCCAGCGCGGCTGGACGCTGCACGAGCTGCCGACACCCCTGGCCGTCGTGCGCCAGCAGGCCCTGGCCCACAACATCGCCTGGATGCAGAACTTTGCGGCCCAGCGCGGCGTGCAGCTGGCGCCGCATGGCAAGACGACGATGAGCCCGCAGCTGTTCCGCCGCCAGCTCGACGCCGGTGCCTGGGGCCTGACGTTCGCCAACGTGCACCAGCTGCGCCTGGGCCTGGCGGCCGGCGCGCGGCGGGCGCTGATCGCCAACCAGCTCATCGGCGCGACCGAGCTGGCCGAGTTGCTGGGCCTGCGGCGCCGCCACCCTGGCCTGGAGCTGGCCTTTTTTGTCGACTCGCAGGCACAGCTGGATCTGCTGGCGGCGCACTGGGTGGATCTGGGCCAAGGCGAAGCTCGGATCGACGTGCTGATCGAACTCGGCACTTCGCGCTGCGGCGTGCGCGAGCATGGCCCGGCGCTGGCCTTGGCGCGTGCACTCAAAACCCACCCGGCACTGCGGCTGCGCGGCATCGGCTTCTACGAGGGCCTGCAGGTCCGAGGCGAGAGCGAACCCGACCGCGCGCTGATGCAGCAATGGCAGACGCGCATCGAGGCACTGCTGAGCGACATCGAAGCGGAGGGCCTGATCGACGCCGATGCGCAGCCGCTGTGGCTCAGCGGCGGCGGCTCGGCCCTCTTCGATCTCGTCGCCCCCGTGCTGGCCGGCAAGCCTGGTCGCCTGGGCCTGCTGCGCTCGGGCTGCTATGTCTGCCATGACCACGAGCACTACGGCCGCTACATGCGCAGCATGGACGAGCGCATGGGCACGCCGCTGTCGGCGCCCAGCCTGCAGCCGGCGCTGGAGGTCTGGACCCAGGTGCTGTCCTGCCCCGAGCCGGGCCTGGCCTTGCTCAATGCCGGCCGGCGTGATGTGTCCTTCGATGCCGGCTGGCCGCTGCCGGTCTGGCATCTGCGCGGCGCCGAGCGAGCCAAGGCCCCCGCGGGTTGGCGTGTCACCGGCCTGAACGACCAGCATGCCTATCTGCGCTGGGATCCGAGCGAAGGCGACGGCCCCGCCGTCGGTGAGCGCGTCGCGCTGGGACCCTCGCACCCATGCACGACCTTCGACAAATGGGCCTGGATGGCCGTCGTCGACGAGGACGACCGCGTCGTCGATGCCATCACGACGCAGTTCGCATGAAACGCCGCCATTTGCTGAGCCTCTCCGCCGCTGCCCTGATGCCCGCCACCGCCGCCACGCCCCCGCCGCGCTTCCTGCACGTCGGCACCTATGCCCCGCTGGGCCAGGGCCTCTACAGCTTTGCCATCGCCGCCGACGGCGGCCTGAAAACCCTGGGTCTGACGGCCAACGCCCACAGCCCGAGCTGGCTGGCGGCCCAGGGCCACCACGTCTATGCCGCAGAGGAAGGCGCAGACCATGTCGCTGTCTATATCCAGGACGCGCATGGTCGGCTCGAACTTGTGCAGCGCCAGCCCAGCGGCGGCCGCGGACCGGTGCAGCTGTCGCTGAGCAACGGCCACGCCTGGGTTGCCCATTACGGCGATGCCCGCTTTGCTGCGCTGCCACTGCAAGCCGATGGTCATCTCGGCGAGACCGAGAGCTGGCCCAGTTGCGCCGGCCCAGACTGCCGGCCGGGCCCGCAACAGGCGGCCAAAGCTCCGCCCGGCAGCCAGGCCAGCAGCGGTCACGAAGCACCGCACGCCCACATGATCCAGGCCAGCCCCGACGGCCGCTGGCTGCTCGGCACCGACCTGGGCCGCGACCGGTTGCTCGTCTGGCCGCTCAAGTCCGGTGCGCCGAAGGCCGCCGCTTTCGAACTCGCACTCAGCCCGGGCTCGGGTCCACGGCACTTTGCCTTCCATCCCACGGACGCTCGCTGGGTCTACGTGCTGCAGGAGGAGTCGTCCACGCTGTCAACGGTGGAGCTGACATCCGACGGCCCACGCCTGCTGGACGAGGTCTCGGTGCTGCCCGGCGGCTTTGCCGGCACCAGCTACGCCTCCGACCTGCTCGTCGCACCCGGCGGCCGCCATCTCTACGCATTGAACCGACTGCACGACAGCCTGGCCGTCATCGCCCTGGCCCAGCCGCGCCGCCCGCGCCTGCTGGACCATCACTGGGTGCATGGCAGCTACCCGCGCAGCGCCTGCCGCGCCGGCCGCCACCTGTTCGTATGCAACCAGCGCAGCGACCAGCTCAGCCATTTCGACCTCGGCCGCCCCGAGCAGCCGCGCTTCACGGGGCGCCAGACGGCGGTGCCCAGCCCCACCGGGGCCTGTTCGCTCTAGACTGAGCCGATGAAGCAAGCCGCCCTCGTTTTCCTGCTCGTCGCCTCGGCGCTGGCCCGCGCCGAACCCATCGGCTCGGTCGACACCGCCTTCAAGCTGATCGGCCCCGACCACAAGGTGGTCGTGGATGCCCATGACGATCCCAAGGTGCAGGGCGTGACCTGCTATGTGTCGCGCGCCAAGACGGGCGGCATCAAGGGCGCCATCGGCCTGGCCGAGGACAAGGCCGAGGCCTCCATCGCCTGCCGCCAGGTCGGACCGATCACCATCAGCCAGGCACTGCCGCGCCAGGAAGAGGTCTTCAACGAGCGCATATCCCTGGTCTTCAAGCGGCTGCGCATCGTTCGCATGGTGGACGCGTCGCGCAATACCCTGGTCTACCTGACCTACTCCGACCGCCTCATCGACGGTTCGCCGCAGAACAGCGTGACCGCCGTACCGGTCGCCCGCGAAACCCCCATCCCCATCAAGAAATGACATTCACTGCCGCCCTGTTCGCGCTGATGCCCATGCAGGCGCTGGCCGCGGCGCTGGTGCTGATCACGCTGATTGGCTGGCACGGCGCGAATGCCGGCGGCCGCTGGGCCCAGGTGGGCATGGCAGCCCTGGCCCTGGGCCTGGCTATGGCGAGCCCGACCCACGGCGATCGAATGGCTGTGCCGACCCTGCACAGCGTCGGCCTGGCCGTCATCAGCCTCGGCCTGTCCGCGCTTTGGTGGGCCCTGGGCTTGTGGCTGACGCCGCGGCCGGGGCGCTGGCTCATGGCGGCTGCACCGCTGGTGCTGGGCATTGGCCACGCCCTGTTGGCGGACGAGCATGCCGTCGGCCAAACCCTGGCTGACGCGGTGCTCGGCGCCCAACTCGCCTGGCTGGGCGTGGCGCTGATGCTGCCGGGCCGCAGCACGGTGCTGCAGGGCCTGAACAGCCGGCGCTGGCGCCTGCTGGGGCTGGCCGCCGTGCTGCCGCTGCTGGCAGCCATGCTGGGCCGCGCCGCCACCACCCTGCTCGGCGACACCGCGCCCTGGCCCGACCTGCTGCTGGCGCTGGCCGGCCAGCTCGCCCTGCTGCTGGCCCTGCCGATGCTGCTGCTGGCTTGGCGCGGCCAGACCGAGGCCGAGCTGGCGCGCCTGGCCCAGACCGACGGCCTGACCGGCCTGGCGGACTGCAACGCCTTCACCCAGCGCTCGGTCGACCTGATCTCCATGGCGCGCCGCTACGACGAGCCCCTGGCTCTGGTGGTGCTGGACCTGGACGACTTCGCGACCCTGCAGGCAGAGCGCGACATGGATTTTTCCGATCGCGCCCTGGCCCTGTTTGCCAGCTGCATTCAGGCCCAGATGCGCCTGGGCGACCTCGCCGGCCGCCTGAGCGGCGAGCAGTTCGGTGTGCTGATGGCGCGCTGCCTGCCCGAGGGCCCGCAGGCCCTGGACCAGCGCCTGCGCAAGGCGCTGGCCGAACGCGCACCGGCCGAGCTGGGCATGGCGCTGTCCTTCAGCGCCGGCTGGGCCAAGCTGCGCCCCGGTGACCGCGGCCTGGCCGACCTGCAACGCCGCGCCGAGACGGCCCTTTACGAAGCCCGGCGTGCCGGCAAGGGTCAGTTGATGGCCGAGCCGGGGGTCCAGGACTGACATGAAGCCTCTCGTCCAACGGGTACGTTGGCCGGTCCCCCGAGGGGACGGCGATGCTTGCCGGCGCGACCGGCAAGCACATCGCCAGCGCGGGCCGGCTAGGGAGCGGCCCGTCGCTCGTCCCGCAAGTCTTCTGGGATGGAGTCACCGAGATGTCCACCTCTGACAACCTCGTCGATGAATGGGTCGGCCACAACCTGCTGGCCTCCGACCCGGCCTTGCTGGCCGCGCTGCGCGAGGCCGCGCCGCAGGCCGTCGAGCCGCTGTCCCGCTACGGCGCTGAACTCGGCAGTGCCGAAACCGCCCAGCTCGCGCGCGACGCCAACCGCCACGGCCCGCAGCTGCGCCAATTCGACGCCCGCGGCCGCCGCGTCGACCTGGTCGACTTCCACCCCAGCTGGCATGCGCTGCTGGCGATGTACCGCCGCCAGGGCCTGATCGCCGACGTCTTCGCCACCGACACGCCCGGCCGCTGGGCCCACTTCGCGGCCGGCTGCTATCTGCATGGCCAGGTCGAGGCCGGCTCGCTGTGCCCGGCGACCATGACCCAGGCCGCCATTCCCGTGCTGGCCAAACAGCCCGAGTCGTTCGCGCCGCTGCGCGACAAGTTCTTCAGCCGCGAGCATGACCCGCTGGACCGGCCGCTGACGGAGAAACCGTCGATCTGGGTCGGCATGGGCATGACCGAGAAGCAGGGCGGCTCCGACCTGCGCCGCGTGACAACGCAAGCCGTCGAGCAGACAGACGGCAGCTACGCCATCACCGGCCATAAATGGTTTTTCTCGGCGCCCAGCAGCGACGCCCACCTCGTGCTGGCCCGCACCGAGGCCGGCCCGACCTGCTTCTGGCTGCCCCGCTACACCCCCGATGGCGCGCGCAACGCCATCCAGGTGATGCGCCTGAAGGACAAGCTCGGCAACCGCAGCAATGCCAGCGGCGAGGTCGAGTTCCACGGCGCCTGGGCGCGGCGCCTCGGTGAAGAGGGCCGCGGCATCCCGACGCTGATCGAGATGGCCGGCTACACGCGGCTGAACTGCGTCATCGGCAGCGCAGCGCTCTTACGCGCAGGCCTCGTGCAGGCGCTGCACAACGCCCGCGAGCGCTCGGCCTTTGGCCGGCACTTGGCCGAGCAGCCGCTGATGCAGACCGTGCTGGCCGACCTGGCGCTGGAGAGCGAGGCCGCGATGCGGCTGATGCTGCGCCTGGCTCGGGGCTTCGAGAGCAACGAGCCCGGCTGGCAACGGCTGATGACGCCGGCCGCCAAGCTCTGGGTCTGCAAGCGCGCCATCGAGTGCACCGGCGAGGCCATGGAGTTGCTCGGCGGCAATGGCTACGTGGAGGATGGCGTGCTGGCGCGGCTGTACCGCGAGGCGCCGGTCAACTCGATCTGGGAGGGCTCGGGCAATGTCATGGCCCTGGATGTGCTGCGTGCCGTCGCCCGTGAGCCCGAGGTGGCCTTCGCACTGCTCGATGCGTTTGACGGGAGCACGGACGCCCAGGTGCGCGCCGAAGCCCAAAGCCTGCGGCGCCTGCTGACCGGCGACCCGGCGGCACTGGAAGCCCAGGCCCGCCGCGTTGCGCAAGGCCTGGTGTTGTGCGCCCAAGGCCTGCTGATGCGTGAGCAATCGTCCACCATTGCCGCGGACGCCTTCATCGCGACCCGCTTCGGCGGCGATGGCCGCCTTGTTGGCACGCTGGCCGTGCCGCAGGCGGCACAGATCCTCGACGCGGCGCTGGTTGGCTAGTCGCCGAGGTAGCGGCGCACGATGCTCGCCTGCGTGCCATCGCGCTCCAGCGCCTCGCTGGCTTCGCGGTAACGCTGCACCAGGGCTGCGTCGACCGAGCGCTTGCTGAACATCAGCTGAGCCGGCTCGTGGGGCACCACCACGGAGGTCGGCACGATGCGGCCGGTCAGGCCCAGCTCGCCCAGCTCCCAGCGCGCCGTCACCTCGCTGGCCAGCACGCCATCGACGCGGCCGATCTCCAGCATCTGCCACAGGCTGCGGCGCGCCGAGGCCTGGGTCAGCGTGGCGCGAAAGGCTGGGTCAGCGAGCAACTCGGCGTAGTCGGGGCCGTAGACCACCCCGATCTGTACGCCCAGCTTCAGGCCCTGCCGCCAGGCCTCTTTCAGCCGCGTCGCGTTGGCGAAGTCGGCCTCGCGATCGGCACGCACGAAGAGGCGGTTGGCCACGGCAATGTGCTGTTCGACCCAATGCGCATAGGCCTCGCGTTCGGGGCGGCGCAGCGCGCCGGGCAGCAGGTCCAGGCGGCCGGCCTGCAGCTCGACCAGGGCGCGTGCCTAGGGTAGCTCGACCCAGACCGCCCGGCATTGCATGCGCTCCAGCGTGCGCTCGACCAGTTCGGTCTGCATGCCGATGAGGTGGCCTTGCGCGTCACGCATGCTGTAGGGCGGATCAGGGTTCCATCGCACGCGCAGCTCGCAGGCAGACGCCGGCAGGAAGGCAAGCGCCAGGCAGGTCAGGCTCAGGCGCAGCAGGGACAGAGGCGACAGCACGCTCGCATTCTGATCGAGACGGCGGGCTTGTCAGCCAGCTCCGACAGGCCACTGCGACACCCGCCGATACACGCCACCCCCGCCCCTGGCGATGCTGGGCGCGCCAACCTCAGCCGGAATCTTCCATGACCATCGACGCCTCGCTGCAGCACAACTCCCTGGCCGAATCCAGCCCGCACCGCCCCTTCTGGTCAGCGCTGACGCGCCTGTGGTCGCCGGCCGCCACGTCGAGCGAGGCCGAGCTGGGTTATGAATGCGCGCTGCCCTGGACCCTCGGCGAGGACGCGCCCAGGGACAGCGGCGAACCCCGCTACTGAATCAACCCGTTCTTCAGCGCGTAGTAGGTCAGATCGCTGTTGGTCGCCAGCTTGAGCTTCTCGAGCACGCGCGTGCGGTAGGTGCTGACGGTCTTGACGCTGAGGAACAGCGCCTCGGCGATATGGCCCACGGTCTCGCCCTGAGCCAGGCGCAGGAAGACCTGGAACTCGCGCTCCGACAGCGCCTCGTGCAGGGGCTTGTCGGGCGCATTGCCGGCGCTGCCGCCACCCACCACGCTGTCCGCCAGTTGCTCCGCCACCGCCGGGCTGATGTAGCGCCGGCCACGCGCCACCAGGCGGATGGCATTGGCGATTTCGTCGGGATCGCATTCCTTGTTGAGGTAGCCGCTGGCGCCCTGGCGCAGCAGCGTCGTCGCGTAATGCGCCTCAGGAAAGCCGCTGAGGATCAGCACCGGCAGTTCGGGGAATCGCGCCTTGATGGCTGCGAGCGCATCGACGCCGCTCTGGTCGGGCATGGAGATGTCCAGCAGCAGCACGTCGACCTCGCCGCCACGCGCCATCTCTAGGGCGTCGTGGCCACTGGCGCCTTCGCCCGTGACGCGCAGGTCGACGTGGTCGGACAGGAACTGGCGCAAGCCGGTGCGCACGATGGCGTGGTCGTCGACGATGCCGATACGGATCATGATGAACGCGGTGTTGAGGGATGGCTCAGCGTAGCAGTCCGCAGGGCGCGCCGCGATACCTTCAGTCCTACATCGACGCCGGCCGAGTCCGACAGGGGGCCGCGCTTCGGGACTATGCCGCCCGTGGTGGCGTGCCGCGATAGTGGCTCCAGCGGCTCCGTGAAGCCGCCATCCAAGGAGAACTGCAATGCTGAACAAGTCCATCCTCACTCTGGCCGTCGCCACCGCTCTCACGGCCACCCTGGCCGGCACCAGCGGCTGCGCCGTCACCCGCAACCAGGAAACCGTGGGCGCCTATGTTGATGACGCCGCGTTGACCACCCGCGTCAAGGGCAAGTTCGCCGCCGACCCGACCGTCAGCGCGATGGCCATCAGTGTCGAGACGCTGAAGGGCACGGTGCAACTGTCCGGCTTCGCCAAGTCGTACGAGGAAAAGGCCATGGCTGAGAAGCTGGCCCGCGAGACCTCCGGTGTCGTCGCCGTGCGCAATGACATCGCCGTGCGACACCCCAACTGAAGACCGCCGCTGAAGGACTTCCAAGGGAGTTTCCCTAGGAGAAGTCCTACAGCGCGATGCGCTGCCGGCACTGCCGGCCCGACGCGGAAGCGGTCCATACTTCAACCTCATCATCCTCGCGCCGCCGTCGGGCCATGCCAGCACTCAAAGCCTTCATCGTCGAAGACAGTCCGGTGATCCTTGAGAACCTGATTGCGACGCTTGAGGAACTGGCTCAGGTCGAAGTGGTGGGCTCGGTGGCCGATGAAGCCAGCGCGGTGCGCTGGATGAGCCGCGATCCCGACGGCAATGCCGATCTCTTCATCGTCGACGTCTTCCTGCGTTCCGGCACCGGCCTGGGCGTGCTGCAGGCCGCCCAGCAGTTGGGCATCCGGGCGCGGCGCGTCGTGCTGACCAATTACGCCACCGAGGAAATGCGCCGGCGCTGCGCCAGCCTGGGCGCGGAACGGGTGTTTGACAAGAGCCGCGAGCTCGACGACCTCATCAGCTACTGCGCCGAACTGGCCGAACATGCCTCATCAGCGCGCCCTGCAGCCGCGGCCAGTTGAACGGCTGCCCGTGCTGCGTCATCTCGATCCCTGGCTGGAAGGCGCCAGCCGCAATCGCGGTCTGGCCGTCGGTTTCGCGGCACTGGCAGCAGCCGCCGTCATGGGCGTCAGCGAGGCCGCCTTCTGGGGTGCTGACGAGGCGCTGAACCAATCCCAGGCCCGCCACCAGGCGCGCAACGACGGCCTGCGCCTGCGCGAGTTGCTGACCGATGCCGAGACGGCGCAGCGCGGCTATCTGCTGACCGGGCGCGACGATTACCTCGCGCCAATCAAGCTGGCCGAGCAGGAGCTGCCCAATGTGTTGTCACGGCTGCGCGGCCAGTACGCCAGCTCCGAATGGGAGGCCCTGGTGGCCGACGCGAGCCGGCGTGCCAGCGAAAAACTCTCCGAACTGCAGCTGGTCGTCAAGCTTTACCGCGACGGGCAGGACACGGCCTGGCACGGGCTGGTCGAGTCCGACATCGGCCGCGAGAAGATGCAGGCGGTGCGCGACGCCGTCGGCCAGCTCGACCAGCACGAACTGACGCAGATTGCCACCGAGCGCGACGCCGTCGTGCGCTCGCTGAACTACGGCCGCATCGGCGTGCACGGGCTGACGCTGCTCAGCCTGTTCGGCCTGGCCATCTTTCTGCGCCGTAACGAGGCCCTGCACGCGGCCCGCCGTGAGCACGCCCAGGAGCTGGCGCTGGAACGCGACCGGCTGGACCGCGAGGTGGCCCGCCGCACCGCCGAGCTGACCGAGCTGGCCCACCACCTGCAGACGGTGCGCGAGGACGAGCGCGCCCATCTGGCCCGCGAGCTGCACGACGAGCTCGGTGCGCTGCTGACGGCCGCCAAGCTCGACGTGGCGCGCATCCGCCGCATGACGCGCACCGCGGCGCCCGAGATCGACGAGCGCCTCAAGCACATGAGCGAGCTGCTCGACCAGGGCATTGCGCTGAAGCGCCGCATCATCGAGGACCTGCGCCCATCGGCCCTGTCCAACCTCGGCCTCATCCCGGCGCTGGAGATCCTGACCCAGGAGTTCGCGCAGCGCTCCGGCCTGCAGCTCAGCCTGGAGCTGATGGAGGCCCCCAGCGACGAGGCCAGCCGGCTGGCGATGTACCGCCTCGTGCAGGAGGCGCTGACCAATGTGCTGCGCCACGCCAAGGCCAAGCACGTGCGCGTCTCGCTGGCCGAATCGGATGGCTGGCTGCAGTTGCACATCCGCGACGATGGCCAGGGTTTCAACCCCGAAGCGGTGGGGGCCGGCCACCATGGCCTGCTGGGCATGCGCTACCGCATCGAAAGCCTGGGCGGCACGCTGCAGCTGCTGTCCGCGCCCGGCCGCGGCACGCTGGTGCTGGCGCGCCTGCCGATGCGCGAAGATCCAGAACCCGAGCCAGCCCCCGTGACCGCGCCCGGCGAACTGGGCAGCCCCAGCCCTTCCTGAAGTCCTACAGGCCAAGCCTGCCCGAGCCGACATGGCGCCGCATCGGGCGCACCCAAACTGCTCCCGGGCGCCGCACCGACAGAGCGCGCGGTAACCGTCTCAGACGCAGCCAGGAGGGCACCATGCAATTCCCGCGATCACCGCATGCCGAGGGCTGGCACACGCAGATGCCGGCACCGCCGGTACCCGACATGTCCATCATGTCGCGGGACGCCGACGCGCTGTCACCGCCCTTGCACAGCCGCCGCTTCCACGCAGCCGCCATGCTCGTCGCCATCGCGGCCCTCGGGGCCAGCGCCGGCGTGGACATGGTCGACGACCCGCGCCCGCTGGACGTGCAGCTGAGTGCCGTCATGCACAAGGCGGCGGACACCCTGCACGGCTGGCAGCAGCAGCTGTCGCGCGGCCTGCAGGTGTCGCTGCGCGCGGTCGCGGACGGGCGCGACAACAGTGCGCCGCCGGCCTCGACACCCGATGACGCCACCATCGTCGCCAAGGCCGAAGCGCCGGCCGTTGATGCCGACGACCGCGACCAGCCAGTGCGCGCCGATGTGGCGCCGCAGCCGCCCCGCGAGCCGCAGGCGACCGCCCGCTGAGTTCAGGCGGGCATCGTCTCTTCGGCGGCAACCAGCAGCTCAGCCAGTGGCTGGGGCCGGTGGAGCAGGAAACCCTGCACCTCGCCGACGCCCAGGCGCACCAACTCCAGCAGCACCTCGGGTGTCTCCACGCATTCCGCCACCGTCGTCAGGCCGAGCGTCCTGGCAACGTCGACAAAGCTGCGCACCGCCACCTGATCGAGCGGGTCGGTCATCAACGCGCGCACGAACTGGCCGTCGATCTTCAGCAGATCCACTGGCAGCGCCTTCAGATAGCTGTATGAGGAGGCGCCGGCGCCGAAATCGTCCAGCGCGATGCGCACACCCAGGGCCCGCATCTGCTGGATGAAGCTCGCCGCCTCGCCGAGCTGGGTGATGACGGCCGTCTCGGTGATTTCCAGGCACAAGGTCGCGGCACGCGTGGGGCCTAGCGCCGTCAGCAGGGCCCGGGCTTCCTGGTGGTAGGCCGCATCCTGCAGCGTCAGGGCCGACACATTGATGGACAGCGACGCGACCTCCGGGGGGCCGCCGCGCTGCAGCAAGTCAACCGCCTGCCTCAAGACCCAGCGGTCCAGCCGCGGCGCGAGATGGAAGCGCTCGGCCGCCGGCATGAAGGCGCCGGGCAACACACGGCTGCCGTCGCGCTCGCGCAGGCGCAACAGCAGCTCGCCGCGCAGCCGGCCATCGTCCTCACCCTGGGCCGGCAGCACACGCTGCAGGTCGAGCTCGAAGCGGTCCTCGTCCAGGGCCTGTTGCAGCCGCGTCGCCCAGCGGTGCTCGCTCTGGTGGGCGCGCAGCGTGGCGTCATCGGGCGCCCACAGCTGCACGCGGTTGCGGCCCTGCTCCTTGGCGATCATGCAGCAAGCATCGGCCTCGCGCATGGCGGCATCGGCATCGGGCCAGCGCCCATCCAGCGGGGCCACGCCGATGCTGGTGCCGATGCGAAACCGTTGCTCGCCGTGCACATAGCGGTACTGGTCCATCGCGTCGCACAGCTTCTGCGCCACGTGCAGGGCCTCGTCGAGCGAGCAGTTTTCCAGGATGGCCGCGAACTCGTCGCCACCCAGCCGGGCCACCGTGTCGCGGCCGCGAACGCCGGCCTCCAGGCGGCGGGCAACCTCGCGCAGCACCTCGTCGCCGGCGGCATGGCCGCAGTGGTCGTTGACGAGCTTGAAGCGATCGAGGTCGAAAGCCAGCAGCGCATGGTGGCTGCCATCGCGCTTGGCTCGCTCGAGCGTGCGCGCCAGGCGCTGGCCGAACTCGACGCGGTTGACAAGGCCAGTCAAGCCGTCATGGCTGGCGCGCCAGCGGATCTCGTCGAACTGGCGGCGCTGCTGGGTCACGTCGCGAAAGACCAGCACGGCGCCAAGCACGCGGCCGTCGGCATCGCGGATGGGGGCGACCGAGTCGTCCACGGCGCGCAGTTCGCCATCGCGGCTGAGCAACATGGCACCGGCAGACAGACGCGTCGGCCGGCCGGTGGCCAGGCAGCGCTGCACCGGGTCGGCCAAGGGCTCGCCGGTTTCCTCGCGCTGGGCCAGGAAGACATGGCTGGCCGGCTGGCCGCGCGCCTCGGCGGCAGACCAGCCCGTCAGCCGCTGGGCGACGGGGTTGAGCCAGGTCACTCGACCGAGGGCATCGGTGGTCAGCACCGCATCGGCGATGGATTGCAGCGTGACCTCCAGCAGCTCATGCTGCTCCTGCAATTGCTGTTGCAAACGGCGAGCCTCGCTGACGTCCCAACAGACGCCCGACAAGCGCAGCGGCCGGCCGCCGGCATCGCGCAGCACCCGACCGGCGCTGCGCAACACATGGACGCTGCCATCGGGCCAGCTGACCCGCCATTCGCCGTCCAGCTGGGGCCCGTCGCGCAGGGCCGCCCGCACGGCCATGACGGCGGCGCGGCGGTCCTCGGGATGCAGGCGCTTGCGCCAGTTCGCGAGGCTGGTGCGCTGGCCACGCGGCGGCTCGCCGTGCAAACGCCACATGGCGTCGTCCCAGGTGAGTTCGCCATGGCGAGAGTCCCGCAGGTCCAGATTCCAGACGCCAATGCCGCCGCTGTGGGTGGCCAGGGCCAGGCGCTCCAGCGTGCGCTCCAGCTCGGCACGCACCTTGGCGGGTTCACTGACGTCCTGCATGACGACACCGACACGCCGGCCGGTTTCGTCTTCGTCATGGCGACCAACCACGCGCAGCACGCGGTGCCCGTTCGGGCCGGTCTCGCACGGCAACTCGACATCCCAGCCCTCGCCGTCTGCCGCAGCGCGCTGCAGGGCCGCGTCCAACATGGCAGCACCATCGGGGCCGAAACGCTGCAACAGGGCTGCCAGCGTCGGTACCTGGCCAATGGGCAGGCCAAGCAACTCGCAGGCCGAGTCGGACACCGTCAGCTTCTCGGTGTCGGCCTGCCATTCCCAGGCGCCGACGCCAGCCAGGCGGCTGCAGCGCTCCAGGAAGCGCGCGTTCTGCGCCAGCGCGAGCTGCGCGGCTGACACCGAAGCGGCGAGCACATCCCGCGGTGCCTCGTCTGCGGGCACACCCGTCTGCTGGGGTTCGCTCATCGATGCTGCTCCGACGCAAAGACGGGCAAGCATCAAGCCCACAGGAGCGGGGCCGCGTCGGCAGGACGGGCAAGGACTTGTAGGACAGGGCCGCATCCACGCGGGCCTACCGCTTGTCCTACAAGCACCGCGGCGGCGCACTGACAACCACCTGCCCCGGCGGGGCGTTCACTGGGTGCAGCGGCACCGCCGCATTCCTCAGGAGAAATCCCATGACCACCCGTCGCAACCCCTTCGCATACTGGATCGCCCCGGCTCTGCTGGGCGTGGCTGCCATGACTGCCCTGCCTGCCGCCCGGGCCGCAGACGTCGGCGTCTCCATCGGCTTCAGCCAACCGGGCGTGTACGGGCGCGTCGACATCGGCCGTTATCCGCAACCGGTGCTGCTGGCGCCCCAGCCGGTCATCATCGGCCGCCCGGCCTACCGCGCCCAGCCGGTCTATCTGTGGGTGCCGCCCGAGCACCGCCACAACTGGCGCCGCCACTGCGGCTATTACGGCGCCTGCGGCGCACCGGTCTATTTCGTCGAGGACGGCTGGTACCGCCAGAACGTCGTCGTCTACCGTGACCGCGACGGGCGCCGTGACGACTGGCATGACCGCGGCCGTCACGACCGCGGCCACGGGCACGGGCACGGCCATGGCCACCGCGACTGATAGCTCGCAAAAGGCCACGCCGGACCTGCAGTTCCGGCCATCGCCAGCGGGCTCGGCGGCCTAAAGTCGGGTCAACCCTGACCGTTGTGCCGCCTGTGCGGCTGGCCCGGATGCCCGACTCTGCTGACCTTTCCTTCCCAATCCCGCTGACCCCGCCGCCGGCCCCCCGCCGGGTTTCGGCCTATGCGTGGCCCATGGCCCTGGCTCTCGCTGCCTGCGGCGGGGGCGGCGGCTCCGCGCCCAGCGAAGCGCCCGGCCCGCCGCCGCCAGCGGCCACGCCCAGCCCGCTGCCCATGCCGGTCCCGGTGCCAACGCCCAGCCCCTCGCCCTCGCCCAGCCCGTCGCCAAGTCCTGCACCGGCGCCCAGCCCCGCGCCCAGCCCCGCGCCCAGCCCGAGCCCGAGCCCGAGCCCGTCGCCCGCTCCTTCGCCGACGCCGACACCGCCGCCCCCCCCGCCCCCCCCGCCCCCCCCGCCCCCTCCTCCGCCTCCTCCGCCACCACCACCGGTGTCCGGCATCGTCGCGGCGGGGCTGGCGCTGAACAGCGCCACGGTGCGCGTGCTGGACGCGACCGGCAAGGCCATCGCCACCGGCAAACCCGTCACCGCCGCGACCGGTGCCTACGGCCCGATTGCACTGAGTGGCGACGGCCCCTTCCGCGTCGAGGCCTGTGGCAGCGTCGCCGACAAGCCAATCTGCCTTTGGGGTGCCACCGGCAATGGCGGCACGCTGCATCTGACGCCACTGACCAGTGCCATCACGGTGCTGGCCAGTGACCAGGCTCCCGAGACGCTGATGACCGGCGCCGTGCAGGGCCTGGGCGACACCGCCCTGGCCGGCGCCCAGACCCGCCTGCGCGCAGCCCTCGCGCCAGCCCTGGCCGACGCAGGCCTGGCAAGCGACTTCGATCTGCTGGCTGGCGCGCTGACGGCCGGTTCGCACACCGGCTACGACCGCATGCTGGACACCGTCGCCGTCGGCCTGGGTGCCGACAGCAAGGCCTTCGTGACGCTGACGTCCCGCCTTGGGGCAGGCACCGCCTATCTGGAGACCAACACGACCCAGGGCAGCCTGGGCTTCGACGCCGCAGCGGCGGGGGTGGACCTGACCGGCCTGGATGCGCTGTTCACCAAGCTGATCACGGCCACGGCCAACATCGGCAACTGCCAGAGCAAGTTGATCGGCCTGGAGTCCATCTTCGACGCGAATGCGCGTGCCAGCGTCGATGCGATCTCGGCGCCCTTCATCGGGGCCAAGGACGCGGCGCAGCTGGTCTGCCTGCGCATGAATGGCATCCTGGGCGAGGGCGAGGTCATGTTCGGCGGGAAGCTGCTGCGCTCCATGCTCGGCCGCTGCGACTTCGGTGTCGGCGACCCGCTGTGCCGCGTCGGCTTCGTCTATCAGAACGCCGCGGGCTTCCAGCGGCGCTTGGGGCTGGAGCAGGCTGCCGTGAAGCGCCCCTCCGGCTGGACCTTCCTTGGCAACCGCCTGGAGGTGCAGGCCACGGCCGCCGCCCGCCTGGTGCTGACGCGCCGCGTCGACAGCGCGGCACCGGACAGCTATGCGCGCTATCTGGATATCAGCATTCCCGCTATCAGCGCCAGCGGCGGGGGTGTGCTGCAGTGCGCCCGGGTCAGCCAGAAGGACGCGAGCGGTGCCGATGTGCCGCTGGCGCTGTTCAAGAAGGCCGGCGCTGGCGGCTATCTGAGCCTGTGGAGCGTCAGCAGCAGCGACGGCACACCCAGCCTCGATCCGCTCAGCGGTGCCACGCGCGGCAACAACATCGTCAGCCTGCCGGTGCCTGCGGGCGCTGCCGGCGACGCCGTGGCGCGCAATTTCGTACGCGCGGGCCGCAACCTGAAGATCGAGCTGTTCCAGGACGGCGCCTGCGGCACGCCGCTCGGCGGCCTGGATGGCGACAGCCTTGGCATTGAACTCGCCGGCCAGTTGCCCATCGCTGCCGCCACCCAGAGCGGCCTGCCCTGGCCGGCGCTGGTGGCCAAGGCGATCACCGACCTGACCGGGATGAAGGGCGCCGTCAACGCCAAGATCAGCTACGGCCCGACGTGGACCTTGCCGCGCGGCGACCTGATGCCAGACCGCGCCCTGCTCTGCACCGACACGGCTTGCAACAGCAAACTGGCCGAAACGGAACTCGGCGTCGTCACCAAGGAAGGTTCCACCAAGGGCGCCTTCGCCACCGGCGCCTCGCTAAGCGCAACCGTGGGCAACACGGCCCTCAATGTCAACAGCTACAAGCTGCTGCGCATCATCGGCCGCATGCCTGATGGCCTGGTATTGCAGTTGGACAGCCAGTCCTGCTCGGCGCAGACCTCCGGCCTGCCCTGCTGAGCCAGGGCCTGTTAACACTACGGCAACGGGTCGCGTTGTGGCCAGAAAGGGCGCGAGCAAGGCGCAAAGCGGAGTCGGGTTGGACACCCGGCGAGCATTTGCAACGCCGCGCGCGGCATTTCTGGCCACAACCCGAAGGGAAGGCCCGCCGCCAGGGGCCACTCGGCGTTGCGCCACTGGCCCGCACATGAGTGCGGGCGGCGTGCCGCGCCTTGATTGGCCCTGGCGGCGGGCCTTCGCGACCCATTGCCGTAGTGTTAACAGGCCCTAAAAGAACGGGCGCGGCAGCCGGTGGACCGGCTGTCGCGCCCGAGCCATCACCGCCTCATCGCCGCGGCTCGACAGTGGACGGCCAGGGGCGACACGGGCAAGGCGGTCATGCTCAATGCATCAGCCCTCGCGGTGGTGGCGGCTGAATATTCGTCCATCGCCACGCCCGCCGCAGTAAGCAAGGGTTGCCTTTGGCGACCGGGCGTCAGCGTTCTTCAGCGCCGCGGCAGCGGGTAGCTCGCCAGGCTGGCATAACCTTTCTTCGAGACTGACTGCACGCCGAAGACGACGTTGTCCTTGGACACCGGCAGCGTCGAGCGCGTGGCCCGGCCCACGTCCTTGAACTGCTGCCAGGCGGCCGAGTCGGTGTCGCGCCAGACGACGCGGTAGCCGGCCACCTCGGGGTCGTCGCTGGCCTGCCACTCCAGCGTCGAGTCGTTGGTCAGCTCGCGCGCATCCAGCTTCACGCCCTTGGGCGGCGCCGGCGCCCAGGCCAGCGTGGCCAGGCCGGCGAGGTTGGCGCGCGCCACATCGGCCACGTAGGCGAAGTCAACGAACTCGGGCAGGTCACCGAACACGACACCGTTTTCGGTCCTGGGGTTCTGGTGCTGGTGGGCGAAGTTCTCAAAGGGTTCGGAGAAGCGCACCGCCGCATAGCCACGCTCCAGGAAGGGGATGTGGTCGCCGCCACGCAGATAGCGGTCGCGGCGTTGGATGAGCTGCACGCTGAAACCAGGCATGGCAGCCTCGGCGGCGGCCTTGAGGTGGCGGCCGAGCTGGTGGGTCGGCAGGTCCTCGTTGCCACCGGCCTGCAGCAACGGCAGCAGCTCGGCCTGCATGGCAGCGACGGACCTGACGTCGGCGTCGCTGGCAGGGCGGTTGGCGTTGGCGGCGGTCAGCAGGCGCACCAGCGGGTCGAGGCCGTCGGCAAACAGGCGCAGGCGTTTGGGGTCGGCCTGGCCCGCGTCGCCGCGCGAGCTGCCGACGATGTCGTTGGTGATCATGGCCTCGACATTGGTGCCCGCAGCACGTGCCTCGCGTGCCCATTGCGCGGCGCCCAGCAGCCCCTGCTCCTCACCCGGCACTGCCATGAAGACGAGGGTCGCGTCGAACTGGCGCCCAGCCATCACGCAGGCGAGCTCCATGACCGCAGCCGTGCCGGAGGCGTCGTCGTTGGCGCCGGGCGCCTCGCCCAGGGAATCCATGACGTCGCTGTTGCGCGAGTCGTAGTGGCCGCTGACGACGAGGACGCGGCTCTTCGACGCACCGCGGCCCGGCAGCGTGGCGACGACATTCACCAGCTCGGTCGCCTGCGGCACGCGGTTGCCGGCCGGCTCGATGAAGCTCTGCTCCTCCACCTGCAGCCGCCCGCCGGCGAGCCTGGAGCAGTTGGACAGCTCCGCCGTGATCCAGCGGCGCGCGGCACCGATGCCGCGGGTGTCGGAGGCGATGTCGGACAGCGTATGGCGCGTGCCAAAGGCCACCAGCCGGCGGATACGCGACTCGATGCGGGCCGGGCTGACTTCGGCCAGCATGGCCTTCAGCTCGTCGGCCGGCGCAGACTGGGCCTGGGCCGTGGCGGCGAGCAGGGGGAAGAGTATGAGGGCGGTCAATCGGGCTTGCATGCAAACGATTCTGCCCTTGCCGGGTTGGCCGCGTTCTTCTACTCTGCCAACGCCACTGAGGAGATTCCGATGAGCGAGACGAGCCTGGATTCGCGAGTGAGCACCATCCGAACGGTCGCGCTGGTGGGGCCGGCGGCGGCCGGCAAGACGCTGTTGCTGGACGCATTGCTGGCCCATGCCGGCGCCATCCCGCAGGCCGGCAGCATCGAGCGCGGCAGCACGGTGAGCGACCATGACCCGTTGGAGCGGCGCCTGGGCCATTCGCTGCAATCCAGCCTCGCCCACTTCACCCATGGCGGCATCCGCGTGCACGCCATCGACACGCCCGGTGCACCGGATTTCGTCGGCCAGGCCCTGCCGGCGCTGGAGGCGGCGGACACCGCCATCGTCGTCATCAACGCCCAGAACGGCATCGAGCTGATGGCCCAGCGCTTGCTGGCCGCCGCCGCCGAGCGCGGGCTGACACGCCTCATCGTCGTCAACAAGATCGACTGTCCCGACACCGACCTGCCCGGGCTGCTCGCCCAGATCCGCGAGGTGTTTGGCAAGGAGTGCCTGCCACTGAACTTGCCGGCCAGCGGCGCCAAGCGCGTCGCCGACTGTTTCTTCGCGGCGTCCGGGGACGCCGATTTTTCGTCCGTGGCCGAAGCGCACCGGGCCCTGGTCGAGCAGGTCGTCGAGGTCGATGCGGCATTCGTGGACCGCTACCTGACCGACGGCGACGTCGACCCGCGCGAGCTGCATGCGCCGCTGGAGCAGGCGTTGCGCGAAGGGCATCTGATCCCGGTCTGCTTCTGCTCAGCCAAGACCGGCGCCGGCATTGGCGAACTGCTGTCGGCGATCGAAGCCTTGATGCCGAACCCGGCCGAGGGCAACCCGCCCCCTTTTCTGGAAGGCAAGGGCACGGAGCCCACGCCCTACCCCGCCCGGCCCGACCCAGCCGGCCATGTGCTGGCCCATATCTTCAAGATCGTCGCCGACCCCTACCTCGGCAAGATGGGCGTCATGCGCGTGCATCAGGGCCGCGTCGCCAAGGGCGGCCTGCTCTTCGTCGGCCATGCGCGCAAGCCCATCCGCGTCGCACACCTCTTCATGTTGCAGGGCGCCAAGCATGTCGACATTGACGAGGCTTTGCCGGGTGACCTCTGCGCCATTGCCAAGGTGGAAGACCTCGCCTTTGACGCCGTGCTGCATGACGCGCAAGAGGACGAGCACATCTACCTGAAGCCGCTGGACTTCCCCACCCCGGTGCACGGCCTGGCCATCAGCCCCGCGCGCCGCGGCGATGAGCAGAAGCTCTGGGAGGTGCTGGCCCGGCTGGTGGAGGAAGACCCCTGCCTGCGCATCGAACAGGCCGGTGAAACGCACCAGACGCTGGTCTACGGCCTGGGTGAACTGCATCTGCGCCTTCTGCTGGAGCGACTGCGCGAGCTCTACAAGAGCGAAGTCCTCACCGAGCCGCCGCGCATCGCCTACCGCGAGACGATCTCGGCGCCGGCCGAAGGCCACTACCGCCACAAGAAGCAGAGCGGCGGCGCGGGCCAGTTCGGCGAGGTCTATCTGCGCGTCGAGCCGCTGGAGCGCGGCGCCGGCTTCGAGTTCGTCGACGCGGTGAAGGGTGGCACCATTCCGGGCCAGTTCATGCCGGCCGTCGAAAAAGGCGTGCGCTCGGCGTTGGCCAGCGGCGTCATTGCCGGCTATCCGCTGGTGGACCTGCGCGTGGTCGTCTATGACGGCAAGCACCATTCCGTGGACAGCAAGGAGATCGCTTTCGTCACCGCCGGCCGCCGCGCGCTGATCGAGGCCGTGCGCGAGGCCCGGCCGCTGATCCTGGAACCCATCGTGCAGGTCGAGATCACGGCGCCCGAGCACGGCATCGGCGACATCACTGGCGACCTCGCCTCACGCCGCGGCCAGGTCAACGGCACCCGCTCCGCCGTGCCGGGCAGCCTCATCGTGCAGGGCCTGGCACCACTGGCCGAACTGGCCAGCTACCAGACGCGGCTGAACGCGATCACCGCGGGCGAAGGGCGCTACACGCTGCTGCTGTCGCACTACGAGCCGGTGCCGCCGAACACGCAGGCCGCCCTCGTCGGCGCTTACAAGGCGCACGACGAAGGGGACTGAGCTTCAGTGCTTGGCCTTGGCGGTGGTCTTCCTGGCCGGTTTGGCCTTGGCGTCCACCTCGGTCTCCGTGTGCATGACGCACAGCCATTCGCCGTCCTTGCGTAGCCAGACGGACGAGTCGGCCATCTCCTGCTCCTTCTCCTCCGACTTGCCGCGAGGCGCGATGGCCTGCTTGACTCGATAGGTCAGCACGGCGGTGTCGTCGTTCGGGTGCATGACCTGCATGTCGCTGAACTCGAACGATCTGATGACCATCGGGCCTTCTTCCGCCATGTGCTTGTACTGCTTGCGATCGAACTGCATGGCGCCGTGTGAACTCACCATCAGCGCCGGCTCGTCCAGCAGCGCCACTGCGGTGTCGGTGTCTTCGTCCACCATCGACTGCCAGAACTTCTTCTCCAGCGCGATGAGGGTGCTGTCTGCGGTATGCATGCCAATCTCCTTTGACGGCCTAAAACCTCAATATGGGTGCAGCCTGGCGGGCATTCAGTAGGAGTTGCCGGCTCAGCCGGGTCGGAGCCGTCCTACGACCCGGGATCGCGCAGAAGTGAAGGTGAAGATCCATTTATCATTGCGGCCCATGCCCAGCGCCCCCCGCGACGTCGCGCAGATCCGATTGGACAACGCGATGCGGCTGTTCGAAGAGTTCGTCAGCGCCACCGTCAAGAATGCCGATGCCGCCACCCTGCGTGGCCTGGAAAGGCGTTTCGCCGAGAGGCTGCAGATCCAGCCCAGCTACTGGAGCCAGATCAAGGGCCGCTCGCGCCAGATCGGCGAGCGCCTGGCGCGGCAGTTCGAGCAGCTCTGTCACAAGGCGCCGGGTTGGATGGACATCGAGCACGGTGCAATGGCCACTGCCGAGGCACCGGCCATGCCCGCTGCAGCAGCGCCTGCGGCAAGCGACTCGCCCAGCATGCCCCGAGATGACGACGAGCGCTTCATCATCGGCCTGGTGCTGACCTACTACCGCCGCCACCCGCAGCGCGCCCGCACGCGGCTGCTGGATCTGCTCGGCGAGGTGCTGACGCCCTCGACCACACCGGCACCCGTGCCGGTGAAGGCGGCCGCGCCCAGTCCGCAGGCCGAGCTCGACGAGTGGCGCAAGCTGCAGGCGCGCGTCGCGCCGCTGAAGGCCAAGAAGCGCTGATCCTTCCGCGCATCCATCACTGGACGGCCGGTACTACTCACGTTAGGGGTGTTGGATAAAAACCGCTTGCGCAAGAGCAACGTTTGTTTATCATTTGCGCAAGTTGTGGCGTGTTGCAGTTCTCCCGTCACAGCGAGGTCGCACACCCAAGCCCTCTGACCGCCCGGCCCGCTTGCCTCGAGCGCAAGCCCCGGGCCCCAATTCATCCATGCAAACGCAGGCGCCACCCCGGGCCGAGCCGCCGCATTGCCCGCCGCCCACGTGCGGCCCCAACCGGAGCACGCCATGCCCCAATTCACCTCCCCGCGTCCCCTGCAGATCAAAGCGCTCAAACCGCGCAATCCGCTGGTGGTACCGGCCATGCAACGCCAGGCCGGCGCCCACCGAAGCGCGCACGACGCCCATGCCCAGCGCCAGCAAGCCCGCCTCGAATTGCGACGCCTGCTGCGCGACCGCTTCCCCGACGACAGCCCCTGACCACAGCGCGCCGCCTGCCCCTCAGCCATGACCGATCCATGTCATGAGGGCCGGCCCGGCGCCAAGGAGACCCTCATGAGATTGATCGAGTTGAGCGGCCCCGATGCCGCCGAAACCCACGCCGCCTGGGCCCGCCGCTGGACCCGCGTCAAGCGCGCGGCCCGTGCCATCCGGTTGGTGTTCTCGCCGGCCTACCGCCGGCGCCGTGCCCGCAACCATCTGGAGTTCTACGCCGAAGCCGGCGCGCCTGAAGGCGCGCTCTACGTCGATGGCCAGCTGACCGCCCGGCTGGAAGGCGTGCGCAGGCTGTAGGAAAGTCGCCCCTCGTTTGCTCTTGCTCCGGCTGAACGCCGGCAAGTGCGAACGGTCCCCCGAGGGGACGGCGATGCTTGCCGTATTGACCGGCAAGCACATCGCCAGCCGGGCCGGCTTGGGAGCGGCCCGGCGCTCGCCCCGAGATAGGGGTGCCGTCAAAGCTGAAATGGTTGGCAAAACGGGGCCGCCTCCGACGAGCAGGCGGCCCCGCCCAGGCCTAGCATCGGCCCCATGTCCGACCGCCTCTGCCTGACCGCGCCACTCCACAGCCTGGAGGCCTGGGTGGACGCCTTTGCGCGGGCCGAGATCCCCGTGCTGGCCGAGACGGCCGAGTCGCTTGAGCACATGCGCGCGACCGAGGACGACGTCGACGCCCACGGCCTGGGAGAAATGATCGCCACCGACCCGCTGATGACGCTGAAGGTGCTGGCCCATGCCAGTGAGCGGCGGCGCGGCAGCACTTCCGGGCTCAGGGCCGACGCCGAAACAGTGACCGCTGCCATCGTGCTGATGGGCATCACCCCCTTTTTCCGCGACTTCGGTCCGCAGCCGACGCTCGAACTGGTGCTGGCTGACAACGACGAGGCCCTGCTCGGGCTGTCACGTGTCATGCAGCGCGCCGAACGTGCCTCGCGCTTCGCGCTGGGCTTTGCGGCCCATCGGGCCGACCCCGATGCCGCCATCATCCACAGCGCCGCCTTGCTGCACGACTTCGCCGAGATGCTGCTGTGGGTACATGCGCCCGTGCTGGCGCTGAAGATCGCCGCCTTGCAGGACGCCGACCGGCATCTGCGCAGCACGGCTGCCCAGCGCCAGGTGCTGGGCATTGAACTGGCCGAACTGGAGCAGGCCCTGATGCGACGCTGGCATCTGCCGGACTTGCTCGCGCGCATCACCAGCGAGAAAGACGGCCGCAACCCGCAGGTGCGCTGCGTGCACCTGGCTGTGCGGCTGGCGCGGCACACGGCGCGGGGCTGGGATGACGCGGGCGTGCCGGACGATCTGCACGACATCGCCGAACTGCTCAACCTCAGCGAAGCGCACGCCCTCAAGCTGCTTCACGAATTCGACTGACGCCAACGCCGGGCTATTCCCTTCTCCCCTGAAAGTTCGGCCGCCGCACATTCCCGGCCATCAGGCCGCGCAGCCTCGTGCGACCGCGCGACAGCCGCGACATCACGGTGCCAACGGGAATGCCGAGGGCCGCGGCGATCTCGGCATAGGCCATGCCGTTGACGGCCAGCAGCAGCAGCACCTCGCGCTGCTCCACCGGCAAGGTCGCCAGGGCCTTGTGCAGGTCGCGCAGAGCCAGGCGTTCGGACTGCGCAGCAGCGACGGGGATGTCCAGCACCTGCCTGTCGAGGTCCACCACATCCAGCCGGCCACGGCGCAAAGCGTCGACGTGCAGGTTGTGCATGATGCTGAACAGCCAGCCGCGCATGTCGCCCACGCCCTGCCAGAGCCCGGCGCGCGACCAGGCGCGCTCCAGCGTGTCCTGCACGAGATCATCAGCGTCCTCGCGGTTGCGCCGCAGCGACCGCGCATAGCGGTGCAGCCGGGGCAGCCAGCCCAGCACCAGGCCGACGTCGGGCAGCGACGCGCCAGGGCGGGAACGGTACCGGTCGACCGTGGTCATGGCCGGTGAATGCCACCGGCCGGCGCACAGGTTCAAACCGGTACAGCGGTCGTGTTCTTCAGCCGTTCCAGCACGAAGCTGGTCTTGCAGTCCTGCACGCTGGGGTGCATCAGCAGCGTGTCGCTGATGAAGCGGGCGTAGTGCTGCATGTCCTGCACCAGCACGCGCAGCAGATAGTCCATCTCGCCCGTCAGCGCCGCGCACTCGACCACCTCGGGCCAGGTCTGCACGGCAGCGCGGAAGAGGTCGCGCGGATTGCGCAGCGGGTTGTCGGTCTGCTTCTCCAGCCTGACATTGATATAGGCCGTCAGGCCCAGGCCGATGCGCGCCGGCGCCACCAGCGCGACATAGCCGGCGATCACACCGGCCTCCTCCAGGCGACGCACGCGGCGCAGCACGGCGGAAGACGACAGCCCAGCCTCGCCGGCCAGCGTGTCATAGGTGAGGCGGCCATCCTGCTGCAGCGCGCGCAGAATGCGGCGGTCAATGGCGTCGAGCTCGATGGCGGCTTCCATGGCCGTGATTTTGCAGGTTTCCTGCGCCGATGGCCGAGTCCGCGCCGAAGAATGCATGAAACCTGCGCGAACCGCGCCGCAGAATTTTCGTTTTCAAGCATCACGCCGCTGGAGACTTTCATGGCCAAGTTCACCCCCTGGGACAACCCGATGGGCACCGATGGTTTCGAGTTCATCGAGTTCGCCGCGCCCGATCCGGCGGGCCTGGGCAAGCTGTTCGAGACCATGGGTTTCAAGGCCGTCGCCAAGCACCGCCACAAAAGCGTGACGCTGTACCGCCAGGGTGGCGTCAAC
Organism: Roseateles sp. P4_D2; assembly: GCF_056401875.1. Classification (NCBI taxonomy): domain Bacteria; kingdom Pseudomonadati; phylum Pseudomonadota; class Betaproteobacteria; order Burkholderiales; family Sphaerotilaceae; genus Roseateles; species Roseateles sp. P4_D2. The sequence continues at coordinate 272,410 of NZ_JBFUIM010000004.1, read as the reverse complement.
TTCATCATCAACGCCGAGAGCGATTCCTTCGCGCAGCGCTTCGCGCGCCTGCACGGCCCGTCCATCTGCGCCATCGCCTTTCGCGTGCAGGACGCCGGCCATGCCTACAAACGCGCGCTGGAGCTGGGCGCCTGGGGCTTCGACAACAAGGCCGGCCCGATGGAGCTGAACATCCCGGCCATCAAGGGCATCGGCGACTCGCTGATCTATTTCGTCGACCGCTGGCAAGGCAAGGGCGGCGCGGGCGCCGGTGCCATCGGCAATATATCGATCTATGACGTGGACTTCGTGCCGCTGCTGGACGCGCAGGGCCAGCCGGTCGACCCCAACCCGGTGGGCCACGGCCTGACCGAGATCGACCACCTGACGCACAACGTCTTCCGCGGCCGCATGAAGGAATGGTCGGAGTTCTACGAGCGCTTCTTCAACTTCCGCGAGGTGCGCTACTTCGACATCGAGGGCAAGCTGACCGGCCTGAAGAGCAAGGCCATGACCAGCCCCTGCGGCAAGATCCGCATCCCGATCAATGAAAGCTCGGACGACAAGAGCCAGATCGCCGAGTACCTGGACCTGTACCACGGCGAGGGCATCCAGCACGTGGCGCTGGGCACGACCGACATCTACGGCACGGTCGAGGGCATGAAGAGCACCGGCGTGCAGTTCCAGGACACCATCGAGACCTATTTCGACCTCATCGACAAGCGCCTGCCGGGCCACGGCGAGAACGTGGACGAACTGCGCCGCCTGCGCATCCTCATCGACGGCGCCACCCACCTGGGCGTGGACAACGAACTGCTGCTGCAGATCTTCACCAAGGAAGTCATCGGTCCGATCTTCTTCGAGCTGATCCAGCGCAAGGGCAACGAGGGTTTCGGCGAAGGCAACTTCAAGGCCTTGTTCGAGAGCATCGAACTGGATCAGATCCGCCGCGGTGTGCTGAAGGACGAGCCCGCCAAGGCCGTCTGAAGACACTGCCAGGCCTCCTCCGAATGGACGAGGCCCATGTGGCCGACACCATCGAGCCGGTGCGCCCGCGCGCCGGCCAGGATCGCCCGCTCCGCCGGATTGACGATCTGGTCACAGGGCGTCCAGAAGCAGTCAACGTCAGGCAGACCCGGCAGCGCCGCCAGCCAGGCATTGCCCAGGCGCATCTGCTGCGTGTTGACGCCCAGACCAAGCGCCGCCATGCGCGTGCCCTGGTGGGGTGAACCCAGCGTGATGACATGCGGCGCCTCATGCCCCGCGCCGAAGCGGCGCCACCAAGCCCGCAGCGCCAGGCCGCCCATGCTGTGCGCGCAGAGGATGGGCATGCGCCCCGTGTGCGCCTTGAGCTTCTGCACGCCGGCTTCGATCTCCTCCGCATAGACATCGATGCTGCCGAAAGCCGGCTCCAGCGAAGGCGCGACGAAAGCGACACCTTGCTCGCGCAGGCGCTCCATCCAGCCATTCCAGCGGCCACGATTGCAGGAAAAACCGTGTACCAGCAACACGCCCTGCCCGGCGCCCGCCGGCAGATGATCCGCTTCGGCCCATTCGCGCCAGGGCTGGCGCCATGAGAAGGCCAACTCGCTGGCGACGACCTCCCGGGCCCAGGCGCGAAGCAGTTGCCCCCAGGCCGGTGCGGGCCGGTTCACCCAGCGCAATTGCAGGAAGCCCCCCGCCAGAATGAGCGCATGCAGGCCCAGCGTCAGCAGCCCCCAGCCCCAGCCGAAGCGCCAGCCCACGGCCAGCGCCAGGGCCAGCCGCAGCAACACCCAGATCCTTTGCAGTCGTCCGTTCATCGCCCGAGTGTAGGAAGGCAGAATTCCGCCGACCCATGGATGAACTGAGTGCCGAATCCCTGCTGAATGAACTGCGCGCCGTCGACGCAGAACGCGCCCGCCGTGCTGCCGACCCCGAGCTCGAGGCCCGCGTCCAGAGCGTGAAGACCTTCCAGCAGCGCCGCTTTGCGGCCACCTATGCCGATCTGCTCGCCAACCCACGCTATGAGGCGGCCACGCGCTTCTTCCTGCACGAGCTTTACGGTCCCGACGATTACCGCCAGCGTGATGCGCAGTTCGCCCGCGTCATCCCGACGCTGACCCGCCTCTTTCCCGCCGAGGTCGTCGACACGGTCGCCAAGCTCGCGCAGCTGCACGCCCTGTCCGAACGCCTGGATACGCGCATGGCCGAGCACCTGCTGTCAGCCGATATCAAGCCCGACGAATACGCCATTGCCTGGCGCGCCTGCAGCGAGCCCGCGTCGAGGCAGCGACAGATCGAGCTGACGATGGCGGTGGGCGAGTCGCTGGACAAGCTGACCCGCAAGCCGCTGCTGCGCCAGACGCTGCGGCTGATGCGCGGCCCCGCGCAGATGGCGGGCCTGGGCGCGCTGCAGAACTTTCTCGAAAGCGGCTTTGACACCTTCCGCGCGATGCGGGGCGCGGGCGAGTTCCTGTCCACTGTGCGACACCGTGAGGACACACTCGCACGTGCATTGTTTCGCGGTGATGCATCCGCGTTAGGGCAACTCCCCTAGCTTGATGTAACACGGCGTCCCAACATCGAAGGCTTCACGCCAAGCACGTCAGAAGGCTCTCGATGACCGCCGTCCTTGCCGAAGTCACCGAAGTGACATCCCGCGCCAAGCCCTGGCTGGCCAGCTACCCAGCAGGCGTGCCGGCGCAGATCGACACCCGCGTCTACGGCTCGCTGGTCGACCTGCTCAACGAGGCCTTCCGCAAGCACGCCTCGCGCGATGCCGCCATCTGCCTGGGCCAGCGGATGCGCTTCTCGGAGATCGACCAGCTCTCCATGCAGCTCGGCGCCTGGCTGCAGGCCCAGGGGCTCAAGCAGGGCGACCGCGTCGCCATCATGATGCCCAACCTGCTGCAGTACGGCGTGGCCATCGCGGCCATCCTGCGCGCGGGCTTCGTCGTCGTGAACGTGAACCCGCTGTACACGCCGCGCGAGCTGGAGCATCAGCTCAAGGACTCGGGCGCGCGCGCCATCGTCGTGCTGGAGAACTTCGCGCACACGCTGTCCGAGGTCATCGACGCGACCGATGTGAAGCATGTCGTGCTCGCCTCCATGGGTGACCTGCTGAACTGGTGGAAGGGCCCGCTGATCAACTTTGCCGTGCGCCACCTGAAGAAGATGGTGCCGGAGTTCCGCCTGCCAGCCGGCGACGGCCGCACCGTCGTGCGCTTCAACGAGGCGCTGGCCCATGGCGAGCGCCTGCACCTGAAGAAGCCCGAGCTCGGGCCCGACGACGTTGCCTTCCTGCAATACACCGGCGGCACGACCGGCGTGTCCAAGGGCGCCACGCTGCTGCACCGCAACATCGTCGCCAACATCCTGCAGGTCGAGGCCTGGTTCCAGCCCATGCTGGCCCGGCTGCCCGACCAGAACATGCAGTTCACCAACGTCTGTGCGCTGCCGCTTTATCACATCTTCGCGCTGACGGCCTGCTTCATGCTCGGTGCGCGCATGGGCCACCTCAACATCCTGGTGCCCAACCCGCGCGACATCCCCGGCTTCATCGAGACGCTGCGGGGACACAAGATCCACATCTTCCCGGCCGTCAACACGCTGTTCAACGCGCTGGCTGCCGAGCCGGGCTTCTCGCGGCTGGACTTCTCCGAGCTCGTCATCTCCAACGGCGGCGGCATGGCCGTGCAGCAGGCCACGGCCGAGAAATGGCTCAAGGTCACCGGCTGCCCGGTGGTCGAAGGCTATGGCTTGTCCGAGACCTCGCCGGCGGCGACCATCAATCCGCTGGACCAGCGCGCCTTCAACGGCAGCATCGGCCTGCCGATCTCGTCCACCGAGATCGCCATCCGCGACGACGACGGCCACGATGTCGCCATCGGCGAGCGCGGCGAGATCTGCATCCGCGGTCCCCAGGTCATGGCCGGCTACTGGAAGCGCCCGGACGAGACCGCCAATGTCATGTGCGCTGACGGCTACTTCAAGACCGGCGACATCGGCATCATGGACGAGCGCGGCTATGTGCGCATCGTCGACCGCAAGAAGGACATGATCCTGGTCAGCGGCTTCAATGTGTACCCGACCGAGATCGAGCAGGTCGTCAACATGCACCCGGGCGTGCTGGAATGCGCCGCGGTGGGCGTGCCGGACGCCAAGTCGGGCGAGGCGGTCAAGCTCTTCGTCGTCAAGAGCGACCCGGCCCTGGCCGAGGAAGACCTGGCCAGCTACTGCACGGCACAGATGACGGCCTACAAGCGGCCCCGGTTCATCGAGTTTCGCGACGAACTGCCCAAGAGCAACGTCGGCAAGATCCTGCGCCGCGAACTGCGCACCAATACCGCCTGAGCATTCCCAGTGCCTGCTGCCCTTGAGGGGGAGGCACTGAGGCCGGACACAAACAGTCCTGAGGACTGTTTGTGCCTGCCGAAGGACAAGGCCGCTGGCCTTGGCAGTGAGCGCCTCGGGGGTGGGCTAGAACGGGTTGTTCTTGGCGCGCGTGAGCGCCAAAGTGCCGATGCGCTGCTGCGCGCTCGGGCCGAGCAGGGTGTCGCCGGCCCACAGCCATTGCGTGGGGTTGGCGTCGGTCACCAGCGTGTCCGTCGTGCAGTCCTGAGGCGCGACCTCGGTGCGGCAGGCGGCATTCGTCACATCGGCGTAGCCGAAGGCGGCCGGGAAGCGCGCGATCTGCTGGATCGTCTCGTCAACGAGCACGAGGCCGACCAGGCGGCCGTCGTTGAGCAGGTTCAGACGCATGGTCGTATTGAAGGCCGAGCTCAGGTCGTTCAGGAAGATGGCGCGGTCGATGTCGGTCTGCTGCTGTCTTTCCTTTTGACCGTAGGGCGTCAGGCCGACGTCGAAGATGGTGGCCACCAGCACACGGCCGTTGGCATTGGCGATGCGGTTGACCTGGTCGGCCAGCAGCTTGCCGCGCGCCTTGGCCTCGTTGATCAACGAGTCACGGCTCTGGGCCGGGAACTGGCGATACAGCTCGAGGATGTCGTTGACGCCGACCATGATGGACACGATGTCCTTGGGGCCGAAGCGGTCGTTGGACAGATGCAGGTCGATCTTGTCGCGCACATCGGCAACCTTGTCGCCCAGTGCCGCGTACATGATGCCCTGGGGCAGCGCGACGAAGTCGGTGTTGCACTGCGGGTAGACGAAGCCAAAGCCGCCGGCCAGGATCTGGCTCCAGACCGGGCTGAGCTTGCAGTCCACCTGCTTGGTGTCGGGATTCAGGCCGTTGATCGTGTACTTCTTGCCGCTTTGCAGAATGGTGCCCATCTCGTCGCCGAAGGCGATGACGCGGGTCGGCGCAAACGGGTCGATCTGCTGGGAGCTGCCACCGCCGCAGCCGGCGATCAGCGCGGCCGCTGCCACCATGGCCAAAGCCAGGCCGCGCTTCAATTTCTGGGAGACAACACGTTGCATGACGATCAACTCAGGAACAAGAACTCAATCGGAAAAGGCGGCCGCGGCCCGGCTGAGCCGGTCGCGCACGCCATCCCAGGCAGGGTCGTGGGGCGGTGCCTCGACCCAGATTTCGCGCGCGCCGGCCGCGTCCAGAAGGCGCAGCACCGCGAACAATTCGTGGGCCGCTGCCGCCGGGTCGGCCGGCATGGCCTGCCAGCGCCAAGCCGGCAGCTGGGCGCGTGAATATACCGCCACCCCCTCCAAGCCCCCGCTGGCGGCCGTTGTGGCCAAACGTAAAGCCAGCGCCTGGGCATCCAGCAGGCGCACGCGGGCGCTCGGCGCGTAGTGCGCAGCCAAGGTGCCCGAGGCCTTGGGCGCCGTGGCATCCGGCTCCACGAGCGGCTGGCCCAGGGCGGCCTCGATGCGGCCACGGCTGATCAGCCCCGGACGCAGCAGGGCCGGATGCTCGCGGCTGCAGTCGACGATGCTGGACTCGATGCCCACCTCGCAGGCACCGCCGTCCAGCACCATCAGCTCGGGGCCGAATTCCTCGACGACATGGCGAGCCAGCGTCGGGCTGACGCGACCAAACCGGTTGGCACTCGGCGCGGCCAAGCCCTCGACGCCCAGCGCGCGCGCGGCGGCCAGCACGGCGCGGGCGACCGGGTGGGCTGGCGAGCGCAGCGCCACGGTGGCATGCCCGCCAGCCGCAGCCTCGGCCATGCCGGCCTTGCGCGGCACGATGACGGTCAGCGGGCCGGGCCAGAAGGCATCCATCAGCCGGCGTGCGGCGACGGGCAGATGGTCGGCAAAGGGTTCGGCGCCGGCGGCGTCCAGCACATGGACGATCAGCGGGTGGTCGCTGGGCCGGCCCTTGGCGGCAAAGATCCTGGCAACGGCCTCGTCCTGGTCGGCGCGCGCGGCCAGGCCATAGACGGTCTCGGTCGGCAGGCCGAGCAATTCGCCGTCGGCCAGGCGGCGCGCGGCGGCCTGGACGGCTTCGGGATCGTTGCCGGGCAGAAGCAACATCAGAAGTCGGTGGGCAGGCCCAGGATGGCGGCAGCCTCCACGGCGACCGCATGAGCCGCCGCAGGCGTGTCGGCCGTGATGTTCAGATGGCCCATCTTGCGGCCATGGCGGGCGTCGGCCTTGCCGTAGAGGTGCAAATGCGTGCCCGGCAGGGCCAGCACGCGGTCCCAGGCCGGGGGCGTGGGGCCGCCGTCGTCGTTGAACCAGAGGTCGCCGAGCAGGTTCAGCATGACGCTGGCCGAATGCTGGCGCGGCGCCGGCAATGGCAGGCCGGCCAGCGCCCTCACCTGCAGCTCGAACTGCGACACATCGGCGCCGTTCATCGTCCAGTGGCCGGAGTTGTGCGGCCGCGGCGCCATCTCATTGACGACCAGGCGGCCGTCCTGCAACCAGAAGAACTCGATGCACAGCACGCCGACGTAGTTCAGCGCCTCGGCGACTTGGCGCGCGGCGACGATGGCCAGCCTGTCCACCTCGACCGGCACATCCGGCGCCGGCACCTCGGTGACGGCCAGAATGCCGCCGCGGTGCAGGTTCTGCTGCACCGGGAAGTTGACGATCTGCCCGTCCGCGCCGCGCGCCACCAGCACGCTCAGCTCGGCCTTCAACGGCAGCAACTGCTCAAGCACGCAAGGGACGCGCTTGAGCCCTTCCCAGGCCTGGGCCAGCTCGGCGGTGGTGGCCACGCGAACCTGGCCCTTGCCGTCATAGCCCATGCGGCTGGTCTTCAGGATGCCTGGCAGCAGGGCCGGGTCGACGGCCGCGAGTTCGATCTCATTGGTGATGACGGCATGCGGCGCGCAGGGCACGCCGGCCGCTTCGAAATGCGCCTTCTCGATGGCGCGGTCCTGGCAGACGGCGACCGACGCCGCGGCGGGCGCCACGACACGCATGCCGGCGAGCGTCTCCAGCGCAAGGGCCGGCACGTTCTCGAACTCGGTCGTGATCGCGTCGCAGTCGCGCGCCAGCTGGGCCAGGCCGAAGGAATCCAGGTAGTCGGCCTTGATGTGCTTCTCGGCCACGGCGCCCGCCGGGCTGACGGCATCAGGGTCGAGCACGATGCAACGGTAGCCCAGGGCCTGGGCGGCATGCACGAACATGCGACCGAGCTGGCCGCCGCCCAAGACGCCCAGCGTCGCTTGCCGCGACTCGCCAAGCGTCGCCGCACCAGGGAGAAGGGCTGTCAACGCAGTTCCTCGCTCATCGCGCGGGCGATTTCGGTCTGTTTCGTGCGGAAGTCATTCAGCTTGTCCAGCAGGGCCGCATCACGCGTCGCCAGCATCGCCACCGCAAACAGCGCCGCATTGGCCGCGCCGGCATTGCCGATGGCAAAGGTCGCAACCGGGATGCCCTTGGGCATCTGCACGATGGAATGCAGGGAGTCAACGCCCTGCAGGTGCCGGCTGGCGACAGGCACGCCCAGCACCGGCACCGTCGTCTTGGCGGCCAGCATGCCCGGCAGATGGGCCGCACCGCCAGCACCGGCGATGATCGCCTTGAGCCCGCGGCCTGCCGCCGCTTCGGCATAGGCAAACATCTCGTCGGGCATGCGATGGGCCGACACGACCCTCGCCTCGAAGCCGACACCGAACTCGGTCAGAATCTCGGCCGCTTGCTTCATCGTCTCCCAGTCGCTGCTGGAGCCCATGACGATGCCGATGACGGCATCCGGGTTCTGGGGGGCTGGGGTGGACAAGGTCGCGCTCCGGAAGGCTCAGAAAAGCCTTGAATTGTAGGTGGCGCGTCCCGAAGTCTGTTGGCGCCACGGGGGGCGGATGCGTTGCCACTCAAAAGCCCGCGAGCAAGGCGCGAAACGAAGCTGGGGTCATCCCCAGCGAGGCTTCGCAACGCTGCGCGCGGGTTTTTGAGTGCCAACCTCTTCGGGAGAGGGCCTGCGCGGGCGCATGGCGTTGTTGCGCGCCTTGCACGGGCAAACCAGCCCGAGCTTCGGCGCGACGCCTAGCCCTGCGCCCGCGCAGACCCTCTCGCACCGCCCCCCGTGGCGCCAACAGACTTCCTACCCTCAGCCATGATCGACATCAACCTCCAGAACTTCGAAGCCGAACTCATCGTCGCGTCCCAGAACCAGCCCGTGCTGCTGGACATCTGGGCGCCCTGGTGCGGCCCCTGCAAGACCCTGGGTCCCGTCCTGGAGAAGCTGGAAACCGCCTACGCTGGCCGTTTCACGCTGGCCAAGCTGAACAGCGACGAGGTGCCCGAGATCGCCACCCAGCTCAGCCAGATGTTCGGCGTGCGCTCCATCCCCTTCTGCGTGATGTTCTCTGGCGGCCAGCCGGTGGACGGCTTTGTCGGCGCCCTGCCCGAGGCGCAGATCCGCGAGTTCCTGGACAAGCACGTGCCGGCCGGCGAGGAACTCGAAGCCGAGGCCGACCTGGCCGATGCCCAGGACCTGATGGCCGACGGCGACCTGGAGGCCGCGCTGACCAAGCTGGCCCATGCCGTGCAGACCGACCCGGCCAATGACGCTGCCCGCTTCGATTACGTGAAGGCGCTGCTGGAACTCGGCCTGCTCAACGACGCGCGCGCTGCCTTCGCGCCGGTGGCGGCCAAGGCCGCCGACACCCTGGTGCCCTCGCCGCGCCTGGCCGCACTGGCCACCTGGCTCAGCGCCTTCGAAGCCGCCACGGGCGCCGACCCGGCGGCGCTGCAGGGATCAATCGCCGCCAACAAGCGCGATTTCGACGCCCGCTTCACGCTGGCCCAGTTGCACCTGGCCAACCAGCGCTTCACCGAGGCCATGGACGAGCTGCTGGAAATCATCATGCGCGACAAGGCCTGGAACGGCGAGGCCGCGCGCAAAACCTACGTGGCCATCCTCGAGCTGCTGACCAAGCCGGCTCCCAAGCACGCCGCCGAGGCCAAAAGTGGCACGCTGGAACTGTCCGGCAAGGCCGCCGTCGTGCCCAGCGACCCGCTGATCGACAGCTATCGGCGCAAGTTGTCGATGGCGTTGTTCTGATCAAGCCCGCCTGACGGCCGGGCAGCCCGGCATGCCTCAGGGCACGCCGCTGTTGCCGCGATTGCTGCGGATGTCGCGCAGCCTCACGCATTCCGGATCGTTGTGATAGATCGGCTTTTCGCACTGCCGGTCGATGCACCAGGCGCGCGCGAACAGCACCCGGCCGCCGCAGGCCTCGTTGGCGGTGCGCGGCTCGGTGGACGGCGCGGGGGCCGCCGATGCCGGGGCCGCCTTGCTCGACGGAGCGGCCGGGCTGGAGGCCGCCGGCTCGGGCGCCGCGAAGACGGGGCTGCGCGGCACCGGGCGGAAGTCGCCGGCCTTCTCGGTCACGATGGGCTTGGGCGCCGTGTCGCGACGCGAGGGCGCCGAGCCGGGCAGTGCCACCGGGCGGGTGTTCACGCCGGTCGCAGCCGACGCGGGCGCAGGCTTGACGGGCACGGGCACCGGCGTGAGTGTGGGCGCGGGTGCAGGCTGTGAAGCTGGCGCGCTGGCCACTGGGGCCTGGGGTTCGGGTTGGGCCTGTTGCACGGGCGCCGGAGCCGGTGCAGCCACGGATGCGGCGGGTTCGGCCAGTGTCACCTCGGGCTTGGCCTGGTTGCCGCGCAACTGCATGACAAAAAGGCCAAGCAGCAGCAAGGCGCCCACGCCGCCACCGATCATGGCTGGCATCTGCCAGGAGGGCGGCCGCACAGCTGCAGCCTGCTGCGATGGTTTCGCGGCACGCGGCGGCGGCGCGGGTGGGGACGGAGGAGGAGGCGGCGGCGCGGACTTGCGCAGCGGCACGACAACGGTCTGCCCGTCGTCCTCGTCCAGCGGCGGGCCTTGCACCGTGTCGGCGAATTCGAGATCCAGCGGCTCCGAGGGTGCCGGCGGTGGCGGTGCAGCCGGCACCCGGGGCTGAGCGAGCTGGGGACGCGGCACGGCCGAACGGCCGTCCAGCACCTCGCGCCAGGCGGCGACCGTCTGGGGGCGCTGATGGGGGGCGACACGCAGCGCCCAGTCCATGCCGGCGAGGAAGGCCGGTGAATAGCCGGGCACCTCCAGCGGCAGGAGTTCGTCGCCCATCGCGCGGGCCGTCGCCGGCGGCGGTGGCCGGCCGGTCAGCAGCTCATGCATGGCAGCGGCCAGTGCATAGAAGTCGGTCCAGGCCCCCTGACGCAGTGTCGTCGCCTCGGCGTACTGCTCGATGGGCGCGAAGCTGGGCTTGAGGATGGCGGTGAAGACCTGCGTGCGGTCGCTGATCGCCTGGCGGGCGGCGCCGAAATCCAGCAGAATGGGCGGGCTGCCGTCGGAGGGCAGGAAGATGTTGTCGGGCGCGACGTCACGGTGCCAGACGTTCTGGGCGTGCAGGGTTTCCAGCCCACCCAGCACGGCGTCGAAGATGCGCTTGACCCAGGCCTCGGGTGGCGGCGTCGGTCGGGCCTTGCGCGCCTCGCGAAGGTTCTGGCCGACCAGGCGCGGCATGGCCATGTAGGCGGTGCCGTTGGCCTCCCAGAAACGGTAGACCTTGAGCAGGGAGGGGTGGTCGAAGCGCGCCAGCAGCTTGGCCTCGTTGACGAAGCTGCGTCGACCGAGCTCGAAGGTCTCCTTCATGGAGACCGAACGCACCGACACCTGGGACTGCCCGTCGCGCAGTGCGAACTGGCTGGGCATGTACTCCTTGATCGCGATCTCGCGCTCGAGCGAGTGGTCGCGTGCGAGGTAGACGATGCCGAAGCCGCCCACACCCAGGGTGCCAATGATCTCCAGCTCGCCGAACCGGGTGCCGGCGGGCAAGGCATTGATGGCTTCGTCGTCGCGGGCGTCGGCGGTCACTGATGCACCCTTCGCGCTGCGCGCTGTCCCGCCGAGCGGGAATGAGCCCCTTCGGGCGGCCGTGCGTTGCTCATAGGCCGGCGAGGGTAACGCAGCCAGGCCGTGCCGACTCTCCGGAAAAAGCCGGTCAGCGTGGCGGAGTGCCCAGCCCGGCGCTACTCAAGCGCTCGGCCCAGAGGCGGCGCTGGGCGGCGTCCTGGCCCCAGGCGGCCTGGGCGGCGTCGCCGTGGCGGGCTGCCAGCCCATCCTCATGCAAGCGGGCGTAGACCTGGGCCAGGCGGGCGTGCAGGGCCGCGCATTCGTCGAGGTCGCAATGGGCCGCATCCTCGGCCAGCACCTCGACGGCAGCTTGATCGGCCAGGGCCCTGGCGCGTTGGACCTCGCCGTTGTTGGCCCAGCACCAGGCCAGGTCGGCCAGCAGGCTGCCGCCGGTACGGGCCAGGCCAGCCGCCACCGCCTCGGGCAGGTTGGCCTCCAGCAAGGCAGCGGCAGTGGCGTAGTCACCCTGCACGGTCAGCAGTTGGGCGCGCAGCAGCGGGGTCAGGTTGGCGCGGGCCGAACCGCCCACGGCATCGTCGAAATGGCCGATGGAGTCCACCCCCAGCAGCACGGCCGGCGCCTCGCCAGGCTCGCCGGCCAGGGCAGCGTGGCGGATGCGCAGGGCGCGCATCTGCATCTGGTTGTAGAGCAAGGCAGCCAGGCCGGCGTCGTCACCGTCGGCGCTGGCGGCGCGGCGGCCCCAGGCATACCAGGACGACGCGGCGGCTTCGTCCCGAGCCCCCATCGCGAGGTCCCAGGCCATGCCCAGCGCCGAGGCGACGCGACACGCGGCGGCGTTCGACGCCGCATTCGCAGCCCCTGCGGCGTTGTCCGCCGGGGCGGCAAGGACTGCGGCGGCATGGGCGACGAGACGGTCGATATCGCGGTCGACAAAGGCCATTTGCGCCAGCCAGGCGTCGCACAGGGTCTGCAGCGCCGCCAGGTTGGCCGCCTTGGCCATGACGTGGGCGCGCCGCACGCGTTCACGGGCGCCACCGCCGAAGGCGCTGAAATAAGCCGTCAGCCCTTCGGCCAGATGCAGCCAGGCGGCCAACTCGATGCGCGGATGCACCAGGGCGCGCGCCTGCAGGCGGTTCAGCTCCTCGCGGGCCTCGACCTCGCGGCCATGGCGCAGCCATAGGATGGCACGCTGGACCTGCAGCACGGCGGCACGCGCCGGCATGGAGGCGACGGCGGCAATCTCGCCGTCAAGCCGCTGTGCCAGCCGGCTGCGAAGCTTGACCGGCCCGGCTACGCTCATTGGTGCACCCTTCGGCCTGCAGCCTTGCCTGTCCGGCAGCGCGGCCAGGCGTTCGCCAGGCATGCGATGCCCACTGGGCATCCCATGTCCGGGCTCACTCCCGCCACGCGGGAGCGAGCTTGCTTGGGACGGCCCGGCGCGGCGCTCATGCCGTCAGCCGCTGCAGCGCTTCTTCGTACTTCTGCACCGTCTTGGCGATCACCTCGGCCGGCAGGGCCGGCGCGGGAGCCTTCTTGCCCCAGGGCTGGCCGTCGATGCGCACGGCCTCCAGCCAATCGCGCACGAACTGCTTGTCGTAGCTGGGCGGGTTACTGCCCGGCGCATAGCTCTCGACCGGCCAGTAGCGTGAGGAGTCGGGCGTCAGCACCTCGTCCATCAGCGTCAGCGTGCCCTCGGCATCCAGGCCGAACTCGAACTTGGTGTCGGCAATGATGATGCCCTTGGTCAGCGCGAAATCGGCGGCGCGCTGGTAGAGCTGGATGGAGATGTCGCGCACGCGGGCGGCGAGGTCGGCGCCGATGATTTCAGCCGCCTGCTCGAACGAGATGTTCTCGTCGTGATCGCCCATCTCGGCCTTGGTGGCCGGCGTGAAGATGGGGGCGGGCAGCTTGTCGGCATTGCGCAGGCCCGCCGGCAGCTTGACGCCGCAGACGCTGCCGCTGGCCTGGTACTCGGCCCAGCCGCTGCCGGCCAGGTAGCCGCGCACGACGGCTTCGATGGGCAGGGGCTTGAGCCGCTTGACCAGCATGGTGCGGTCCTTGAGCTGCTCGCGCTCCTCGGCCGACACCACGGACAGCGGGTCTTGGCCGGTCAGATGGTTGGGAACGATGCCCTGCAGCTTGTCGAACCAGAACAGCGCCATGCGGGTCAAGAGCGCCCCTTTGCCCGGAATCGGCTCGCCCATGATGACGTCGAAGGCCGACAGGCGGTCGCTGGCGACCATCAGGATGCGGTCGTCGCCGACGGCGTAGTTCTCGCGCACCTTGCCGCGGCCAAGCAGCGGCAGGGAGGTCAGGCTGGATTCGTAGAGGGCTTGGGGCATGGCGGCGATTTTAGGTGCCGCCTCCGGCCAGATGGCTTCGTACTGCAGCTGCAAAGCTGTGCACGTCGATCGGTTTGGTCAGATAGCCGTCGCAGCCGGCTGCGCGAAAGCGCACCTCGTCGCCCGGCATGGCAAAGGCGGTGAAGGCAATGACGGGCAGATCGGCGAGGTCGGGCGTAGCCTTGATGGCGCGCACCAGGCTCAGGCCGTCGGTGCCCGGCAACTGGATGTCAACCAGGGCCAGGGCGGGCCGGTAGGCGCGCAGCCGCGCCCAGGCCTCGTCGACGTGCAGAGCGCGGTCGACGATGAAGCCGTCGGCCTCCAGCACGTACTGTGCGAGATCGATGTTGAGCTCGTTGTCGTCGACGATCAGGATGCGTTCGCCAGCCATGTCAACCTTTCGTGAGTCGGCCACGCCGGTCCTGGCGGGCGGCGCGCAGCAGCGCATCGCGCACCTCGGCCAGGGCTTCGGCCTCGCCAGCGCTGGCGATGGCCGCGGCCGAGCGCGCCAGGCTTTCGATGTCCTGCCCACTGAGGGTCAGCGCCGTCCAGACGATGACGGGCAGCTCGGCCCAGCGCGGGTCCCCGCGAAGTTCATGCAGCACCTGGAATCCGTCGATGCCGGGCATCATCAGGTCGAGCACGATGGCCCCGGGCTGCAGGGCGGGCAGGCGCTGCAGCGCCTCGGCGCCGCTGCCGACGGCCACGGCCTCGACGCCCGTGGCCTGCAATGCCGCACACATCAGCTCGCGCGACACCGCCTCGTCGTCGACCACCAGCACCGGCCGGCCCGGACCCAACCGGTCGCGCAGCGGCACGAGGGCACGCGCCAGGGCCGGGCGGCGCAGCGGTTTGGCCAGCACGTCGGATACCGTGAAAGCCACGCCCGCCCCCGTCGGGGGCGTCAGCGCCAGCGCCTTGACGGCCGCGTGCATGGACGGCCCGCCGCTGCGCAGCGCCGCCAGCAATGACAGGCCGGGCGCATCAGGCAGGCCGAGGTCGATGGCCAGTTCGGTGTAACGGCGCGCGCGGGTCAGGCGCAGCACCTCGCCGGCTGTGGACGCGGTGTCGGCGCTCACGCCGGCCCGCGACAGATCACGGGCCAGGCCGTCGCGCAGCGGATGGTCGCGCAGGGCGATGAGCTGCTGGTGGGCCGGCCGCCCGACCGGCTCGCCGGCATCCAGCGGCTGGCGCGGCAGCACGGCGTAGAAGCGGCTGCCGCGCCCGGGCTCGCTGTAGACGCCGACACGGCCGCCCTGGGCTTCCACCAGCCGGCGCGTCAGCGCCAGCCCCAGTCCCGTGCCCTGGTGGCGCTTGGTCAGGCCGTCGTCGAGCTGCTGGAATTCGACAAACAGATGGCCGAGGCGGTCGGCCGGAATACCGATGCCGCTGTCGTCGACCTCCAACCGCCACAGCCGCGGGCCCTCGCCCACCACGCGCAGCTCGACGTGGCCGCCGGCGAGCGTGAACTTGATGGCGTTGGACAGATAGTTGAGCAACACCTGCTTGAGCCGAGCGGGGTCCAGCACCAGGTCTCGCAGCCCCGGTTCGATGGAGGACTTGAGGCTCAGGCCGCGCTGCTCGGCGAGCACCGCGACGGTGGCCATCACGTCGTCGACCAGGGCCGGCAGTTCGACCGGCTCGGGATGGAAGTCCATCTTGCCGGCCTCGATCTTGGACAGGTCGAGCACGTCGTTGATCATGGCCAGCAGATGCCGGCCGCTGCTGGCAATGTGCTGCAGCCACTCGCGCTGGCGCGGCCCATCCAGCAGATGCGGCGGATGGGCGCTCATGGTCAGCAGGTCGGCGAAGCCGATGACGGCATTCAGCGGCGTGCGCAGTTCATGCGACATATTGGCGAGGAAGAGGCTCTTGAGCCGGCTGCTTTCCTGCACGCGGCGGTTCTCGGCCGCCAGCCAGATGGACTGCTGGCGGGCCTGCTCGGCGGTGCGCATGGCGGTCACGTCGGCCACGATGCCGACCAGCCGTGGCGAACCGGCGTCGTCGTGGGTGACCCGGGCGTCCAGGCGCAGCCAGTGCACGCTGTCATCGGGCCAGACGACGCGGAACTCGGCATGCCAGGGCCGGTGGCCTTCGGGCAGCGCCGCCAGGCCGGCCTCCACCATGGCCCGGTCGTCGGGATGGACGGCAGCAAGCATGCGCTCGCGGTCCCACGGGCCTTCAGAGTCGGGTCGGCCGAAACATTGGTCGTAGCGGCGCGAACGGTGGATCAGGCCGCTGTCCAGCTCCAGCTCCCAGTCGCCGATGGCCGCGGACTCGAGGGCGAAGCGCAGCCGCGCCTCGCTCTGGCGCAGCGCGGTCTCGATCTGGCGCTGGTGGGTCAGGTCGCGGGCGGATTTGATGCCGCCGATGATGCGGCCGGCCGCATCGCGCAGCGGCGAGACCTGGGCGGAGATCTCGACTCGCCGGCCGTCCCTGGCAATGTGAACGGTGCGGAACGGCGGCACATGCTGGCCCTGGGCCAGACTGGCGAGGATGCGCGTCTCCTCGGCTTCACGTTCGGGCGGGATCAGCATCTGCACCGGCTGCCCGACGACCTCCGCGGCCGTGTAGCCGAACATCTTCTCGGCGCCTGCATTCCAGTTGGTGATGCGACCATCCGGCGTCTTGACGATGATGGCGTCGGCCGAGGACTCGACGACGGCCGCCAGGCGGCGCACCTCGGCCTCCGCCTCGGTCAGGCGGCCCACGTCGCGGAAGACGATGGCGACGCCACGCACGCGGCCGTCGGCGTGGTGGGTCAGGTCGGCGTGAACCTCAACGGGCCGCTGGCTGCCGTCTCGTGCGACGCAGACGGCCTGGCGCTGGAAAGCGCCTTCGCGGTTGCGCTCGCGCACGACGTCGATGGGGTTGCGCGCCTTCAGGTCGGCCGGCGTGCCCTCGCGCTGGAAGACTTCCCAGACCGGCAGGCCCAGGGCCTCGCGCGCCGGCCAGCCGGTGATGCGCTCGGCCACGGCATTGATGCGCGTGACCCGGCCGTCGCCGTCGGTCGTGATGAAGCCGGCGTCGATGGCCGACAGCGTGGCGGCCAGGCTCTGCTCGGCTTCCAGCTGATGGTCCTCGGCGCTGTGGCGGCGGTCCATCTCACTGCGAAGCGCCTCGTTGGCCGTGCGCATCTCGTCCAGTGACGGCAGGCCCAGCAGCGTGGGCATCAGGCGCCAGGCCACGGCCGCCGTCAGCACGGACGCGCAAGCGGTGAAGACCTTGCCAGCGGTCTGCAGTCCGTAGTCGGGGCGCCAGATCGTCCAGACGTCCAGCACATGGGTCACGCCGCAGGCGAAGATGAAGATGGCGAACAGCGTCGCGATGCTGCCAAGGTTGACCTGGGGGCGTTGGCGGGCATAGCTGGCGATGGCCAGCGGGATGGAGAAGTAGGCCAGCGCGATGGAAAGATCGGCGCCGACCATGGTCCAGAGCAGGCCGGGCGACCACTGGAAGCAATAGCCGTGGGGCAGGAAACCCGCTCGCGCGACGATTCCGGTCAGCTCGTCCATCCCAGCTCCCGACCCCAATGACCAAGGGGTTATGCCGATGCATTGTGACCCCGCGAACAGGGGGGCATCAGGCGAAAACGTGTCTTATTCCCGGGGCTTCAGCGTGGCGTGATCAGCTCGAAGCCCACATAGCGGGCGATGAAGCGCTCCCGGCCCTCCTGGGCGAAAGCGTCGGCGTCCCAGTCCCCAGGGAGCAGCCGGTCGGCGAACTCGGGGCGGAAGCGGTAGACCTGGGCCAGTAGCGCGTTGCCGTCGGCCAGCGCCACGACGACATCGGCGCGCTCGTACTCGACGCCCTCGAAGGCATCCAGCCGCTCCCAGGCGTCAGCGTCGACGTCGCGATACAGCCGCCCCGGCACCAGGCCGCCGGGCGCGGCCTGCAGGCCGGGATAATCCTGGCCGCGCACCGGGTGGCGCGCATGACCCGCCAGCGAGGCCGGCTCGCTGGCGAATTCACGCCCGCAGACGCGGGCCATGATGTCGGCCCACATCAGTGAGCCGTAGGTGAAGCAGTGACGCGTCACTGAACCCTTATTGGACCTTCTGTGCCAGCTCACCGCGCGCATAGGCGCCAGCGATGTCGACCAGCGTGCGGCCCTTGATCTTGCCGGCCTGGCCTTCGCAGCCGAATTGCATATAGCGCTCCTTGGCGATGACCTTGGCGGCTTCGCGGGCGGGCTTGAGCCATTCGCGGGCGTCGAACTTGTCGGGGTTCTCGGCCAGGAACTTGCGCACCGCGCCCGTCATCGCCAGGCGGATGTCGGTGTCGATGTTGATCTTGCGCACGCCATGCTTGATGGCCTCCTGGATCTCCTCGACCGGCACGCCGAAGGTCTCCTTCATCTTGCCGCCGTACTGGTTGATGATGGCCAGCAGCTCCTGCGGCACGCTGGACGAACCGTGCATGACGAGGTGGGTATTGGGGATGCGTGCATGGATTTCCTTCACGCGGCCGATGGCCAGGATGTCGCCCGTGGGCTTGCGGCTGAATTTGTAGGCGCCATGGCTGGTGCCGATGGCGATCGCCAGCGCGTCCAGCTGGGTGCCCTTGACGAAGGTGGCCGCCTCCTCGGGGTCCGTCAGCATCTGGCTGTGGTCCAGCTTGCCCTCGGCGCCGATGCCGTCTTCCTCGCCGGCATCACCGGTTTCGAGGTTGCCCAGGCAGCCCAGCTCGCCCTCGACGGTGACGCCGACCTGGTGCGCCATCTCGACGACCTTGCGGGTCACTTCCATGTTGTATTCGAAGGAGGCCGGCGTCTTGCCGTCTTCCATCAGCGAGCCGTCCATCATCACGGAGCCGAAACCCAGGTCGATGGCACCGGCGCAGATCTTGGGGCTGGTACCGTGGTCCTGGTGCATGACCAGGGGAATGTGCGGGTAGGCCTCGCAGGCGGCCTGGATCAGGTGCTTGATGAAGGGCTCGCCGGCGTATTTGCGGGCGCCTGCACTGGCCTGCAGGATGACCGGTGCGCCGACCTCGTCGGCCGCAGCCATGATGGCCTGCACCTGCTCCAGGTTGTTGACGTTGAAGGCTGGAATGCCGTAGCCGTTTTCGGCGGCGTGGTCCAGCAACTGGCGCATGGAAACGAGAGGCATGGGTTGTCCCCGGTGGAGTTGAGAAATCTGGGCCGACTGCGGTACGCACCCTAGGCCGTAACCGCTTCGTAACTGGTTGGGGATTCTATGGAGTCCCGGGCATGCCCCACCCCCACGGATGAGAGTAGTCATCACAATGCTCGGCCATGACAAGACTGGTGTTCGACCACCTGACCAACTGGATCACCGCCGCTGCCAGCGAGCATTCCCACGATCTGGCCACCCACATCGAGGAGCGCACCGGGGCCAGCCACCGCGCCGTGCTGTCGGCACTGAAGCGCCTGGTGGACGCCGGCTGGCTGACCCGCTCCGGCACCGGCCGCCGACCGGTGTTCTCGCCCGGCAGCCTGCGCCAGGTGGCGCGCAGTTACACCCTTTACGGCCTGCAGGAAGACCTGCCCTGGCAGCGCGACTTCGCACCCCATTTCGCCTTGCCCAAGCATGTGGAACGCATGGTGCAGCATGGCTTCACCGAGCTCGTGAACAACGCGGCCGACCACTCCGGCGGCAGCAGCGTCACCGTGTCGCTGCGCCAGACGCCCACCCATGTGCAGCTTCTCGTCAGCGACGACGGCATCGGCGTGTTCGACAAGATCTGCAGCGCCTTCCAGCTCGAGGACCCCCAGCACGCGATGCTCGAGCTCAGCAAGGGGCGCCTGACCAGCGCCCCCGATGCCCACACCGGCCGCGGCCTGTTCTTCAGCTCGCAGCTGGCCGATGTGTTCGACATCCACGCCAACAACACCGCCTACCAGCGCCGAGCCTGGGAGAGCGCCGGCTGGAAGAAGGGCCGCGCCCTGCCGCGCCAGGGCAGCTCCATCTACATGGCCATCGCGCTGAACACGACGCGCACGCTTGACGGAGTCATGGAAACCTGGAGCCTGGCAGGCGACGGCATCGAGTTCGACCAGACCCGCGTGCAGCTGCGCCTGCTGACCAGCGAAGGCCAGGCCCTGGACTCCCGCGCCCAGGCCCGCCGCGTCGGCTCCCGGCTGTCGGCCTTCAAGCGCGCCGAGATCGACTTCGACGGCGTGGCCGACGTCGGCCACGGCTTCACGGACGAGTTGTTCCGCGTGTTCGCCAAGGCCAACCCGCAGATCGAGCTGGTAGCGGTGAACGCGACGCCGCGGATCGAGGCGCTGGTGAAGAGCGCCCGGGCGGGATGAGGCTGGCCGCCCTGCTCCTGCTGGTGTCCCTCACCGGCCTCGCCCAGGCGCGGCCGGGCGAGGCCTGCACTGACGCCGTCGAGGCCGCGCTGCGAGCTGTGGACCGCAAGGCCAAGATTCCGGGCGACGTGGCGGCCAGCGAATGCCGCCCCTGGCCGGCCGCCCCTGGGCGCATCACCGCGGCGGTAATGGCTTTCGAGAAGCCGCGCAGTGGCGACCTCGACCGCGAATGGCAGGTCGTCATCGCCCTGGTCGACCCGGCCCGTGGCAAGGCCCTGAGCAGCCATCGCGTTTCGGTGCAGGAAGACGCCACCACCTTCATCGGCCCCTCCAGCCTGAGCCTGGACCTCGCTCCCTATCTGCTCAGGCCGGGGGTTCGTGCGCTGGGCCTGCGCTTCAGCAGCGACCAGTACAACCGCTCGGCCAACAGTCGCACCGGCAGCCCGCTGCGCCTCTACGTGCCGGAAGGCCTGCGCCTGCGCCCCGTGTTCTGCCAGGCCATGGGCTGGCAGGACGCAGGCAGCGGCGTCATCGGCCAGGATGCCTGGGATGAGGCCCAAACCACGCTGAGCCTGGTGCCGCGCCAGACCCAGGGCTGGCAGGACCTGCGCCTCACCGAGCAGATCGGCCGCCACACGCCCGATGGCGAGGCGAGCAAGCCGACCCCCTCGCACCGGGAGTGCCACTTAGTCAACGGCGTCTATGGTTGCGCCGCGGGGCGCGCCGATGTCTCCACGGACTGCGATCCCGCGGGCTTGTAGACGCGGTGCCTCTCAGGGCTTTCTGAGCGCCGGCACCGGTGGCACCGGGATGCGCGGGCCGGCATAGCCCTCGACGACGCCGAAACGCCCGCCATCCTCGCGCGCCCAGTCCATGGCCCAGTCCTGCATCTCCGCCGGCTCGCGGCCGACAAAGTTCCACCACAGCAGCGGCGGCTCGGCCCAGGGCTCGCCGCCCAGCAGCAGCAGGCGCGACGCGGCCGCGCAGCGCAGTTCGATCGACTCACAACCGGTGCCGAGATAAAGCAGCGTGCCCGGTGTGATCGTCTCGACCGCGTCATGGCCGGCCGGCGCGGCCTCGACCTCGCCCTCCAGCAGCATCAGCCCATGCTCGAACCCGGGCTGCAGGGCCAGTACCGCATCGGCCGGGCCGTCGGCGACGAGATCCACGCCCAGTAGCGGCGTGAAGCTGGGCACCGGTGAACGCTGGCCGCCGAACTCACCGACCAGCAGCGTCGCCTCGAAGCCACCCTGGCTGAGCCGCGGCAGTTCGGCGAAATGCTGGAAGCTGGGCGCGCGTTCGCGCTCGGCATCGGGCAGCGCGATCCACAGCTGGGCCAGGTGAATGCGGTCGGACAGCGACTCCTCGCTGTGCGAGATGCCGTGGCCGGCCGTCATCAGATTGACCTGGCCGGGGCGCAGCACCTGCTCGGAGCCCAGGCTGTCACGGTGCAGGATCTCGCCTTCGATCATCCAGCTGAAGGTCGACAGCCCCGTGTGCGGATGCGGGCCGACATTCATGCGCCGCTCGGGCGGCAAGGTGGCCGGGCCGGCATGGTCGGCGAAGCACCAGGCGCCGATGATGCGCCGCGCCTTGTTGGGCAGGGCGCGCTGAATGGGAATGCCGCCCACGTCGCCGATGTGGCTGGCGAGGCGCTCGACGTGGACGCTCATGACGTTCTCTTGCGCACGAAGTCGACAAAGCCGTGGACAAAGGTCTGCAACTGCCCCCGCACCCTGTCATCAACGAGACGGCCGTCGGCGTCGAAGACCGAGCCGGCCTTGGAGACCAGCAGCTCGCCGGCCATCCAGTGGTCGCAGCCGAAAGCATGCAGCACCGGCAACAGCGCGCCCTGGGAGCGCACGGTGCCGAAGCCGCCCGGCGACGCGCCGATCACGGCCGTGGGCCTGCCGCCAAACAGCTTGGCGCCTTCGCCGCTGGGTCGCGACAGCCAGTCCAACCCGTTCTTCAGCACACCGGGGATGGAGTGGTTGTACTCGGGCGTGCTGATCAACAGCGCATCCGCGGCACGGATCTCCTCGCGCAGCTTCGTCACGGCCTCGGGAATGCCCTGGGCCTCGACGTCGCCGTCATACAGCGGAATGCCGTGCAGGGTGCGCAGCTCGATCGTGACGCCCTCGGGCGCCATCGCGATGGCAGCGCGCAGCAAGGCGGTGTTGTAGGACGCGCGGCGCAGCGCGCCGCTGAGGGCAATGATGTGCATGGCGATACCGCAAAGGTGGATGCGGGCATGATGCCAGCGATGCACAGCTTCATCCTGCCCGACATGAGCTGCGGCCATTGCGTCGCCGCCATCACCGAAGCGCTGAAGGCGGCCGACGCCCAGGCGCGCGTCGAGATTGATCGCAACGCCAAGACCGCCGACGTCGACAGCGACCTGCCCCGCGAGACACTGGTGGCCGTGCTGACCGAGGCCGGCTACCCGCCGGCGCCGGCCAGCACCTGACTCAAGCGAAGCTGAACGGCAGTTCCCGCTGACGCTTGCCAGTCAGCCGCGCCACCGCGTTGGCGAGCGCCGGTGCCAGCGGCGGCAGCCCCGGCTCGCCCATGCCCTTGGGTGGGTCGTTGCTGGGCACGATGCTGACCGTCATGACCTTGGGCGCGTCGGGCATGCGCGGCATGGCCATGTCATAGAAGTTGTTCTGCTCGACGACGCCGTCCTTGAAGGTCACACGGTGGGTCGGCATGGTCGTGGCCAGCGCCATGATGGCCGCGCCCTGAACCTGGGTCTCGACCGCCTTGGGGTTGACGCACAGGTTGCAGTGCACACCAGCGTGGACTTCCTGCAGCACCGGCTGGCGATCCTTGCCCTTGCCCTTCATGCTGGCAACGACGACATAGGCGACCACCGACTCGAAACTCTCGTGCACCGCCACGCCCCAGGCCTGGCCGGGTTTGAGCTTGCGCTTGCCATAGCCGCTCTTGTCGACGGCCGCCTGCAGGGCGGCGCGATGGCGGTCGGCCTTGGCATTGCCCTCCATCAGCTTGAGCCGGTAGGCGACCGGGTCCTGCTTGGTAGCGAAGGCAATCTCGTCGACCAGGGTCTCCATCACGTAGGCCGTGTGGGTGGAGCCCACCGAGCGCCACCACAGCACCGGCACATTGACGTCGGGGTGATGGACGCTGAGGTTCATCGGGAACTCGTAGGGCTCGCGCATGCCCTCGGTCGTCGTGCCGTCCACGCCCTTCTGGTAGCCAAAGCCTTCCAGCGGCGAGCCCTTCAGGATGCTCTGGCTGACGATGCGGTGCTGCCAGCCGGAGATCTTGCCCGCGGCATCGAAGCCGATCTCGGCGCGGTGCACCGTCATGGGCCGGTAGTAGCCGGCCTTGACGTCATCCTCGCGACTCCAGATCACCTTGACCGGCATGGGTTTGCCGGCCTGGGCCAGGGCCACCGCCACGGCTGCCGCCTCGCGCGGCCATTCGGTGGCGGGCGTGGCGCGCCGGCCGAAGCCGCCGCCCGCCATCTGCACATTGACCTGCACCTGCTCCGGCTTGAGCCCCACCGTCTTGGCCAGGTTCATCGCATCGATGCCGGGCATCTGGGCCGCGTAATAGAAGTCGCAGCGGTCGGCCTTCAGGTCCACCGTGCAGGCCAGCGGCTCCATCTGGGCGTGGTTCAGGTAGGGGAAGACGAAGTCCGCCGTGATCTTCCTGGGCGCCTTCGCCCAGGCGCTGGCATCGGCCTGGAACTCCGGCTTGGGCGCCGGCGTGCCGGGCGTCTTGGCCAGGGCCAGGTACTGCTTGGTCAGCGCCGCGGTGTCGGGCTTGGCCACGCCACCCAGGTCCCAATCGACCTTGAGCGCATCACGGCCCTTCTTGGCCGCCCAGTAGCCGCTGGCCACCACGGCCACACCCTGGCCGCCACGGTCCAGCGCCACCGGCAGCACGGCCTTGACGCCCTTGACCTTGAGCGCCTCGGTCGAATCGAGCTTGGCGACCTTGCCGTTGAAGACCGGCGGGCGCTGGATGACGGCCACCGCCATGCCCGGCAGCTGCACGTCCATGCCGTAGGCCTGAGCGCCGGTGCTCTTGGCTTGGCTGACGACCAGGCCGGTGGGCTTGCCGATCAGCCTGAAGCTCTTGGGATCCTTCAACGTGACGGCTTCGGGCACCGTGCCCTTCATGGCGGCGTCGAAGAACTCGCCATAGCCGGCGCTCTTGCCACCACCCGAAATGACGCCGTTCTCGGCTTTTAACGATGCGGCCGGCACCCCCCAGCTCTCGGCCGCGGCGGCCACCAGCATGGCCTTGGTGCGCGCACCCAGTTCGCGGTACTGCTGGTAGCTGTTCTTGACCGAGTTGGAGCCGCCGGTCAGGTGGATGCCGAACAGCGGGTCCACATAGGCGGCCTTCTGGTCACCAAAGCCGGTGCGGACCTTGCTCCAGTCGGCTTCCAGCTCCTCGGCGCAGATCATGGCCAGGCCGGTCTCGACGCCCTGGCCCATGTCCATGCGGTTGCACAGGATGGTGGTCGTGCCGTCCTTGGCGATGGTGACGAAGGCCAACGGTTGTTCAGTCGGCTTGGACCCGGGCTTGGGCGCCTGGGCGCTCGCCATGCCAGGCAACAGCGCCAGGCCGACGGCGCCGCCGACGGTGGTGGTGACGAAGCTGCGGCGGGAAACTCCAAGGGAGCCCGCGGTCAGTGCCTGGTCGATACGACGGGGATTCAGCATGTCGGCCTCCTCAGGCGAGCTTGGCCGCAGCCGTGTGGATGGCCGCGCGAATGCGGGTGTAGGTGCCACAGCGGCAGAGATTGCCGGCCATGGCCTCGTCGATCTGCGCGTCGCTGGGCTTCTTGTTGCCCTTGAGCAGCGCCACCGCGCTCATGACCTGGCCGCTCTGACAGTAGCCGCACTGGGCCACGTCATGCTCGACCCAGGCGGCCTGCACGGCCTGGCCGACCTTGTCGGTGGCGATGCCCTCGATGGTGGTCACCGGGCCTTGCACCGAGGAGATGGGCGTCAGGCAGGACCGCACCGGCGCCCCGGCCACGTGCATGGTGCAGGCGCCGCACTGGGCCGCCCCGCAGCCGAATTTCGTGCCGGTCAGCTGCAATTCCTCCCGCACGGCCCACAGCAGGGGCATATCGGGCTCGGCGTCCAGCGAGACGGCGCGACCGTTGACGGTCATGTTGATCATGGGATTCCTCAGGGGGGTGGGACGCGGGCGACTCTAGCCACTTGCGGTGTCCCCGTACATCACTCGGGCATTGCCAAACAAAAAGGGCTCCGAAGAGCCCCCAAGACGTAGCCACTCCGGCGCCGCCTACTTGAACTGGTAGCTCGCCGTGGCGTACCAGAAGCGGCCACGCGGGTCGACGAAGGAACCCGCATAGCCGGTCACGTGCGAGCCATAGCTGGACACGGCGGTGAACGGCGGGTCCTGGTCCAGCAGGTTGCGGGCGCCGACACGCAGGGCCAGCGTGGGCATGGGCTTCCAGCCTAGGCCCAGGTTCCAGCGGCTGCTGTCCTTGACCTTGTGCTCGACGAGCGGGCCGACGTTGGCCTCCACCAGGCCGGCCGATTCCGTCCAGCCCTTGACGAAGATGTTCTCCAGCGTCAGGTTCCAGTTGCCCATGTTCCAGTCCAGGCCCAGGGTGTGCTGCCACTTGGGCACCGGCTGCACGCCGGCGCCGTCGCCGGCCGTGCCCTCATAGGACACATAAGGCGTGCCCTTGCCGTTCTGCTGCTTCCATTGGTTGATGAAGCTGCCGGCGTAGCTGGCGCTCAGGCGACCCATGGAACCCAAGCTCCAGCCCGCCTTCACGTCGAGGTCGATGCCGTTGGTCTTCAGATCGCCGAGGTTCTCGACCGGGGTCTCGATGTAGCTGATGAAGCCGCTGGGCTGCAGGCGGTGGATGCGGGTGTTGTAGCGCTGGTAAAGGATCGGGTCGGACATGATGGCGTCGCCGCCGATGGTGCCGATCTGGTCCTTCTTCTGGATATGCCAGTAGTCCAGCGCGATGGACAGGTCGCGCATCGGCTCGAACACCGCGCCAAAGGAATATTGGCGCGACTTCTCGGGCTTGAGCGAGGGGTCACTGGACAGGCGCACGTTGAACTGCGTTTCGCAGCGCGGGTCGCCGGCCTGGCCGGGCGGGCAGTTCGGGTCGACCAGGGAGTTGGCGGTGTTGGTGAAGGCCGTCGGGCTGTTCACGTCCCACAGCGTCGGGGCGCGGAAGCCCGTGCCGGCACTGGCGCGCAGCAGCACTTCGCGGCTGGGCTGGAAGCGCAGCGTCACGCCCGGGTTGAACGTGCCGCCGAAGTCGCTGTATTTGTCGTAGCGCGCCTTGACCGTGGCCTCCCAGCCCTTGGCGAAGGGCATGGACAGCTCACTGAACACGGCATAGATGGTGCGCGAGGCCACGGTCTTGGGCACCGTGCCTTCGCCGCCGATGTGCAGGCCCAGCTCATAGTCGGCATTCACGGCATGGTCGTCGGCCTTTTCCTTGCGCAGATCGGTGCCGACGGCCAGCATCATCGGGCCGCCGCTCATGGCCATCAGTTCGGTGCTGGCCTTGGCGTCGAAGGCATAGGTCGTGCTCTTGGAACGGCGCATCGGGCCTTCCATGCGCGCGCGGTTCAGCGCGGCCAGTCCAGCTTCATCCTGCGGGCCGAAGGGGTTGATGACCCCGGTGGCCAGTTCGGTGATGAAGCGGCCTTCGTGCAGGTAGTTGTAGTAGTCCAGCGAGCCCTTGGCCTGCGACATCGTCAGGCCGGCGTCGTAGTCCCAGCCCTGGAAGATGCCGGTGGCACCGGCCACGAAGCGGGTCTGCTCGTTCAACACGTTGTTGGTGCGCGGGCCGACCGGCACGGAACGCATCGCGATCTCGGTGAAACCGCCACCCAGCGTGTCGAACTGCGCCGGCGTGTAGCCCAGGCTGGTCAGCAGTGCCGCCGGGAAGTATTTGCTCGAGATGGGGAAGGCGAAGGACGGGTAGGTGCCGTCGGCCTTCACATGACCCGCCGTCGAGTCAATGGGCACGGCGGCCGTGCGGCCGATGGAGTCGTTGCGTGCGTAGCTGGCCTCGAAGAAGACCTGCGAATCACCGCCCGTGTCCAGCGTCAACCGACCGAAGGCATCGGCCTTCTTGGAGTCGGGCAGGTTCTCCTGCATGGCCGGGTAGATGAAGCGGCAGCGCTTGATCGGCGTGCCGTTGGGGGTCGTCGCGGTCAGCGTCTGGATGGTGTTGAAGTTGGGGTCGCAGGGGCTGAAGTTGGTACCCGCGTTGGCATAGGCGCCCGGCGTGATGTTGAAGTCGACGAGGCGACCTGGGAAGGAGCGGCCCGAGGTGGGGGGATCAGAGCCGGGGATCTCGTCGATGCCGCGCAGATACCACTTCTGGTCGAGGGAGCTGACCTTGGTCTGCTTCTTGACGTTGCCGGTCACGAGCAGGTTGTAGCCATCGGTCTTGAGGCCGCCCATGCCGAAGGCGATGGAGGCGCTCGTCTCCTTGCCGCCGATGCTCTTCTCGGGTGCGCCGTACTTCAGCGTGACGGCGCCCTTGTCGTAGTCCTTGCGGGTGATGAAGTTGATGACGCCGCCGACGGCGTCGGTGCCATACACGGCCGAGGCGCCGTCACGCAGCACCTCAATGCGGTCGATAGCCGCGAAAGGGATGCTGTTCAGGTCCACTGACGAATTGCCGCCGATGGAGCCGAAGGCGAAGTTGGCCAGGCGCCGGCCATTCAGCAGCACCAGCGTCGAGTTGGGGCCCAGGCCGCGCAGGTTGGCGAAACTCTGGGAATAGCCGGCGCCCTGCGTGGTGTCCGACTGCACGGCGGTGTTGGCACCGATGCGGCGCAGGATGTCCTCGACGTTGGTGGCGCCGGTCTTCTCGATCTGGTCGCGCGTCATCACCGACACCGGCAGGGCCGTCTCGGATTCAACCCGCTTGATCGACGAGCCGGTGATGGTGATGCGCTCGAGCTGCTGCTGTTGGGCCGGTGCGTTCTGCGCAGCGGCCGAGCCGGCGATACCGGCGGCCAGCAAGGCCAGCGCCAGTCGGGTGTGGCGGTGTTGCATGGAAGCTCACTCCTGTCAGTTGGGGCCTTGTGAAGGGTCGCCCCCGACCCCCGCCGCGGCGCGGCTTGTTGCCCTCATGCAAAGAAGTGTTGAGCCGCAGTTCATGGCTCCTCCCCTGCGGGAAGTCAGGCTGTGGCGCATTCACAGCACTGCGAATTAGGGCCTGACTTCCTTCACGTCCGCGGCCGGCGCCGCAAGGCTCAGACTCGCGCGTACTTGGCCAGCGCCCGCAGCAGCGCCGCCAGGCTGAGGGGCTTGGTCAGATGGGCGTCGCAGCCAGCCGCCAGGGACTGCTGCACATCGGTGTCGAACGCGTTCGCCGTCAGCGCGACGATGGGCGTGCGCTGCCTGCCCTCGGCAGCTTCGATGGCCCGCCATTGCCGAGTGGCCGACAGCCCGTCCAGCCCGGGCATCAGCATGTCCATCAGCACGAGGTCGAAGTCACCCTCGCCCGTGCCCTCACGCAGTGCGGCCAGGGCCTGCTCGCCATCGCGTGCCCGCTTGATGCGGTGGCCCAGGGGCTGCAGCATGCCCTCGATGACGAGCACGTTGACGTCGTTGTCCTCGGCCAGCAGCAGCTCCAGCGGACGGCTCGGCGCCATGCGTTCAGCGCGCGTCTCTGCCGGGTCGGCATGCGGCGGTTGCGAGTCGGGCAGATCCAGCCGCACCTCGAAGCAGCTGCCCTCGCCTACACGGCTGTGCACGCTGACATCGCCGCCCATCAGCCGCGCCAGCCTGCGCGTGATGGCCAGGCCCAGGCCGGTGCCGCCAAATTCCTGCGCGATGCTCGCATCCGCCTGGGCGAAGGGTTGGAAGATGCGCTCCAACCCGTCGGGTGCAATGCCGATGCCGGTGTCCTGCACGCTGATCAGCACCTGGCCCTGGGTGCTGCGCGACAGCTCGACCGTCACGCCGCCCGTCTTGGTGAATTTGATGGCGTTGCCAGCCAGGTTGGTGACGATCTGCGCCACGCGCTGCTGGTCGCCCAGCACCCAGCCCGCCGCTTCGGTGCGCGCGAACACGCGCAGCCACAGGCCCTGGCTCTGGGCGCGCTCGCGCAGCAGCTCCAATTGCAACTCGACGAGGTCGATCAGATTGAAGGGATGCGAGGCCAACTCCAGCCGGCCGCTCTCGATGCGGGCGTTGTCGAGCAGGTCGTTGATGAGGGCGAACACCTGGCGACCGGCATGGCCCAGCACCTCGACGTAATGGGCCTGATCCGGCTTGAGCGGCGAGCGCGCGAGGATGTCGGAGAAGCCCAGCACGGCGTTCATCGGCGTGCGCATCTCGTGGCTGACCTGGGCCAGCAGCTCGGTCTTG
The DNA here is from genome assembly GCF_056401875.1 of Roseateles sp. P4_D2. Lineage (NCBI taxonomy): Bacteria > Pseudomonadati > Pseudomonadota > Betaproteobacteria > Burkholderiales > Sphaerotilaceae > Roseateles > Roseateles sp. P4_D2. The sequence continues at coordinate 243,216 of NZ_JBFUIM010000004.1, read as the reverse complement.
GCGCGGCTGCGCGCATCGGCCAACTCGCGCTCGCGGGTCAGCTCGCGCTCCCGCTCACGGGCATGGCGCTCGTGCTCGACGGCTGTCAGCAGCAGGGCCAGCGCGAGCAGGTAGAAGCCGGGCGCGAGCGTCGGCAGCGTACCGGCCCACGCGGCACTCCATGACGCGAACAGCAGCGCCGCCATCGCGATGCCTGCCGCCAGCGCCTGGCGACGCAACAGCAGGGGCAACGCACCCAGGGCGAACAACAGTGCATCCACAGCCCACACGCCCGCACCGCGCTCGCGCAGCAGCGCCAGCGGCTCGGCGCCCAGGGCTTCGAAGACGGCAGCGTTCAGCGCCGTCCCCGACAACCGGCCCTGGGGCGTCATGACCTCGTCGGCAAAGAAGGCACTGCTGCCGACGAAGACGCTGCGGCCGGCGAGCAACCGGGCCAGCTCGGCGTCCTCGCTCTCGCCCAGGGCCGCGCGCATCAGGCGCTGCCAGGACACGCGTGGTGGCTCGCCGCCGCCCAACGGCAGGCGCAGGCGCAGCTGGCCGGCCTCGTCCACAGGCCAGCGGCGCGCGCCCGCGACAAGCTCGTCGCCCTCGCGCCGCCAGCCAAGCGCACCGTCGGCGCGCAGCCGCGCAGCGAAGGCCAGGCTGGGCAGGCTGCGCCCCTGCACGCGATGCAACAACGGCAGGCGGCGCAGCAGCCCGTCGTCGTCCAGGGCCACCGAAATGACTCCCAGGCTGGCGGGCTCGGCGAGCGCGTCCAGCAGTGCATCGGCCGGCGCCGTCAGCGCATCCCAGTCCAGGCCTGGCGCATGGGCCGCGCCCAGGCGGGTCAGCGCGCGCTGCTCGGCCGCACTGGCTGGCGCGAGTTCGACGCCGGCGCGCTGGCGCGTCGCCAGGCCGGCAGCCGCGAGCACCGTCGGCGGGCCGGCGGCCAAGGTCTGCGCCAGCCGTGTATCGCCTTCGCGCGGGCCGGCGAAGACGATGTCGACGACGACGAGGCGGGCACCGGCCTGGCCGAGGTAGTCCAGCATCAGCGCATAGACCTCGCGCGAGTAGGGCCACTCGCCCAGGGGCTGGCGCAGCACAAGCAGCGAGGCGTCGTCGATGTCGACGATGACGCTGGTGGGTGGCGGTGCCGCGGGCGCGGCGGCACGCAGCAACAGGTCGCCGATGGCGCGGTCGATACGCGGCTGCGCGCCGGTCAGGCTCAGCAGCGCCCAGAGCAGCAGTGCTCCGGGCAGGGCGAGCCAGGGCCAGCGTTTCAAAGCACGGGGATCAGCAGCAAGGGCAGCAGCCACAGCCAGCGCGGATAAGGCTGCTCGATCATCTGCGTCTGGCCCCAGGGGCTTGCCGCGCCGGCGGCGTTGAAGGCCTTGGCGCGCAAGAAGTACTTGCCCGGCGATGGCTTCGGGATCGCGAGTTCGGGCTTGTCCGTTGCAAAGCGCTGCACGTCCGCGCCGTCAAAGGTCTCGGTCTTGGACCATTCCAGTTCGTAGCGCGCGACATCCGGGTCGGCCCGCCAGCGCAGCTTCAACTGGTCGCCGCTGACCTCCGGCTCGGCCGGCGGTGGCGCGGGCGGCGGCGGCCTGATCTCGAAGGTTTGCGGGTCGCCGAATGGCCCGGCACGGCCGCCCGCTTCGACGGAGGCGATGCGCCAGTGATAGAGGCCGTCAGGCAGTCGGGCGTCGTAGTTCGCGCCGTCAATGGGTGAGGGTTGCAGGACCAGGTCCTTGAAGCCGGCATCCCGCGCGATCTGCAGGCGCACATTTGGCGCCACCGTGTTGCGCGTCCAGGCGAAGGCCGTGCCACCGGCGTAGCTGACGGCACCGGGCGCAGGCGCCTGGATGAAGGGCGGCTCGGGCCGGGCCAGCAGGCGGATGCTTGCATCGGCAGCGGCGCCCTCCTGGCCGCGCGCGTCAATGGCGCGCACGCGCAGCGTGTAGTCGCCGTCGGCCAGCTCGCGCGCCTCCGGCCAGGTGACGGCCGGCTCGCCCACGACGTCATCCAGCAGCAGGCGGTCGAAGTCACCGCCAACGTACAGCTGCACCCGCCAGGTGGCAGCGCCGGCCGGACCGCCCACCCAGGCCAGGTGCAGCGGCAGCCGCTCCATCACGGGCACCAGGCCACTCAGATCGGCCGCCGGCAGCAGCGGCGCGACGCTGCGCGCTGCTCCCTCGGCGAGCAGGCCCTGGCCGCTCGCCACGTCGGGGCCCAGGCCACCGGCATGCACGGCGCCGGACAGCACCTGCATGCGGCTCTGCGAACCCGCCGTCTGCACGCGGAACTCGGTGCCGCGCACGCCCAGGTTCACATGCGGCGTGCGCACTTCGTACAGCGGCACGCGCTGTGCGTTGGGCGTCACGCGGCTGTCCGCACCGCCCTGCTGCACGCCGATGCGCACCGCGGGGATGGCGCCGCGGCCCAGCACCAGCAGTTGGTCCAGCGTGATGTCGCTGTCGGGCGGGATCAGCAGCCGCGAGCCATCGGCGAAACGCAGGCTGGCGCTGGACTGAGCGCCGGTCTTGATGCGGTCCCCGCCTTGCAGCGTCGTGCCGGCGGTGAGGGCTTCGCTCGCCGCACCACGCTGGCGCGTGACCTGGCCGCGCGCGAACACGGCCTCGGCGACGCTGGCCTCGCGCTTCAGCCAGGCCACCGGCATGCGCAGGGTCGAACCGGGCATCAGCCGCAGCGGATCGGGCACGCGGTTGAGCTTCTGCAGATCGCGCCAGGTCCTGGGCGACGCCAGCCAGGCATCGGTCAGAGTGATCAGCGTGTCACCCGGCTGGATGCGGTAACGCCAGTCGGCATCGGCCGCCACCGTCTGCGCAGGCGCCTCGGCGCAGGCCAGCAGCAACAGGCCCATGGCGAGCCAGATTCTCATTGCACTCATCGGCGCCTCCCTTCCCTCGCAGGAGCTTGGATCCTAGGGCCTGTTAACGCTATGGCAACGGGTCGCGTTGTGGCCAGAAAGGCCGCAGGCACGACAGCAGACCGCAAGCTGGGTTCCTACCCAGCGAGGATCTGCAACACAGCATGCGGCCTTTCTGGCCACAACCCTTCGGGCAGGCCCGCCGCAAGGGGCCACTCGTTGTTGCAGCCCTGGCCCGCACACGCGTGCGGGCGGCGCGCCGCGTCTAGATTGGCCCCTTGCGGCGGGCCCGCGCGGCCCATTGCCATAGCGTTAACAGGCCCATGCCTGAGAATGCCGAACACAGGAGGAGTGTGCGCAATGCTCACGATTTCGGGCTTCATCGGCTGGCTGCGCCGCCATCGCATCGCCTGCTTCGGCGTCATGGTGTTGAGCTTCGTCGCTTTCGGGCTGCTGACGCTGGATCTCGTGCGGCTGGTGAGTGCCAACGCGGCCCTGCTGTCGGACTACGGCTGGCAAGGGCTGCAGGACGGCGGCCTGCGCCAGCTGCTGGAGCTGCTCGTCAACACCCTCGCAGCAATGGCGGCCTGGCTGCTGTTCAAGGTCTGCGAGACGGTGCTCGTGCAATCCTGGACCCGTTAGGCCCCGGCCAGCGCCTCTTGAAGCTGGCCACGCAGCCGGCGCAGCCGCTGCAGCTCCTGGTCGGGTGCCTGCAGCGCCGGCCACAGCAGTGCAACGAGATCGCGGGCGCTCGCCTCCACGTCGATCTGGCGGCCGGTGATGACCACCTCCCACAACATGTGCTCCATCGGCCCGAACACCAGCGAGCGCAGCAGGCGCAGCGGGATGTCGCGCCGCACCTCGCCGGCCTCCTGGCCGCGCGCCAGCAGCTCCATCAGCGGCGCGGTGTAGCGCCGCTGCAGCTCGACGAAGCCTTCGCCGAGGTCCTGGCCCTTGGTTCTGCCTTCCGACAGCACCAGCGCGCACAGCCCCGTGCCCTGGATCAGGAACAGGCGCAGATGCGTCAGCACGACGAACTCCAGCTGCTCGCGCACCGAAGCCTGGCGCGGCAGGCCAGCCTCGATGGCGGCGATGATCTCGTCGTACCAGTCCTGGATGACGCGCATGCAGAGCTCGCGCTTGCCGCGGAAATAGGTGAAGACGGTGGCCTCCGAGATGGCCAGGCGCTGGGCGATCTCGGTCGTCGTCGCACGCTCGTAGCCGCGCTCGGCGAACACCTCGCGGCCCACGCGCAGGATGTCGCGCACGCGCTGCTCGGCCTTGGGGCCTGCGGGGGATCTGCGCTGGGGCGTGACGGTGACGGTGGTCATCGAGGTCGCATTCTGCGCAATTATTGAGTAACACTCAAGTCGGCATTGCATCCGTGTTCACCCTGGATTATTCTGGCGCCCCTCACGCGGCTCACGAGGCCGTCAATCAATAAGTTGAGCCCTGCTTAGTCATTGACTCGAGCATGGGCTTCGCGGAGACACCATGCCGGTCCTCAATACCCAGCTCAACCCCCGCTCGGCCGACTTCAAGGCCAATGCGGACGCGATGCGCGGCCTCATTGACGACCTGAACGCCAAGCTCGCCAAGATCGCCCAGGGCGGCGGCGACGCCGCGCGCGCCAAGCACACGGCCCGCGGCAAGCTGCTGCCGCGCGACCGCGTCGAGATGCTGCTCGACCCGGGCACGCCCTTCCTGGAACTGGCGCCGCTGGCGGGCCTGAACCTGTATGACAACGCGGCGCCCGGCGGCGGCGTGGTGGCTGGCATCGGCCGCGTGTCGGGCGTGGAATGCGTTGTCGTCTGCAATGACGCAACCGTGAAGGGCGGCACCTACTACCCCATCACCGTCAAGAAGCATCTGCGCGCGCAGGAGATCGCCCAGCAGAACCGCCTGCCCTGCATCTACCTCGTGGACAGCGGCGGCGCCAACCTGCCGAACCAGGACGAGGTCTTCCCCGATCGCGACCATTTCGGCCGGATCTTCTTCAACCAGGCCAATCTGTCCGCCGAAGGCATTCCGCAGATCGCCGTCGTCATGGGGTCCTGCACGGCGGGCGGCGCCTACGTGCCGGCGATGAGCGACGAGACCATCATCGTCAAGAACCAGGGCACCATCTTCCTGGGCGGCCCGCCGCTCGTGAAGGCGGCCACCGGCGAGGTGGTCACGGCCGAGGACCTGGGCGGTGGCGACGTGCACACGCGCCTTTCGGGCGTGGCCGACCACCTGGCCAACAACGACACGCATGCGCTGGCCATCGCCCGCCAGTCCGTCGCAAGATTGAATTGGACCAAGGCGAGCCCACTGGCGATGCAGGAACCGAAGGCGCCGGCGCACGACCCCGCCGAGCTGCACGGCGTGATTCCCACCGACACGCGCAAGCCCTTCGACATCCGCGAGATCATTGCCCGCATCGTCGACGGCTCGGAGTTCGATGAGTTCAAGGCCCGCTACGGCGCGACGCTCGTCTGCGGCTTCGCCCACATCGAGGGCATGCCGGTGGGCATCGTCGCCAACAACGGCATCCTGTTCGCCGAGAGCGCCAACAAGGGCGCTCACTTCATCGAGCTGTGCTGCCAGCGCAAGATCCCGCTGATCTTCTTGCAGAACATCACCGGCTTCATGGTCGGCCGCAAGTACGAGAACGACGGCATCGCCCGCGCCGGCGCCAAGATGGTGACGGCCGTGGCCTGCGCCCAGGTGCCCAAGTTCACCGTCATCATCGGTGGCAGCTTTGGCGCCGGCAACTACGGCATGTGTGGCCGCGCCTACTCGCCGCGCTTCCTGTGGATGTGGCCGAACGCGCGCATCTCGGTGATGGGCGGCGAGCAGGCGGCCAGCGTGCTGTCGACGATCCGCCGCGACGCCATCGAAGCCAAGGGCGGCACCTGGAGCGCCGACGAAGAGGAAGCCTTCAAGGCACCGCTACGCCAGCAGTACGAGGACCAGGGCCATCCCTACTACGCGTCGGCGCGGCTGTGGGACGACGGCGTCATCGACCCCGCCGACACGCGCCGCGTGCTGGCGCTGGGGCTGTCGGCGGCGCTGAATGCGCCCATCCCTGAGACGAAGTTCGGCGTGTTTCGGATGTGATGCCCCCACGCCTGCGCTCCACGCTGACCTCGCTGCTGGTCAGCCTTACCGTTGCTGCCAACGCCGCCACGCAGGAAGACCTGCGGCGCGTGGACGCCGCGCTGCGCCATGCCGCGTCGCCGTGGTGCGGCCGTCTGGCTGAAATCGACGCGCAGGGCCAGCGCCGCTGCACCGTGTCCTTCGAGAGCGTGGGGCCGATCGGCGCAGGCAACGCGTTCGCGGTGTTCGACATGACCCGCATCTCCGATGAGTTGCTGGCCGTGCTGTCTGAGGACGAACTCGCCGCAGCGATGGGCCATGAGCTGGCGCACGTGGTGTTGGGTCACGGCATCTTCAGGATGCGCCGGCAGATCGCCAAAGCCCCAGACGAGGGGCACGCGATGATGCTGTCGCTCAGTGAACAGTTTGGTATCGAGCCCCACGCAGACACTCCTCAAGACCTGCGCGCCCAGGAGCTGGACGCCGACACGCTCGGCCTGGTCTTTGCCGGCTTGGCGGGGTACGACGTGCATCGCGGCGCGGCACTCTGGCGCACGGCCAGTCAACGCATTCCCGGCATGAAGTCGCATGGCGGGCCCACCCACCCCGACAACGCACGCCGACATGCCAACGCGGCCCAGGTGGCACACAACTTCTGCCGCGCGGCCGCCGCATCGCAGCCGCCCTGGCCCGCCACTGAACGGCTGCTGCCTCGCTACGAGCTGTCGCGCGATGAAGCCGCACGTCAGCTCGATCCGGCCCGGCTCAGCCGCGCCTGCGGCAAGCCCAACCCAGCCCGAATGCTGAAGGGATGACGAGATGGTCACCATCCGCCCGCTGAGCAGCAATGACTGCATGCAAACGCTCACCACGCTGCTGCACCTGTCCTACGCCAGCCTCGCGGCCCAAGGCTGGAACTTCACCGCCGTTGACCAGAGCGTCGACGTGACGCGTGAACGCCTGGCCGGCGCCCAGGGCTTCGTCGCCGAACGGGACGGCCGCTTCGTCGGCACGGTCGCCGTGCGCGGCCCCAAGCCTGCCGGCGAGGCCTACATCGCCGACCCACCGCCGCCGCTGTACACGACGGCTGGCACGGCCATCCTGTCCCAGCTGGCCGTCCACCCGGACTGCCGTGGCCAAGGCATCGCCGAGCGATTGATGGATGCCGCCGAGGCCTGGGCCTGCGAACAAGGTTTCGCCCGGCTCGCGCTGGACACCGCCGAGCCCGCCGTCGCGCTACGCCGCCGCTACGAGCGCCGCGGCTATGCCACCGTCGGCGGCGTGCAGTGGCAGGGCAAGACGTATGGATCCGTGTTGATGTGCAAGCCGCTTGGCGAGGCCGGCCGGACAATCCCGCACGTAAGCACATTGCCATGAACACCTGCCTGACCGTCACGATCGAGGGCCATGTCGCCCGCGTCACGCTGAACCGCCCCGAGGTGCGCAACGCCTTCAATGAGGTGCTGATCGGCGAGCTGACCGCTGCCTTCGCCGAGCTGGGTGACCACACCGACCTGCGCGCCATCGTCCTCGCCGCCGAGGGCAAGGCTTTCTGCGCCGGCGCCGACCTGAACTGGATGAAAGCCATGGCGAGCTACTCGTGGGACGAGAACCACGCCGACGCCACCAAGCTGGCCGACATGCTGTGGGCGATCTACAGCTGCCCGGTGCCGGTGATCGCTCGCGTGCAGGGCGACGTCTATGCGGGCGGCGTGGGGCTGGTGGCCTGTGCCGACATCGTCGTCGCGGTGGACACAGCGGGCTTCTGCCTCAGCGAGGCCAAGCTGGGCCTGCTGCCGGCCACCATCGGCCCCTATGTCGTCAAGGCCCTGGGCGAGCAGGCCTCACGGCGCTATTTCGTGACGGCGGAGCGCTTTGCCGCTGACGAAGCGAGGCGTCTGGGCCTCGTGCACGAGGTTGTCGCCGCTGATGCGCTGGACACGAAGATCGATGAACTCGTCGCCGCCGTCACCGCCAACGGCCCCGCCGCCGCGCGCGCCTGCAAGCAGCTCGTCAAAGACGTGGCCAGCCGCGAGATCACGCCCGAGCTGCGCGAAAACACGGCGCGCCGCATCGCCGACATCCGCGCCAGCGCCGAGGGCCGCGAGGGCGTGCAGAGCTTCCTGACCAAGACCAAGCCGTCCTGGTTGGGCGCCTGAGCCCATGGCCATCCTCAAGTACTCCTTCTCTCTGACGCCGTCTGCGGCGCCGGTTCCGGCCGCGCCCGAGGCACGGCATGAGTACGCCTATTCGGAGTTCCTGCTGGAACTGGCGGCCCGCTGGCGCCAGTTGCCGGTGCAGGACGACGACACGCTGAACTTCTTCTCGGACGAGGATGGCGCCGCCATCATCATCTCCGCTGATTTCTATGAGATCCCGGACGACAAGGCCCAGGGCCTGGCGGAGACCGTGGTTGCCAGCCGCCTCGAGGCCATCCAGAAGGCCAGCGCCGGGCCAGTCCAGGTGCTGCATCGGGCCATCAAGCCACACTCGGGCGGCGTTGGCCTGGAGTTGTCTTTCGCCGCGGAGGCGGAGAGCGAACACGTGCACCTCTACCTGGGCTACGTGACCTCCCGCAAGGTGCTGAACTTCTCCATGGTCTGCCAGCCCGGCCATGGAGCCGCTGCCTTGTTCAACGCGACAGTGTCGGGCTTTCGGCCGCGCCTGCCCTGACCCGCATGCCCCAGCTCGACGCCCTCCACCTGCTCGCCCTCGCCGCCGCCCTCGGCTGGGCCAGCGGCCTGCGCCTTTACCTGACGGTGCTGCTCGTCGGCATTGCCGGGCACTGGGGCTGGATCGCGCTGCCACCCGGGCTGCAGGTGCTGGCGTCGCCACTGGTGATGAGCTGCGCCGCGGCGCTGGCATTCGTCGAGTTCCTGGCCGACAAAATCCCCCTCGTCGACAGCGCCTGGGACGCGCTGCACACGCTGATCCGCATCCCCGCCGGCGCGGCGCTCGTGGCCGGACTCGTCAGTGGCTGGGCGGGCGACCATGGCCAGGCCTGGGCTGTCGTTGCAGCGCTGTTCGGCGGTGGCCTCGCGGCTGTGGCGCACACGGCCAAAGCCAGCACGCGCGCGGCCGCCAACACGTCGCCCGAGCCGTTCTCCAACATCGGCTTGTCGCTGATGGGCGATGTGGCCGTGCCGACCATGCTGTGGCTGGCCTGGGCGCACCCTTTCATCTTCTTCCCGCTGCTCGTCCTGGCCCTTGCCGTCATGGGCGCGCTGATCTGGCTGTGCTTCAAGTTCCTGCGCGCGCTGCTCAAGCGCGTGCGCCGCCCCTCTCCCGCATGACCTCTCCCTTCGATCTCGCCGCCCGCAGCCGCGCCGCCGTCTGGCACCCCTGCACGCAGATGGCGCGCCTGGCCGACGTGCCGCCGCTGCCCATCGCCCGCGGCGATGGCCCCTGGCTGTTCGACACCGACGGCCGGCGCTATTTCGACGCCAACTCGTCCTGGTGGGTCAACCTGTTCGGCCATAGCGACAAGCCGCTTCACGACGCCATCAAGGCCCAGCTCGACACGCTGCCCCATGTGATGCTGGCCGGCTGCACCCACGAGCCCGCGGTGCGGCTGGCCGAGCGGCTGTCGGCGCGCACCGGTGGCGCGCTGGGCCATGCTTTCTTCGGCAGCGATGGCGCCAGCGCCGTCGAGATCGCGCTGAAGCAGAGCTTCCACTCATTCAAGAACCGCGGCCGGCCCGAGAAGCGCGAGTTTGTCTGCCTGAAGAACAGCTATCACGGCGAGACGCTGGGCGCGCTCAGCGTGACCGACGTGCAGGTCTTCCGCGACGCCTACGACCCGCTGCTGATGCGCGCCCACATCATCGCGTCGCCGGATGGGCGCCTAGGCAACGAGGCCGAGGCTTTGGAAGCCATGCGCGCGTTGCTGGCCGAGCGCCATGACCAGATCGCTGCCGTCATCGTCGAGCCGCTGATCCAGGGGGCGGCGGGCATGGTCATGTACGCGCCGGCCTATCTGAAGGGCCTGCGCGAGCTGACGCACGAGTTCGGCGTCCACCTGATCGCCGACGAGATCGCCGTCGGCTGCGGCCGCACCGGCACCTTCTTCGCGTGGGAGCAGACGGGCGCGGATTGGCCGGATTTCATCCTGCTCAGCAAAGGCATCACGGGCGGCACGCTGCCGCTGTCGCTGGTGCTGACCACCGACGACGTGTTCGCCGCGTTCTGGAGCGAGGACGTCACGCGCGGCTTCCTGCATTCGCATTCCTACACCGGCAACCCGTTGGCCTGCGCGGCGGCCAATGCGGTGCTGGACCGCTTCGACGCCGGCCAGCTCGACGACAACCGCGCCCAGGCCGAACGGCTGACCCGCGCTTTCGCGCCACTGGCCCCGCGCGTGACCCATTTGCGCCAACGCGGCATGATCCTGGCCTTCGATGTGCCGCAAGCGCCACCACGCTTCGCGGAAGCCTTCCACCTGAAGGCGCGCGAGCACGAACTGCTGATCCGCCCGATCGGCAACACCGTCTACCTGATGCCCCCCTACCTGATCGACGACGCGACCGCGGCCTTTTTGGCCCAGGCCGTGACGGCGACCTTGAACGATGTCCTTGCTTGATCACCTCCAGGCCAAGCTCCACGCGATTGCCGCGCAGAGCCTGACCCGCACGCTGCGCCGCGCCGACAACGGCACCGCGCCCCGCCAGACCATCAACGGCCGCGAGCTGCTGATGTTCTGCTCCAACGACTACCTGGGCCTGGCCGCTGAAGGCGCGATTGCCGAGGCGATTGCCGAAGGCGCTCGCCTGTGGGGCGGTGGCTCGGGCGCCTCGCCGCTGGTCAGCGGCCACAGCGCCGCGCACGAGGCCGTGACCGACACGCTGGCACGCTGGTATGCACCGCACATCCCGCTGGCGCGAGCCATCGGCTTCTGCACGGGCTATATGGCCAACCTGGCCGTTGTGACAGCCCTGGGCGACGAGCACACCGAGATCTTCTCGGAGCAGCTGAATCACGCCTCGCTGATCGACGCCGCGCGCCTGGCCAAGGCCCAGGTCACGCGCTATGGCCACGCCGACGTGGCCGGCCTGCGCGCGCTGCTGGCGGCCAGCACCGCCAAGGTCAAGCTCATCGTCACCGACGCCGTGTTCAGCATGGACGGCGACCTCGCGCCGCTGCCGGCGCTGCTGGCCCTCGCCAACGAGTTCGACGCCTGGCTCATCGTCGACGATGCCCACGGCTTTGGCGTGCTGGGCGAAAAGGGCCGCGGCTCGCTGGAGCACTTCGGGTTGCACAGCGAACGCCTGATCCTCGTCGGCACACTGGGCAAGGCCGCCGGCCTCGCCGGCGCCTTCGTCGCGGCCCACGCCACCATCGTCGACTACCTGCTGCAGGCCGCGCGCAACTTCATCTTCTCGACCGCCTCCCCGCCGGCCGTAGAACATGCGCTGCTGACCAGCTTCGAGTTGATTGAAGGGCCGCTCGGTGCCGCCCGCCGTGCCAACCTCGTCGCGCTGCAAGCCCAGCTGCGCGACGGCCTGCTGGCGCTGATCGACCACCACCCGCGCCTGGGTTGGTCGCTGACCGACTCGGCCACGCCCATCCAGCCGCTGATCGTCGGCGGCAATGCCGAGGTCATGGCCCTGGCCGCCGCACTGGAGAGCGCCGGCCTGCGTGTGCCCGGCATCCGCCCGCCCACCGTCGCCGCGGGCACGGCGCGGCTGCGCATCACGCTGTGCGGCACGCACACCGCTGCCGACGTGGACGCGCTGCTGACTGCGCTGCAGCGCGCCGCGGCGGCTCAGGAGCAGGCCGCATGACCGCCTTGAGAAGAGGTTTCTTCATCACCGGCACCGACACCGAGATCGGCAAGACCGCCGTCACGGCCGGCCTGGCCCACGCCTTCGCGCAGACCGGCCGGCGCGTCGCCGCGCTCAAGCCCATCTCGGCCGGGCAGGACTTCATCGGCGGCCACTGGCTCAACGACGACGTCGAGCGCCTGCGCGCCGCCGGCAACCTGGACCTCACATCGGCCGAAGTCGGCGCGCTGCAGCTGCGCACCGCCTGCGCACCCCATATCGCCGCCCGCATCGAGAACGAGGCCATCGCCCGCGAACCCGTGCTGCACGCGCTGCGCACGGTCGCCTTCCGCGCAGACGTCGCCCTCGTCGAAGGCGTGGGCGGTTTTCGCGTGCCGCTCAACGACGAGTGGGACACGGCCGACCTGGCCACTGACCTGGGCCTGCCGGTCATCCTCGTCGTCGGCCTGCGCCTGGGCTGCATCAACCACGCGCTGCTGACAGCCGAGGCGGTGCGCGCACGCGGCCTGACGCTGGCCGCCTGGGTGGCCAACACGGTGGATGAGCGTCAGCCTCACGTCACCGACAATCTGCAAGCTCTGCAGCGCGGCCTTGCCGCCCCCTGCCTCGGCCATGTGCCGCGCCTGGCCCACGCCGACCACGCCACGATGGCACGCCATCTGTCGCTCGAACCTCTGCTCGAACACCTCCCAGCATGAACCAGATCCAGACCCTCACCCCCACCTCCGACGCCGACCGCCGCCAGGCCAAGCCCTGGACCGTGAGCGAGATCGCGGCGCTGTTCGAGCTGCCCTTCAACGACCTGCTGTTCCGCGCCCAGCAAGTCCACCGCGAGCACTTCGACGCCAACGCGGTGCAGCTGTCCACGCTGCTGTCCATCAAGACCGGTGGCTGCGAGGAGGACTGCGCCTACTGCCCGCAGTCGGCCCACTTCGACACCGGCCTGAAGGCCGAGAAGCTGATCCCGCTGGAAGAGGTCATGGAAGCCGCCCGCGCGGCCAAGCAGAACGGCGCGACGCGCTTCTGCATGGGCGCCGCCTGGCGCAGCCCCAAGCCACGCCACCTGGACGCCATCGGCGAGATGATTGCCGAGGTCAAGGCCCTGGGCCTGGAGACCTGCCTGACCGCCGGCATGCTGGAAGACGGCCAGGCCGAGCAGCTGAAAACTGCCGGCCTGGACTACTACAACCACAACCTCGACACCGCGCCCGAGTTCTACGGCCAGATCATCACGACGCGCACCTACCAGGACCGCCTGGACACGCTCGAGCGCGTGCGCCAGCAGGGGCTCAAGGTCTGCAGCGGCGGCATCGTCGGCATGGGCGAGACGCGCCGCCAGCGCGCCGGCCTCATCGCCCAGCTCGCCAACCTCGACCCCTATCCCGAGAGCGTGCCCATCAACAACCTCGTGCAGGTCGAAGGCACGCCGCTGGCCGGCACCGCGCCGCTGGACCCGCTGGAGTTCATCCGCACGATTGCCGTCGCCCGCATCACCATGCCGCGCGCCATGGTGCGCCTGTCGGCTGGCCGCGAAGACATGCCGGAGACCATGCAGGCGCTGTGCTTCCTCGCCGGTGCCAACTCGATGTTCTACGGCGACAAGCTGCTGACGACGAGCAACCCGCAGGCCGAGAAGGATCGTGCGTTGCTGGAGCGGCTGGGAATGCGCTGTTCGACGGAAGCCGAGCTGACGCCGTCGGACGCCGCGGCCAAGGTACAGGTCTGCACGCACTGACATGAAGCAAGCCCTCCTGCTGATTGCCGTCCTCGCGCTGTCCGGCTGCGCCTTTGTCTACGACCAGGTGCAGGACATCGCGCAGACCCAGTGCGCCGGCAATGGCAACGCGCAAGACCGTCGCGCCTGCGAGAAGCGCAACGCACCGGCCTATGACGATTACGAGGCCCGCCGCAAGCGGCTGCAGGAAGGTAACAAGCCGGGCTGACCGCCCTCGCCTGTTTACCTTGCCTCAGCGCCAGTGATCCTGGCCCCGCCTGAACAACCGTGTAGAAGGTTCACGAGACCGGAGACAAGAAGAGATGTTCAAGAAAATCCTGATCGCCAACCGGGGTGCTCGCGCCGAAGGCGCGGTCGCGCCAGCGACAAGTTGCGTGCTGGTCGGCGTAGCCGGACAGGCAGGCGAGTTCACCTCGGGAGCGCGCCATGTTTAAGAAGATCCTCATCGCCAACCGGGGTGAAATCGCCTGTCGAGTTGCGGCCACGGCCAAGCGCCTCGGCATTCAAACCGTGGCCGTCTACTCAGACGCTGACCGCGACGCACGGCACGTGCAGGCCTGCGACGAAGCCATCCACATCGGCGGCTCCGCACCGCGCGACTCCTATCTGCAGTGGCAGCGAATCCTGGAGGCCGCCCAGGCCACGGGCGCGCAGGCCGTCCATCCAGGCTACGGCTTCCTGTCCGAGAACGAAGCCTTTGCCCAGGCCTGCGCCGATGCGGGCCTCGTCTTCATCGGCCCGCCGCCCAGCGCCATCCTCGCGATGGGCCTGAAGGCCGAGTCCAAGCGCTTGATGGAAGCGGCCAACGTGCCGCTGGTGCCGGGCTACCACGGCGCCGACCAGGACCCCGTGCTGCTCAAGCGCGAAGCCAGCCGCATCGGTTACCCGGTGCTCATCAAGGCCAGCGCCGGCGGCGGCGGCAAGGGCATGCGCGCGGTCTACAACGCCGACGAGTTCGACGCGGCGCTGGCCTCGTGCAAGCGCGAGGCCATCAACAGCTTTGGCGACGACGCGGTGCTGATCGAGCGCTATGTGCAGAAGCCCCGCCACATCGAGATCCAGGTCTTTGGCGACTCGCACGGCGACTGCGTCTACCTGTTCGAGCGCGACTGCTCCGTGCAGCGCCGCCATCAGAAGGTGCTGGAGGAAGCGCCCGCCCCTGGCATGACGCAGGAGCGCCGCGCGCAGATGGGTGAGGCCGCCGTGGCCGCCGCCAAGGCGGTGGGCTATGTCGGCGCCGGCACGGTGGAGTTCATCGCCGAGCAGGACGGCCGCTTCTATTTCATGGAAATGAACACGCGGCTGCAGGTCGAGCACCCGGTGACGGAAGCGATCACGGGCCAGGACCTGGTGGAGTGGCAACTGCGCGTGGCTTCGGGCGAGCCGCTGCCGCTCAAGCAATCGGAACTGCGCATGCATGGCCACGCCATCGAGGCGCGCATCTGTGCCGAGAACCCGGACGCCGGTTTCCTGCCCGCCACGGGCAGGCTGGACGTTGCGCGCTGGCCCGAGCATGTGGCTTTCCAGCGAGGCAACGTGCGCATCGACGCCGGCGTGCGCGAAGGTGATGCGATCAGCCCCTTCTACGACTCGATGATCGCCAAGCTCATCGTCTGGGGCGAGGACCGCGCGCAGGCGCTGGCGCGGCTGGACCTGGCCCTGCGCGATACCCACATCGTCGGCCTGCAGACCAACGTCGCCTTCCTGCGCCGCTGCGCGGCCACGGCCTCGTTCGCGGGCGCCGATCTCGACACCGGCCTCATCGAGCGTGAGAAGGCGGTGCTGTTCGACCAGCCCGGCCTGCCACTGCGAGTCAGCGCGGCTGCGGTCATCGCGCACACGCTGGCTGTCGAGGGCACGCGGCAAAGCAACGACCCGTGGAGCGCCCGCGATGGCTGGCGTCTCTTCGGCTCAGCGACGCGGCGCTTCGATCTGGAGGCCGGCGGCGTGCATCACGAGGTTCTGCTGTCCCGCCACCACCGCGGCGGCATGACGCTGACGGTCGAGAGCGAAGCCATCGAGTTCGCGGTTCAGTCCGCCGACACCGAGACACATGAACTCTTCCTCGGCGCCGATCGCCTCCGCGTGAAGACCTATGCCCAGGGCGAACGCGTCGCCGTCTTCGCCGCGAACGGTTCCGCCGTGCTGACCGAGGTCGACCTCATCGCCCACGCGGGGGACTCGCCCAGCGAAGGCGGCCGCCTCACGGCGCCCATGCCCGGCAAGCTGATCGCCTTCCTCGCCCAAGCCGGCGACACCGTCACCAAGGGCCAGCCGCTGGCTGTCATGGAGGCGATGAAGATGGAGCACACCATCTCGTCGCCGCGCGATGGCAGAGTGGCGGAGCTGCTGTTCGCCGTGGGCGACCAGGTGGGCGACGGCGCGGAACTCCTCAAGCTGGAGGTCTGAGCATGGCCCTGCCCTCGCAAGTCAAGATCCTCGACGTCGGCCCGCGCGATGGGCTGCAGAACGAGAAGGAAAACGTCTCGACCGAGCACAAGGCGCGGCTCGTCGCGATGCTGCAGGACGCCGGTTTGAAGGAGATCGAGGTCACCAGCTTCGTCAGCCCGAAGTGGGTGCCGCAGATGGGCGACAACGCCGCCGTGATGGCGGCCATCGAGCGCCGCACCGGGGTGCGCTACTCGGTGCTCGTGCCCAACCTGAAGGGGCTGGAGCCGGCGCTGGCATCCAGGCCCGACGAGATCCTCGTTTTCACGGCCGCGAGCGAAGCCTTCACGCAGAAGAACATCAACTGCTCCATCGCCGAAAGCCTGGAGCGCTTTGCGCCGGTCATAGCAGGCGCACACGCCGCCGGCATCAAGGTGCGCGCCGCGCTGTCCTGCTCGCTCGGCTGCCCTTACGAAGGTGAAATCACCGCCGACCAGGTCGAGCGCGTCGTGAAGCCGCTGCGCGAGCTGGGCGTGGACGCGATCGACATCGCCGACACCATCGGCGTCGGCACGCCGCGCAAGGTGCAGGCGGCCATGGAGCGGGCGCTGAAGCACTTCCCGCTCGCCGAAGTGTCGGGGCACTTCCACGACACCTATGGCCAGGCGCTGAGCAATGTCTACGCGAGCATGGAACTGGGGCTCCACAGCTTCCACGCCAGCGTGGCCGGCCTGGGCGGCTGCCCCTATGCCAAGGGCGCGACCGGCAATGTCGCCACCGAGGACGTGGTGTTCCTGCTCAATGGTCTCGGCATTGAAACCGGCATCGACCTCGACAAGCTCGTGGACGCCGGCGCCTACATCTCCAACGTGCTGGGCCGCCCGCCGGTGTCGCGCGTGGCGCGCGCCGTGCTCGCGAAACGAGCGAGTTAAGCCCGCCGCGCCTTGCGGCGTCAGCCCAGCCGGTCCAGCGCGTTCTCGATCTGACCGCGCTCGTGGTCACCCAGGCCGCGCCCGGCGCGGCGCACGCGCTCAACGAGACCGGCATCGACCGGCTTGGCCTGGCCCAGCTTCTCGGCCACGCGCAGCAACACCTGCAGGCGCTCGAAGCCGCCTTCCATGCTCTCGGCGCTGGCCAGCACGCGCTCCAGGCCTGCGGCCGCCAGCTTGGGCCGGTCCAGCAGGCGGTTCAAGGCCTCGCGCCGTTCGAAGCCGCCCGAGATGCCGCCGGCTGCACGGGCATAGGCGTCGACCAGCTCGGCCTCGTCGCCCTGCATGCGTTGCGCGACGGCGCCGAGGGCCTCGCGCTTCTCGAAATCACTCTGGATGCGCGCCGCCGCCTGCACGGCGGCCGCGAGCACGGCGGGTTGGGGCGTCGCCGACACCTGGTTGTCGATGGCCGTGCGCAGCTCGAAGTCGCCGCCGATACGGCCCAGCGCCTCGGTCCAGGCCGCGAGCACGGCAGGGCTGTCGAGCAGCTTGGGCGCCAGCGCCCCCAGGGCCTCACGGCGCTCGAAGTCGCTGTCGATGCCGGCCACGGCGGCCAGCCAGGCCAGCTGCTGGGGTTCGTTCAGCGGCTGGCGGGCAATGGCGCTCAAGGCCTCGCGACGCTCGAAGGCACCTTGCAGGGTCGTGGAGGCGGTGATCAGGCGGTCCAACGCCACCGCGGGCAGCGGCGCGTCGAGTTGCAGCGCGGCCTCGATGCGGCGGCGGCGCTGGAAGTCCTCCCGGGCACGCTCGATGTCGGTAAGCACCGCATCGACACCGCCCTTGGCGAACAGCTTGCGGGCACGCACCTGCGGGTCGGTCAGGTCCTCGGCCATGCGCTGCACGGCCTTGGCCCACCACTGGCGACCGGCCTGATCCAAAGGCAGGCTCTCGTTGCCGACCCGGTACTCACGCTCGATGCGACCCTCGCCCATGGACTTCAGCACCATCTCGCGCGTCAGCCCGCCCTCGCGCTCCTTCACGGTCAGGGTGCCCGTCAGCGTCTGCACTTCATCCTCGGCGTCGTTGAACACCGCCTTGCCGTCCAGCGTCACGGAGAAGCTGCCGCCGGGATAGCGGCTGTAGATGCGCGTGCCGCGCACCGAGAAGGACATGCCGTCGCTCAGGCCACCAAGGTCGAAGCGATCCAGAAGACTGCGTCCATCGGTGTGGCTGACGACGACCGCCGGCAGCGCGACCAGGGCGATCACCATGGCGCCCACCAGTCCCAGGCGCAGGCCGCGGCGCTCGCGCGGAGCGTCCTCACCCTCGACCTCGGCCTTGAGCAGGCGGCGCACACGGGCGAACAAGGGCGAGCCCGCGCTGGCGGCACCGCAGGCCAGGGCGGGGCCGTGGCCGCCTCCCTGGGCCTTCAGTGCCTCAGCGCAGCGCAGCAGGCTTTGCGCCAGGGCCAGGCGCTGGCCGGTCGGTGCAGCGGCCGCAGCATCGCAGGCCAGCTCGGCCAGCAGGTCCAGGCGCTGCAGCGCGACGCGGTTCAGCACCTGCGGCCACAGCAGGGTCTTCATGACGGCGGCAAGCAGGCGCCAGGCGGGGTCGCGGCGGCGCAGATGAGCCAGTTCATGGCCGAGCACGGCACGAGCTTCGTCGTCCGGCAGGTCCAGGCACCAGGCCGGCAGGCAGAGCACCCGGCCCGGCGCCAGCAGCGGGCTGGCCCAGTTGGCGCGTGCATGGCGCAATGAGGGCAGGGGCAGGCGCATGTCGGCAGCGAGGCGCACGGCCAGGGTTCGCCAACGCGCGTCAGCCAACTCGGGCAGGCAGCGCACGGTGCGGCGCAGCCAGGCCCACTGCAGGGCCAGGCCCAGCAGCATCAACACGGCACCCGCCAGCCACAGCGCCATGAAGCCGATGGCGACGTCATGGGCCTGCGGCGCCAGCGGCGTCGTGATGGGCAAGGCGCCGAGCTGAGCGCTGGGCCGCGCGGCGGCGGGCGCCTCGACGACGATGAGCCGAACATCGGCGGGCACCGGCGCGGCCTCCTGCACGACGACGGCGGGCCGCACGACATCGGCCGGCGCGGTCTGAGGCAACGTGGGCAGCAGCGGCAGGCTGGCGCTGACGAGGCCGCCCAGCAAGGCCAGGCGCCACAGCGTCTCCTGCGTCGACAGGGCCAGGCGGGCCAGCACGCCGGCGCGCTCGGCCGCCCACAGCGCGCCGATCAACAGGCTGCTGTGCAGCAGGTAGCTGCACAGCCAGGTCAGCAGCACATCGGTCATCGCGTCTCTCCCTTGCGTTGTTTCAGCAGCGCCTGCAGCTCGGCCAGTTCGCCGGCATCGACGCCGCGGGCGTCCAGCAGGTGGCTGACGAGGGCGCTGGCGCAGCCGGCGAACAGGCTGTCGACCAGGCTGCCCACCATGGAGCGCTGCACGTCGGCCTGCGTCACGAGGGGCTGATAGAGCAGCGCACGGCCTTCGCGGCGGCTGCTGAGCAGGCCGCGCTTTTCAAGGCGCGTCAGCAGCGTCGCCACCGTCGTGTGCGCGAGATCACGCTCGCCGCGCAGCGCTTCCGCCACATCGGCCGTACTGGCCTCGCCACGCGCCCAAAGCACGCGCATCAGGCTGAGCTGCAGCTCGCTCAGCGACACGTCCCCACTGCCGGTGTCCTCATCCATCACGATCTTCTACAGTTGTCGTACTACAAATGTAGAAGACCGCCATGAAGGCAGCAAGTGTCTTTCGGCAGGGGGTCAGACAGGCGGGTTGCGCAGCCGCTGGCTGAACCACCACAGATGGCCGTCCGGGTCGAGGCAGCCATAGCTGCGGTCGGTCCAGTACTCCGCACCGTAGTCGTTGTCGGTCAGCTCGTAGGTCACGTTGGCGCCGGCCGCGCGGGCCTGGGCGCAATGTGCATCGACGTCGTCGACATAGAGGAACAGCGTCTGCGTGTTGACGCCGTCGACGGCCTTGGGGGAGCGCCCCGCCACGCCAAAGCGCGCCTCGCGCTCGGCGCTGCCCTCGGCCACCATGACGATGGCTTCGCCATAGCGGATCTCGCTGTGCATGACGCTGCCGTCCGGCGCGTCGACGACGATCTCGACCTCGAAACCGAAGGCTTGGCAATACCAGGCGACGGCTTCGCGGGCGTTCTCGCAGTACAGGGCCGACGACAGGCGCGGCCAGCCGGGTGGGGTGGGTTTGGCGAAACCAAGGGTTTTCATCGCGGTCTTGCTGAAGCTGGGGTGCGGTTCAATCCTCGCACCCCGACTGACGCGCCACCACCACCATGAAACTGTTTGAACTGCTTGCCGCCTGCGCTCTCACCCTGCTCTGCGCCCTGCCCGTCCAGGCCCAGGAGGCGCCCATCTACGACGCCGCCAAGGCCCAGGCCTGGGGTGCCAACGACCAGGGCCTGCGTTCGTACACCTTCGTGCTGCTGAAGACCGGCCCCAAGCCCATGCCCGCCGGCCCGGCGCGCGACGAGATGTTCAAGGGCCACTTTGCCAACATGACCCGCCTGGCCAAGGAAGGCCTGCTCGTCTACGCAGGCCCCTTCGACGGCGTAGACGGCTGGCGCGGCCTCTTCATCTTCGCGACGTCGGACATGGACGTCGCCCGCAAGGCCGTGGAGACCGACCCCGTCATCGCCAGCGGCGAGATGGTGGCCGAGCTGCACAAGCACTTCGGCTCGGCAGCGCTGCTGGCCGTGAACGAGTGGCATCCGAAGCTGATCAAGCCCAAGCCGTGAGGGCATTCAGCGCGCCGCTTTGGCCGGCACGGCGCCGCAGGCCGCACTCGGCACCAGTTCGGGCGCGAGCAGCAGGGCCGCCGCTGGCGAAGTACACATCTCGGCCAGCATGTCCATGAAGGCATTTGCCTGCGCGGCGCTGACCCGCTTGCGCACGAGGCCGATGCGATAGGTGTCCGTATGGGCGACGCCCGCCTCCCGCAGCCCCGTCAGGTGCGAGCGGTCTGCCAGATGCCAGGCCACGTCGCGGTTGATCAGGGCGACGCCGTCTTCGCCGTAACGACCGGCCAGCAGCTTGCGCAGCACCGTCGTGTTGTCGGGCTCGACGACCATGGTGTTGGGGTTGGCGGCGACGATGTCCTGGAGCACGGTCGCCGTCCCGGACGGCCCGAACACACCGATGATCCTCTGGGTGCCCAGGCTGGCCGGATCACGGTAGAAGAAGTCCTGCTCGACGCGTGTGAAGAAGACCATCTGGACCCCCACGACGGGCTGGCTCAGGTGGTAGATCTGGCGGCGCTGCGGGGTGTCCAGCAGGGGGAAGATGCCCTCGGCCTCGCCGCGCTCGACAGCGGCCTGGGCGCGACGCCAAGGCAGGACTTCGACCGAGCATTTCCAGCCCAGGCGCGCACAACCCTCCATCACCAGCCGAACGAACGGGCCACGGGCCTGCTGCCCCTCTCGCTCGACGTAGGGCGGAAAGTCCTGGCTCAAAAAGCGCAGCGTGACCTCCGCGGCGGCCGCCGGCCCGGCCATCGCCACCGCGATCGCCAGCAGCAGCCGCGGGGAGATCGGTCTCACGGCTCGCGCCGCAGCACCTTCTCCACCGGGTTCGGCCTCAGCCTGAACGCGTCCGGCATGCCAGAGCCCAGCAGCGGGCGCAGGTAGAGGCGGAAGGCATCGGTCACGTCGGTGCCACTTGCGCTGATGAACTCGTCTTCCATCGTGCGCGTCTTGCCGGCGACGGCGGTGAGGGGCAACAGTTCGTAGTCCACCGCGTAGTAGCCGACGCGCTTGATGGCGACCGAACCGTCGCGGTCGCCGTGGAAGGCGTACTGCACGGCCTTCTCGCCGACCTCGCGGGCCTCGCGTTGGTCCACGTCGGACACGCAGCCCAGGAAGCTGCGCTGCAGATAGCCGAAGGTGTCGCCGCGCACGCGCTTGATGCCGAGCTTGGTCTTGATCTCCTCGCAGAGCAGGTCGGCCAGCGCGCCGGTGCCGCTGAGCTGCACATTGCCGTGGGCGTCGCGCTCCAGGTCACCGGCCAGCTTGGACAGCATCGGCGTGCCGCTGGCGTCGTGGATGCCCTCGCTGACGGCGATGACGCAGCGGCCGAAGCGCTCGTAGGTGGCCTTCACGTCGCGCAGGAACTGCTCGTTGTCGAAGTGGCGCTCGGGCAGGTAGATGAGGTGGGGGCCGTCGTCCTCGAACTTCTTGCCCAGGGCCGCGGCCGCCGTCAGGAAGCCGGCGTGACGGCCCATGACGACGCCGACGTAGACGCCCGGCAGGGCCGCGTTGTCGAGGTTGGCGCCGGCAAAGGCCTGGGCGACGAAGCGCGCGGCGGACGCATAGCCCGGCGTGTGGTCGTTGCCCACCAGGTCGTTGTCGATGGTCTTGGGGATGTGGATGCAGCGCAGTGGGTAGCCGGCCGCCTGCGCCTCCTCCGAGACGATGCGCACGGTGTCCGACGAGTCGTTGCCGCCGATGTAGAAGAAATGCGTGATGCCGTGCGCCTGCAGCACCGTGAAGATCTCGCGGCAATAGGCGGCATCGGGCTTGTCGCGCGTGGAGCCCAGCGCCGAGGCCGGCGTGTTGGCCACCAGCTCGAGGTTGTGGCTGGTCTCCTGGGTCAGGTCGACGAAGTCCTCGTTGACGATGCCCCGCACGCCATGGCGGGCGCCGTAAACCTTGCCCACACCGGCCTGACGCCGCGCTTCGAGCACGACACCGACGAGGCTCTGGTTGATGACGGCGGTGGGACCGCCGCCCTGGGCGACGAGGATCTTGGCGAGACTCATGAACGCTCCTGGCTGTCGTCAATCGACGGCGCGGAGTTTAGGGGTCTCAGCGGTTCATCCAAACTTCAAGTTGGTCCGCGGGCATGGGCCGGGCGAACAGCCAGCCTTGACCCTCATGGCAGCCCAGGCCGATCAGGTACTGGCGCTGCTCCTCGGTCTCGATGCCTTCGGCGATGACGGTCAGGCCCAGGCCGCGGCCGAGGTTGATGACCATCTGGGCGATCGTCGAGCCGGCGGACGAGGCCTGCGCCTCCTGCACAAAGGCGCGGTCGATCTTGAGGCGGTCGACCTGCAGCTGGCGCAGCTGGCTTAAAGATGAGAAGCCGGTGCCGAAGTCGTCGATGGCGACGCTGAAGCCGAGCTGCTTGATGTCGGCCAGCACACGCAGCACGAGGTCGGCGTCTTCCATGGCCATGGACTCGGTGATTTCGAGCTCGATGTTCTGGCCGGCGACGCCGCAGTCCTGCAGCGCGCGGCCCAGCATGTCGATGAAGCCGGGGTGGCGGAACTGCGCCATGGACACGTTGACGGCCATGCGGAAGTCGGCATGGCCCAGGGCCTGCATCTTCTTCAGCTGGGCGCAGGAGGTGCGCATGACGAACTCGCCGATGGGAATGATGAGGCCGCTCTGCTCGGCCAGCGGAATGAACTGGTCGGGCGGGATGAAACGACCATCCAGCGTCTTCCAGCGCAGCAGGGCCTCGGCACCGACGATGCGGCTGCTGCTCAGCTCGACCTGGGGCTGGTAGACGACGAAGAGCTGGCTTTCCTCGAAGCCGGTCCGCAGGCCCTTGAGCAGCTTGAAGCGCTCGCGCGCGTCGCTGCCCATGGCGGCAGAGAAGTACTGAGATGAGCCGCGCTGCTGCTGCTTGGCGCGCTTGAGCGCGATCTGGGCATCGAGCAGCAGTTCGGAGCCGACGGCCTTGGATTCACCCAGGCGCACGAGGCCCGTGGTGGCGGACAGCTGCAGGCGCTCGCCGGCAACGATGAAGGGGTCGGCGAAGACGCTGTTCACGGTCTCGGGGCAGACCTTGGCATGCTCGCCCAGCACGCCAAAGGTGTCGGCGCCAACGCGGGCCATCGCAGTGTTCAGGCCCAGCGTCTCGCTCATGCGGTGCACGACGGCCTGCAGCACCTGGTCGCCGAAGTGGTGGCCGAAGGCATCGTTGATGTCGGAGAAATCGTCGATGTCGATCAGCGCGAGCGTGACGCCGGACGGATCCTTCAGGTTCTTGTCGAGCAGCTCGACGAAACGGTTGCGGTTGGGCAGGCGCAGCAGCGGGTCGTTGTAGGCCTGGTCCAGCAGCTGGCTGTACAGCACCACGTTCTCGAAACCGACCGAGATGTTGGAGCAGAAGGCGCGCAGCAGCTGCTGGTCGAGCTCGTCGAGCTCGCGGCCGACATCCACGAGCGCCGCCATCGCACGGCCCTTGCCCATGCCGAAATAGAGGACCGTGCCGTCGTCGTAGAGGTTGCGTTCCTGCTGCAGGCAGCGCTCCAGGCGGTCCCGCACGGTAGCGATCTTGACCTGGGCCAGCGGCCGGTCGATGAGGCCGCTGTACTGGCCGGCGGCCGCGACGATGCGGACTTCGTCGCCGGTTTCGCCGCTGACCTGAGCACAGACCAAGCCCTCGGGCAGGATACCGAGCAGCGCGCAGAGCTGGGTGACGACGCCTTCGGCAAAGCGCGAGAGGCCCCGCATGCGCGAGAGGGACGTGCTGCTCTCGACGATCATCTCCAGGCCGCGGCGGTTGGCTTCCAGCGCGCAGATCTGGCGGTAGGAGCGCACCGCGGCCGTCAGCACCGTGTACAGCCGCGTGCGGGTCAGCTCCGACTTGGTCTTGTAGTCGTTGATGTCATAGGCCTGCACCGTCTCGATTTCGGGCGCATAGCCGGGCTGGCCGGTGCGCAGCACGATGCGCAGGGCGTTCAGACACAGCTCATCGCGGATATGGCGCACCAGTTGCAGCCCGGCGTCTTCGCTCTCCATGACGACGTCGAGCAGCACGACGGCGAGGTCGTCCTCGCTGGCCAGCAACTGGCGGGCCTGGGCGGCGGAAGAGGCGTGCAGGAAGACGAGGGGCTGGCCTTCGACGGTCAGGCCCTGCATGGCCAGTTCGGTGGCCTTGTGGACGTCACCGTCGTCGTCAACGATGAGGATGCGCCAGGGCCGGTCTTGCGGGCGATGCTCGCCTTCAGCGTGCTCGGGGTCGTCGAGCAGCTCGAGCAGGTCGTCGTCAACGGCGGGCGTTTCTTGCATGGGGGCGAGGGCTCCGGGGCTGGGGCATCACGGCGCGGCCGCGGCTCCTACTCGTCAAGTAGCCGCAAGCGTACGGCATCCTCGGCCTTGTAGTCACGAAAAGCAGGGGCAAAAGTCCTGCGAATCGCCTCAACGTTTTGCGGGTTTGCCCGGACGCGGCGCGCTGTTACGACTTGCGCCGGTCACGCGCGGCGGCAGGCCAGTGTGCTGGGTCAAGAGCTGGCCCTTGCGCGGGGTGGCCGGCTTCATCGGCGCCGCACTTGCTGGTTTGGCCGCCGGTGTGACGCCGGTCGAGTTCTTGCGCCGCGCGCTTTCGTAGCTGCCGTCGGTGATGGGCTGATAGGTCGGGATCAGGTGGTGCTTGCCGTTGCCGATCAGGTCGGCCCGGCCCATGGCCTTGAGCGCCTCGCGCAGCAGCGGCCAGTTGTTGGCGTCGTGATAGCGCAGGAAGGCCTTGTGCAGGCGGCGGCGGCGCTCGCCGCGCACGATGTCCACGCTCTCGCCGCGCGTCTCGTCACGGCTGATGCCCTTGAGCGGGTTCTTGCCCGAGTGGTACATGGCCGTGGCCGTGGCCATCGGGCTGGGATAGAAGGTCTGCACCTGGTCGGCGCGAAAGCCGTTCTTCTTCAGCCAGACGGCGAGGTTCATCATGTCCTCGTCACTGGTACCGGGGTGGGCGGCGATGAAGTAAGGGATCAGGTACTGCTTCTTGCCGGCTGCGGCACTCGCCGCTTCGAACATCTGCTTGAAACGGTCGTAGCTGCCGATGCCCGGCTTCATCATCTTGGACAGCGGCCCGTTCTCGGTGTGCTCGGGCGCGATCTTGAGATACCCGCCGACGTGATGCGTGACGAGCTCCTTCACGTACTCGGGCGACTGCACGGCCAGGTCGTAGCGCAGGCCCGAGCCGATCAGGATCTTCTTGACGCCCGGCAGCGCACGCGCGCGGCGGTACATCTTGATCAGCGGGTCGTGGCTGGTGTTCAGGTTCGGGCAGATGCCCGGGTAGACGCAGCTGGGCTTGCGGCAGGCGGCCTCGATCTCGGGGCTCTTGCAGCCGATGCGGTACATGTTGGCCGTCGGGCCGCCCAGGTCCGACACGATGCCGGTGAAGCCCTTGACCTTGTCGCGCATCTCCTCGATCTCGCGGATCACGGAGTCTTCCGAGCGGCTCTGGATGATGCGGCCCTCGTGCTCGGTGATGGAGCAGAAGGTGCAGCCGCCGAAGCAGCCGCGCATGATGTTCACGCTGAAGCGGATCATTTCCCAGGCCGGGATCTTGGTCGCGCCGTCGTGGCCGCCCTTCTCGTCCGCATAACTCGGGTGCGGGCTGCGCGCGTAAGGCAGGTCGAAGACGTGGTCCATCTCCGGCGTCGTCAGCGGGATGGGCGGCGGGTTGATCCACAGGTCGCGCTCGCCATGGCGCTGCACCAGGGCGCGAGCGTTGCCGGGGTTGGTTTCCAGGTGCAGCACGCGGTTGGCGTGAGCGTAGAGCACCGGGTCGCTCTTGACCTTCTCGTAGGCCGGCAGGCGGACCACCGTGTGGTCGCGCGGCGGCATGGTGATGCGGCCGGTCTTGTGGATGGTGATGGGCTTCGCCCCATCGGGCGCGTCGTTGGACGCGCAGGCCTTGTTCTCTTCGACGATCTGGTAGGGGCTGATCAGCTCGTCAATGCGGCCGGGACGGTCCACCTCGGTCGAGTCGAGCTCGAACCAGCCTTCGGCCGTCGGGTCGTCATCGCGGCGCATGAAGGCGGTGCCGCGCACATCGGTCAGGCTCTCGATGGGCTCGCGGCGCGCCAGGCGGTGGGCGATCTCGATGATGGCGCGTTCGGCGTTGCCGTAGACCAGCAGGTCGGCCTTGCTGTCCACGAGGACGGAGCGGCGGACCTTGTCCTGCCAGTAGTCATAGTGGGCGATGCGACGCAGCGAGGCCTCGATGCCACCGATGACGATGGGCACGTCCTTGAAGGCTTCCTGGCAGCGTTGGGTGTAGACCAGGGTCGCGCGATCGGGGCGCTTGCCGCCCTCGCCACCGGGCGTGTAGGCGTCGTCGCTGCGGATTTTTCGATCAGCCGTGTAGCGGTTGATCATCGAATCCATGTTGCCGGCCGCGACGCCGAAGAACAGATTGGGTTTGCCCAGGGCCTTGAAGGCGTCGGCGCTGTTCCAGTCCGGCTGGGCAATGATGCCGACGCGAAAGCCCTGCGCCTCTAGCGTGCGGCCGATGACGGCCATGCCGAAGCTGGCGTGGTCGACGTAGGCGTCGCCGGTGACGATGATGATGTCGCAGGAATCCCAGCCGAGCTGCTCCATCTCCGCCCGGCTCATGGGCAGGAAGGGTGCGGGGCCGAAACGCTTGGCCCAGAACGGGCGGTAAGCGGTCAGGGCCTTCGGGGCAGTGACGGGCAAGGCAGACATAAGAGGTGGATTGTCGACGGCGGACCCAGAAAGCACAAAGCCCGCGCAGGGCGCGGGCTTGACTCAACGGCCAAAGCCGTGAGGGATTACAGCGAACGGATGTTTGCTGCTTGCAGGCCCTTGGGGCCCTGCTTCACTTCGAATTCGACCTGGGCGCCTTCAGCCAACGTGCGGAAGCCGCCGTTGTTCTTGATTTCGCTGTGGTGGGCGAACAGGTCCTTGCTGCCGTCGGCCGGCGTGATGAAGCCGAAGCCCTTGCCGTCGTCAAACCATTTGACAGTGCCGGTTTGGAGGGTGCTCATGGAATTTCCTTACTGTTGTCGTGCTGCGTGGCCCGCCCCAGATCGGCTGCGGAATTCACAACGACGTTCAGGAAATCAGACCAACAAAAAGGCGCCGGATGTCGGCGCCGGGGAGCATTCTAGTTCATGCCGCCAGTCGGATCGGGACGACCACCATGCCGCGTCCCCGCGGAGCGGCGCCTTCGACACGACTTTCCTCGAAAACCGCACAGGCGCAGTCCCGGCAGGCGCCGCAGGCCGTGGCCACGCGCAGGTCATCCTGCAGGGCCTCGAAATCCGGGCAGCCGCTGGAGGCGGCAATCGCGATGTCGCGATCAGAGACTCGGTGGCAGACACAAACAATCATGGGTGCGAAGTCTAATGCGAATCGGTCTCATTTGCAGAAAGAGCGGTTTTGCCGTGGGGCTTTCACTGGGGATACTGCGGCTTAATTTCACGATCCGGAGCTCCCCATGAAAGGCGACCCCCAAGTCATCGCCCACCTCAACGCCCAGCTGAAGCTGGAGCTGACGGCCATCAACCAGTACTTCCTGCACGCCCGCATGCTGAAGAATTGGGGCCTGCTGAAGATGGCCAAGCACGAGTACGAGGAGTCCATCGAGGAGATGAAGCACGCCGACAAGCTCATCGAGCGCGTGCTGACGCTGGACGGCCTGCCCAACCTGCAGGACCTCGGCAAGCTCTACATCGGCGAGAACGCCGTCGAGACCATGAGCTGCGACCTGATCATCGAAAAGGCCTCGCACGTCCACCTGAAGGAAGCCGTCGCCTACTGCGAGCAGGTGCGCGACTACGTGTCCCGCGAGATCTTCGTGCAAATCCTCGACGACACCGAGGAACACATCGACCACCTCGAAACCCAGCTGGAGCTGGTCACCACCGTCGGTGAACAGAACTATCTGCAGTCGCAGATGAGCGAGCCCAGCTGAGCACCCTCACCCTCGCGCCGAGCCGCCTCTTGCAGGCGGCTTTTTCTTGTCTCAGAGGAAGCGTTCCAGCAGCCGCTTGGAATGCTTGTCCAGCGCCCAGCGATCCGGCACCTGCAACTGCACGCCATGGGTGGACGTGATCAGCAGGCGGCCCTCTTCCAGGCGGCGGATGTCTTCCTCGCTCTTGAGCACGAAGTCGACCTCGCCGCGGTCGGTCTCGATGCGCCAGGTGCTGGGCGTGGCAAAGGTGTTGACCGAAATCAGGCGCTTGAGCGTCGGATGGAATTCGCGGGCGGCCAGTTCGGCCTCTAGCAACCGGCGCGGCCCCTCGGGCAGGGCCGACAGGCGCTCCACCCAGGCCAGTTCATGGCCGTGCGAGCCGACCAGGGACAGGCCCTCGTCCGGTGCCGAGATCGGGTGGGCACGTACCGGCGTGACACCGACATGGCTGTCGCCGTTCAGATCGGTCAGCAGCAACCGGCCAAGGGCGTCCAGATGCAGGTCGCGGAAGGGCAGTGTGGACATTCAGGACTCCGCGGAGGTCGCGATCAGGTCGAGTTCGACCGCCGCGTTCTTGGGCAGCTGCAGCACGCCGACCGAGGTGCGCGTGTGGGCACCAGCCGTGCCCAGCACGCGCCAGACCAGGTCGGAGGCACCGTCGGCCACTTCGCTGTGCTGGGTGAAGCCGGCGTCGCAATGCACGAAGACGGTCATCCTGACCACGGCCTGCAGCCGATCCAGGCTGCCGAGCTCCTGGCGCAGCAAGGTCAGCGCTCGCAGCACGCAGATGGCCGCGGCACGCTTGGCGCGCTCCAGGCTGACCTCAGCGCCGACGACGCCGGCCACGGCAACATGGTCACCGATGCGCGGGATCTGGCCACTCAGGTAGAGGGTTCGGCCGTCACGCACCAGCGGGCTGTAGCGCCCGCCAATCTGCAGGGGAACGGCGGGGTCGAAGCCGTGTTCCGCGCTGGCGGCATCCAGCTCGCGGTCACGGTCGTGCAGGGCGGTATCAAGCATCGGTGGTGTGGGCGCTGGGGTTGGGGGTCACGGCATGTTCCTCCAGGTCTTCCTGGTCCACGCGGCGGACCTGAGCTTCCCAGAGGCGCCAATAGTGGCCCTGGCGGGCGATCAGTTCGTCGTGCGGGCCCAGCTCGACGATCTCGCCGCGGTCCATGACAACGAGGCGGTCGGCCTTGCGCAGCGTGGACAGACGGTGGGCGATGGCGATGGTGGTGCGGCCCTTGACGAGGTTGTCCAGCGCGCGCTGGATCTCCTTCTCGGTCTCGGTGTCCACGGCTGAGGTCGCTTCGTCGAGGATGAGGATGGCCGGATCGATCAGCAGCGCCCGGGCGATGGAGATGCGCTGGCGCTCGCCGCCTGACAGGCCCTGGCCGCGCTCGCCGACGAGGCTGTCATAGCCATGCGGCAACCGCAGGATGAACTCGTGAGCATGCGCGGCGCGCGCGGCTGCGACGATCTCGTCGCGCGTGGCCTCCGGCTTGCCGTAGGCGATGTTCTCGGCGATGGTGCCGAAGAACAGGAAGGGCTCCTGCAGCACGAGGCCGATGTGGCGGCGGTAGTCGGTCACCCTGATGCGCCGCAGGTCCACGCCATCGACCTTGATGGCGCCCTCGGTCACGTCATAGAAGCGGCAGATCAGGTTGACGAGCGTGCTCTTGCCCGAGCCGCTGTGGCCCACGAGGCCGACCATCTCGCCGGGGCGGATGTCGAGGTTCAGGTTGCGGATGACCGAGCGCGAACCGTAGCGGAAGTCCAGGCCCTGCATCGAAATCGCGCCGGTCACGTTCTCGAAGGGCTGGGGGTTGACCGGGTCGGGCACGTTGGAGACGTGGTCCAGGATGTCGAAGATGCGCTTGGAGCCCGCCGCGGCCTTCTGCGTGACCGAGACGATGCGGCTCATCGAATCCAGCCGGCCATAGAAGCGGCCGATGTAGGCCAGGAAGGCTGTCAGCGTGCCGACCGTGATGCTCTGGTGCGAGATCAGCCAGATGCCGACACCCCAGACGACGAGCAGGCCCATCTCGGTCAGCAGCGAGACCGTGGGGCCGAACAGGCTCCAGGTCTTGTTGAGGCGGTCGTTCACGACCAGGTTCTTGGCGTTGGCCTCCCGAAAGCGTTGCGCCTCGCGCCTCTCCTGGGCAAAGGCCTTGACGACGCGGATGCCCGGGATGGTGTCGGCCAGGATGTTGGTGACCTCGCCCCAGACGCGGTCGATCTTCTCGAAGCCGGTGCGCAGCCGGTCTCGCACCAGATGAATCATCCAGGCGATGAAGGGCAAGGGCACCAGGGTGGCCAGCGCCAGGCCCGGGTGGATGTTGAACAGGATCGCCGAGATCATCAGCAGCATCAGCACATCGGTGATGAAGTCCAGCGCGTGCAGGCTCAGGAACACGCTGATACGGTCGGTCTCGGAGCCGATGCGCGCCATCAGGTCGCCGGTGCGCTTGTTGCCGAAGTACTCGAGCGACAGGCCGAGCAGATGGTCGAAGGTCGCCGTGCGCAGATCGGCGGCAATGCGCTCGGACACCAGCGCCAGCAGATAGGTCTTGGCCCAGCCCAGCAACCACGAGAACAACGCCGCACCCAGCAGGCCGCCCAGCAGCGACCCGACCAGCCTGGTGTCGATCGACTGGCCGTTCTGGAACGGGATCAGCACCCTGTCCATCAGCGGCATGCTCAGGTAAGGCGCCACCAGGGTTGCGCCAATCGAGCCGAGCATGAGCGAGAAGCCCAGCAAGAGCTGGCCCCGGTAGGGCCGCGCAAAGCGCCACAGCCGCAGCAGCACCCAGGTGCTCGGCGGTTTGCTGGCCTCGCCGAAATCGAAGGTCGAGTCCTCGCCGTCATCGGCCTCTTCGAGCACGACATGGCCCGAAAGGCGCTGCACCTCGCGGCCGAAGGCGTCGGCAAAGCGCACCGCCGCCGGATTGCAGGCCAGCGTGAAGCGCCAGCGCGCCAGGCGCCGGTCGGCGTCAAACAGCTCCATGAAGGCCAGGCCGCCATGGTCACTGAGCTTGAGGCTCAAGCCCGGCACCAGCGTGTGTTCGACCCAGCTGGCGCTGGTGGGATCGAGGGCCAGCAGGCGTGAATTCGTCAGCGCGATCAGCCCTTGCGCGAAGTGGCCCTGGGCATCCAGGTCAACCTCCAGCAGGGCCACCACGTTCTCGCCAGCCATGAGCCGCCCCTGAAGGACGGCTGTTTGGGGATGAAGCACTGCAGCGGGAGGAAGGTCTTGCATGTTGTTGTTGGCTCTTACGGGCTGCGGCGATTCTCCGCCATGAGTTCAGCGCACAATTCCACGCGATTGCACCGCGCACAACCCCTTACTCGATACGCTCCATGAGCCAGAAGAACGACATCCGCCTGCTGCGCATCAATTACCTGCGCGGGCCCAATATGTGGACCTACCGGCCGGTGCTGGAGGTCTGGCTGGACCTCGGCGAGCTGGAAGACCACCCCAGCCATGTGTTGCCGGGCTTCAACGAGCGGTTGACGGCCGCCCTGCCCAACCTCGTCGAGCACCACTGCGGCGTCGGTGAGCGCGGCGGTTTCCTGGAACGGCTGACCGAAGGCACCTGGTGCGGCCATGTGCTGGAGCACATCGTCATCGAGCTGCTCAACCTGGCCGGCATGCCGACCGGCTTCGGCCAGACCCGCTCCACCAGCCAGCGCGGCGTCTACCGCATGGTGTTCCGGGCGCGTGACGAGCAGGTCGCCCGCGCGGCCCTGGCCGAGGGTCATGCCTTGATCATGGCCGTCATCAACGACCAGCCCTTCGACGCGCCCGCCGCGGTGGCCCGCGTGCGCGACAAGCTGGACGACTGCTACCTGGGCCCCTCCACGGCGGCCATCGTCGCCGCGGCCACGGACCGCCGCATCCCCCACATCCGCCTGAACGACGGCAACCTGGTGCAGCTCGGCCACGGCGCGCGCCAGCGCCGCATCTGGACGGCCGAGACCGACATGACCAGCGCCATTGCCGAAGGCATCGCCAGCGACAAGGACCTGACCAAGACGCTGCTGAAGGCCGTGGGCGTGCCCGTGCCGGAAGGCCAGGAGGTCAAGACCGCCGCCGAGGCCTGGACGGTGGCACAGGACACCGGCCTGCCCGTTGTCGTCAAGCCCAGCGACGGCAACCATGGCCGCGGCGTCTCCCTGGACATCGCGACCGAGGCCGACTGCGAGGCCGCCTTCGCGCTGGCGGCCCGCCACGGCTCCTCGGTGCTCGTGGAGCGCTACATCCCCGGCAATGAGCACCGCGTGCTCGTCGTGGGCGGCCAGGTGGTGGCGGCCGCGCGCGGCGAAGCCGCCTGGGTGCACGGCGACGGCCGCCAGACCGTGGAGCAACTGGTCGAAAGCCAGATCAACACCGATCCGCGCCGCGGCCTGAGCGAGGACTTCCCGCTCAACCGCATCCGCGTGCACGAAGACACCGCCCTGCTGCTGGACCTGCAACGCCAGGGCATGTCGCCCGAGGCCGTGCCCGCGGCCGGCAAGGCCGTGCTGATCCAGCGCAATGGCAACGTGTCCATCGACTGCACGCCCGAGGTCCACCCCGAGGTGGCGCATGCCGTGTCGCTCGCCGCCCGCACCGTGGGCCTGGACATCGCCGGCGTCGACCTCGTCACCGAGGACATCTCCAAGCCGCTGTCCGAGACCGGCGGCGCCATCGTCGAAGTGAACGCCGGCCCGGGTCTGCTGATGCACCTCAAGCCCGCCGGAGGCGCGCCGCAGCCCGTCGGCCAGGCCATCATCGACCACCTCTTCGCCGAGGACGAGACCGGCCGCATCCCCATCGTCGGCGTGGCTGGCTCGCGCGGCGGGCGCCAGATCACGCGCCTGGTCGCCTGGCTGCTGCACCTGAACGGCCGCCATGTCGGCCTGGCCTGCCGTGACGGCCTCTTCCTGGGCACGCGCCGCGTCGAGAAGCGCGACAGCGCCCGCTGGGACGCCGCTCACCGCCTCCTGATGAACCGCGGCGTCAACGCCGTCGTCATCGAGAACGATGCTGCCTCCATCCTGCGCGATGGCCTGGCCTATGACCGCGCCGCCGTCGGCGTCGTCACCGATCTGGACGGCATCGCCGCGCTGGCGGAGTTCGACGTGCAGGACATCGACCAGCTCTACAAGGTGCTGCGCACCCAGATCGACGTCGTGCTCAGCGACGGCGCCAGCGTGCTCAATGCCGCCCACCCGCGCCTGGTGGACATGGCCGAGCTGAGCGACGGCGAGGTCGTCTTCTACGCGGAGGACGGCAGCCTCGAGGCCCTGCAGCACCACCGCGACCGCGGTGGACGCGCCGTCTTCCTGCGCGGCGGCGCCGCCGTACTGGCCCATGGCCCGGCCGAGACGCCGGGCGCCAACATCGAGGCCCTGCTGCGCCGCTTTGGCGACCAGGCCATCGATGCCTCGACGCTACTTGCCGCCGTCGCCGCCGCCTGGGCCCTGGGCATCTCGCCCGAGCTGATCGCCGCCGGGCTCGACACCTTCGTGCCCAACCTGCACCTCGCCTGAAAAGAACACGACTCATGGACGTTTCCCGCACCCGCGCGCTGCGCGGCCCGAACATGTGGAGCCGCCACACGGCCATCGAAGCCGTCGTGCATTGCAACGAGTCCGAGCGCTCGCTCGAGCGCCTGCCCGGCTTCGAGCCGCGGTTGCGCCAGCTCTTTCCCTCAGTCGGCGAGCTGCGCAGAGACGCCTCGCTGGCCCAGGTGCTCGAGCAGGCCACGCTGGCCCTGCAGGCCCAGGCCGGCTGCCCGGTGACTTTCAGCCAGACCCATGTCACGCCCGAGGCCGGCACCTACCAGATCGTCATCGAGTACAGCGAGGAAGACGTCGGCCGGCTGGCCTTCGAGCAGGCGCTCAAGCTCGTGCTCGCTGCGCTGAACGGTGGCGAGTTCGATGCCGACGCGACGCTGGCCCGGTTGCGCGAGCTCGACGAGGACATCCGCCTCGGCCCCTCCACCGGCTCCATCGTCAATGCGGCCCTGGCGCGCGGCATTCCCTACCGCCGCCTCACGCAAGGCAGCCTGGTGCAGTTCGGCTGGGGCGCCAAGCAGCGCCGCATCTGGGCCGCCGAGGTCGACGCCACCAGCGCGGTCAGCGAGTCCATCGCCCAGGACAAGGACCTGTGCAAGCGGTTGCTGCAGGCCGCCGGCGTGCCGGTGCCCATCGGCCGGCCGGTCGACTCGGTGGACGATGCCTGGGCCGTGGCCCAGGAGATCGGCCTGCCCGTCGTCGTCAAGCCGCAGGACGGCAACCAGGGCAAGGGCGTGACCGTCAACGTGACGACACGCCTGGGGCTTGAGGCTGCCTACAAGGCGGCCGACGAGATCGGCCCCGTCATGGTCGAGAAGTTCCTGCCTGGCTCCGACTACCGGCTGCTCGTCATCGGCGACAAGCTGATCGCCGCGGCGCGACGCGATCCGCCGCACGTCATCGGCGACGGCGTGCACACGGTCAAGCAGTTGGTCGACAAGGTCAATTCCGACCCGCGCCGCGGTGACGGCCACGCGACGTCGCTGACCAAGATCCGCTTCGACGACATCGCCGTCGCGCGCCTGACCCAGCAGGGCCTGGCGCCGGAGTCGGTGCCCGACAAGGGTCAGCGCGTCATCCTGCGCAACAACGCCAACCTGTCCACCGGCGGCACCGCCACGGACGTGACGGACGACGTCCACCCGGAGGTGGCTGCACGCGCTATTGCCGCGGCCCAGGTCGTCGGCCTGCACGTCTGCGGCGTCGACGTCGTCGCCGAGAGCGTGCTGCGGCCGCTCGAAGAGATCAACGGCGGCATCGTCGAGGTCAACGCGGCACCGGGCCTGCGCATGCACCTGAGCCCCAGCTATGGCAAGGGCCGCAATGTCGGCGAGGGCATCGTCGGCCATCTGTTCGGCACCGGCAACAAATCGGGCGGCATGGCCGAGGACGGGCGCATCCCCGTCGTCGCCGTCACCGGCACGAATGGCAAGACCACCGTCACGCGGCTGATCGCGCACTTGTTTGCCAGCTGCGGCCTCAAGGTCGGCATGACCAACACCGACGGCGTGTATGTCGATGGCCGCCAGATCGACAGCGGCGACTGCTCCGGCCCCAAAAGCGCCCGCAATGTGCTGATGCACCCGGACGTGGAGGCCGCCGTGCTGGAGACCGCCCGCGGCGGCATCCTGCGTGAAGGCCTGGGCTTCGACCGCTGCCAGGTCGCCGTGGTCACCAACGTCGGCGCGGGCGACCACCTCGGCATGAACTTCCTGCACACGGCGGAAGACCTGGTGCTGGTCAAGCGCGTCATCGTGCAGAACGTCGCGCCCAACGGCTACGCGGTGCTGAACGCCACCGACCCGCTGACGGCCAGCATGAGCTCGGTCTGCCCCGGCCAGGTCATCTATTTCGCCGCCGACCGCCACCACCCGCTGATGGCAACCCACCGCGCCCAGGGCAAGCGCTGCGTCTATGTGGACGGCGACCAGCTCATTGCGGCCCAGGGCGTCTGGCGCGAGAGCATCCCGCTGCGCGACATCCCCATCACGCGTGGCGGCCTCATCGGCTTCCAGGTCGAGAACGCGATGGCTTCGGTGGCCGCGGCCTGGGCCGTGGGCCTGGACTGGGACACCATCCGCCGCGGCGTGGCCAGCTTCGCCAATGACGCCGACAACGCGCCGGGCCGCTTCAACGTCATGGACTACCGCGGCGCCACCGTCATCGCCGACTACGGCCACAACGGCGACGCGATGAAGGCCCTGGTCGGTGCCGTCGCGGCATTGCCGGCCAAGACCCGCAGCGTCGTCATCAGCGGCGCTGGTGACCGCCGCGACGAGGACATCCGCGTGCAGACCGAGATCCTCGGCGGCGCCTTCGACGAGGTCATCCTCTACGAAGACGCCTGCCAGCGCGGCC
Organism: Roseateles sp. P4_D2; assembly: GCF_056401875.1. Lineage (NCBI taxonomy): Bacteria > Pseudomonadati > Pseudomonadota > Betaproteobacteria > Burkholderiales > Sphaerotilaceae > Roseateles > Roseateles sp. P4_D2. The sequence continues at coordinate 206,828 of NZ_JBFUIM010000004.1, read as the reverse complement.
GCGCGGCCGGCGAGGTCGTGGCCCTGCTGCGTGCCGGGCTGGAAGGCGCGTCGCGCACCCGGCATGTCGAGGAGATCGTCGGTGAGTTCACGGCCATCGACCGTGCACTGGAACGCCTGCAGCCGGGCGACCTCTGCCTGGTGCTGGTGGATCAGGTGGAAGAGGCGCTGGCCCATCTGGCCCAGCGCATTGCCGCCGGCTGAGGCTCAGCGGTACCTGGCCAGCAGGCGATTCAGTTCGCCTTCGCTGACCAGGCCCTGGATGGCGGTGTTCAACGCCGCCAGGCCCACCGGGCTGCTCGGCGACAACGCGCACTGGGCCAGCACTTCCGACACGACCAGCGGCGGATGCAGGGGCAGCTTGAAGTGGCCGATACGCTGCTGGTACTCCAGCACGCGCCGGCCGGTCAGCGCATGGCGGATGCGGCCGAGTTCGAGTTTCTGCAGATTGGCCACCGCATCGGGTGCGTCGTCGCGCAGGAAGCCTGATCGCAGTGCGTCGGCCATCTCCGGATAGACATAGCCGCGCACCGTGCCGATGGGCTGCCCTGTCAACGCTGTCAACGAGGCCGGCGCCGGCACCGAGGCGGCACTGATGAGCAGGGCCTGGTCGGGCAGGAAGGGCCGGCTCCACGCGAAGGCGCCGGGCAGCCAGTCGCTCTGGTAATCGCACAACAAGTCGCCCTCGCCGCGTTGCAGGGCTTCGGCCAGGCGCTTGCGCGGCGTCGGGCGGGCCACCAGATCGCGGCCCAGGCGCCGCGCCAGGGCCTGGCCGATGTCCAGGTTCAGGCCTTCGATGACGCGGTCGCCCTCGATGCGGGCATGCGGCATCAGCGCGCTGGTCTCCACCAACATCACCAGCGGCCGGGCAGGTTCGGCACCGGCAAGCGGGCTCAGCAGCAGCGCGGCCATGCCGCCCACTCCCCTTCGCACCCAATATCGCCGCGTCCCGACCATGGGACTGCATCATGCCGTGCCCGCCAATCCAGGGCGAGCGCAGGGTGGCCAGCCGGCCAGCGGACCGTGACCGGCGCACGAAAACCTGCCGACCCGGCACGCCACGCCCAGGGTCGCATCGCTAGACTCGCCGGTCACCTGCCACACCCCCGATGAAGTCCCGCCTGTCGTTCGCCGCCCTCACCCTGGCCTGGGCCCTGGCGGTGCCGTTGGCCCATGCCCAGACGCAGGCCAGCACGGTCCGCCCCGGCGTGGCCCCGATTCCCCACGATGACCTGCTCTACCAGCAGCTCGGCGGCCAGGAAGCCATCCAGCGCTTCACCAACGATTTCTACGACACCCTGCTGCAGGACGCGCGCATCGCGCGCTTCTTCGACGGCATCAACATGAAGCACCTCAAGCGCGTGCTGGCAGACTACTTCTGCGTCGTTGCCGGCGGCCCCTGCGTCTACGACGGCGTGGGCATGAAGGACGCGCACGCCCATCTGGGCATTGGCAAAGGCGACTTCAACACCCTGGTCGAGCATCTGCAGCGCGCCATGGACAGGGCCAACGTGCCCTTCGGCGTGCAGAACCAGTTGCTGGCCCGCATGGCCCATTTCCACCGCGACATCATCACGAAATGAAGCTGCCAGGACCGGCATTCGCCCAGCCCGACTCACAAAGGGGTCAAGGAAACCGGGCCTGGCCTGGCGCTTCTGCATGAGCCTGCCCCCACACCACCGCAACGGCGGCTTCCAGAACAACCACGGCGACTTCGAGCCCAAGTCGCTGGCGGACGTGATCCGCTGGCGCTGGAACGCCTCCCGTCGCGGCCTGCCGCCGCGCCCGGCTGAGCCCATCCCGACGCAGCCGGCCGATCTCGGCTTCATCCGCGCCAACCACGGCGCTGCGCAGCAGCCGGCGGTGACCTGGATCGGCCACGCCACCGTGCTGACCCAGCTCGGCGGCCTGAACCTGCTGACCGACCCGATCTTCTCCGGGCGCGCCTCGCCGCTGCCCTTTGCCGGGCCGAAGCGCGAGCAGCCGCCAGGCGTGGCGCTGGCCGAGTTGCCCCACGTCGACGCCGTGCTCGTCTCGCACAACCACTATGACCACCTCGACCTGGCTTCGGTACGCAGCCTCGCGCGCCAGCCCGGCGGCAGCCCGCTCTTCGTCGTGCCACTGGGCCTCAGGGCCTGGTTCCAGGCACGCGGCATCGAGCACGTCGTGGAACTGGACTGGTGGCAGGCCGAGCGCCTCGCCGGCGTGGACATCGTGCTCGTCCCGGCCCAGCACTGGTCGGCGCGTGGCCTGAACGATCGCATGAAGACGCTGTGGGGCGGCTTCGCCGTGTTCGCACCGGACTGCCAGCTCTTCTTCGCCGGCGACACCGGCTATTCACGCGACTTCGCCGACATCCGCGAGCGCTTCGCCGAGCGCCAGCAGCCTCATCAAGGCGGCAGCTTCGACATCGCGCTGATCCCCATCGGCGCCTACGAGCCGCGCTGGTTCATGCAGAGCCAGCATGTCAATGTCGAGGAAGCGCTGAAGATCCACGCCGACCTCGGCGCCAAGCGCTCGCTGGGCGTGCACTGGGGCACCTTCGAGCTGACCGACGAGGCGCTGGACGAGCCGCCCCGCCAGCTCGAACGGCAGCGCGCGGCGCTTGGGCTGGCTGAGCAGGCCTTCTTCACGCTGGCCATCGGTGAGACACGGCGTCTGCCGCTTCGCCAAATCCGACAGCCGCCCGAGGAACTTGCCGACAGGCTGCCCCCATCCTCGCGGCTAGGCTAGCCGCGCCATGACTCTCCTTGCCCGTCTTCGTCGGCCTTTCCATGAGCTCGGCCCTGGGCTGATCACCGGCGCGGCGGACGACGACCCGAGCGGCATTGCCACCTACTCCCAGGCCGGCGCGCAGTTCGGCTACGGCATGTTGTGGAGCGTCGTCTTCACCCTGCCGCTGATGGCCGCGATCCAGATCGTCAGCGCCCGCATCGGCTATGTATCCGGCCGCGGCCTGGCGGCCAACATGAAGCGCACGTTCCCGCGCCCTGTGCTGCTGGCGCTGGTAGGCCTGCTGCTGGCAGCCAACACGCTGAACATCGCCGCCGACATCGCCGCCATGTCCAGCGCGCTGCACATGCTGGTGGGCGGCCCGGCGCTGATCTACGCGATCGCCTTCGGCGTGGTGAGCGTGCTGATGCAGGTCTTCCTCGCCTACCAGAGCTATGTGCGCTGGCTGAAGTGGCTGACGCTGGCACTGCTGGCCTATGTCGGCGTCGTCATCGTGCTGGGCCTGGACTGGGGCGAGGTGTTGCTGCACACGATACGGCCGGAGCTGAAATGGAACCGTGACACGGTGCTGATGCTGGTGGCGCTGTTCGGCACGACGATCAGCCCCTATCTGTTTTTCTGGCAGGCGGGCCAGGAGGTCGAGGACTGCGCAGGCCGCCCCTGCAAGCCAGCCGACGTGAAGCGCCATCTGCGCCGCATCAAGCTGGACACGCATGTCGGCATGGGTTTTTCCAACCTCATCGCCTTTTGCATCATGCTGTCCACGGCCGTGACGCTGCATGCCGCCGGCGTGCACGACATCCAGACTTCGGCCCAGGCCATCGAGGCGCTGCGGCCGATCGCGGGCGAGCATGCGGCGCTGCTGTTCAGCCTGGGCATCATCGGCACGGGCATGCTGGCCGTGCCGGTGCTGGCTGGCTCGGCGGCCTACGCGGTGGCCGAGGTGGCCGGCTGGCGCGACAGCCTGAGCCTCAAGCTCGAACGCGGCGAGGGACGCGGCTTCTACAGCGTCATCGCCGTCGCGACCCTGGGCGGCGTGGCCCTGTGCTTCGCGCCGCTGGACCCGGTCAAGGCGCTGTTCTGGTCGGCGGTGTTCAATGGCATCAGCGCTGTGCCCATCATGGCCGCGATGATGGTGCTGGCCACGCGCGAATCCGTCATGGGCGAGCATGTCATCGGCCCTAGGCTGCGCCGCATGGGCTGGGCTGCCACCGGCGTGATGGCGCTTACCGCACTGGCACTGGCGCTGGTCTGAGTTCTTCACGCGCGTGGCGCAGCACCACGCGCGACGAATGCAAGGCGAGGCCGGCCATGATGACGGCCACCAGCAAGTCGGGCCAGGCCTGGCCGGTCAGCGCCACGCCACCGGCAGCGGCCACGACGGCCACATTGCCCAGCGCGTCGTTGCGACTGCACAGCCAGACCGCGCGCATGTTGGCGTCGCCTTCGCGCCAGGCATAGAGCATCACGGCCACACCCACATTGGCCAGCAGGGCCAGCGTGCCGACGATACCCATGGTCGCGGCCTGCGGTGGCTCGCCCGCCCAGGCGGCCCAGGCCGCGCGGGCCAGCACACCAACGCCGAACACCGCCATCGCCCAACCCTTGACCCAGGCCAGCCGCGCCCGCCACAGCAGCCCGGCCGACAGCACGGCCAGCGACGCGCCATAGTTGGCTGCGTCGCCGATGAAATCCAGCGCATCGGCCCACAGCGACAGCGACCCGGCGCGCCAGCCGGTCGTGATCTCGACGACGGCCATGGCCGCATTGATCAGCAGTGCCGCCCACAGCACGCGGCGGTAGGCCGGCGAATTGCCGGGGCTGGGTTCATCGTGATGGTGGTGGCAGGCGTGGCTCATGGTGGAGAAGACCTTGGCTGAAAACTGCCGCTATTGCAAACCCTGGAGCCACACCAGAGTCAAGCCGAGAATCGTCACATGCGTATCGGAGAACTCAGCCGCCTGACCGGAACAAAGGTCGACACCATCCGCCACTATGAGCGCGAGGGCCTGCTGGCGCCGCCACCGCGCACGGATGCTGGATACCGCGTCTATGGCCCGCCTGATGTCGAGCGCCTGCACTTCATCCGCCGCTGCCGCTCGCTGGACATGAACCTGGCTGAGGTGCGGGCGCTGCTGGCGCTGCAGGGCGACGGGCACGGTGGCGCCAACGGAGCAGGTGTGCATGCGCTGCTGGACGCGCACATCGACCACGTCAGCGCGCGCATCACGGCGCTGCAGGAACTGGAGAAGGAATTGCGCGCGTTGCGCGCCCGCTGCCAGGGCAACGAGCCGGCCTGCGCCATCCTTGAAGGCCTGGCAGAGCCCGGGGCCGAGCTACCGGCCAAGAGCCACGTCGGCCACAGCCACTAGGCCGATCAGCCGACTCGACACACCTTCAGCATATTGGTGCCACCCGGGTAGCCCATCGGCTCCCCGCAGGTGATGGCATAGGTGTCGCCGGGCATCAGCACACCGCGCTCGACGAGGATCTTTTCCGCGGCGGCCAGGGCCACGTCGCGGTCCTCGAACTTGGGCATCAACAGCGGCAGCACATTGCGGTAGAGCGCCATCTTGCGCTGGCTGACCGGTTGGGTCGTCAGGCCGAAGATGGGCACCTGAATGCGGTGGCGGCTCATCCACAGTGCCGTCGAGCCGGATTCGGTCAGGGCCAGGATGGCCTTGCAGCCCAGGTGGTAGGCGGTGAACAGCGCGCCCATGGCGATGGACTGGTCGATGCGGCCGAACTGGCGGCCAGCGAAGTCGGTGTCGAGACTGACAAACTCGGCACGCTCGGCTTCCAGCGCGATGTTGGCCATCTGCTCGACGGTCTCGATGGGGTATTTGCCGGCAGCCGTCTCGGCGGACAGCATGACGGCATCGGTGCCGTCCAGCACGGCGTTGGCCACGTCGCTGACCTCGGCACGCGTGGGTACCGGGTTGACGATCATGGACTCCATCATCTGCGTGGCCGTGATGGACACCTTGTCCAGCTCGCGGGCCATCTTGATCATGCGCTTTTGCAGCGCCGGCACGGCTGCGTTGCCCACTTCCACGGCCAGGTCACCACGCGCCACCATGATGCCGTCGCTGGCCTTCAGGATGGCCTCGAGGTGGGGGATGGCCTCGTAGCGCTCGATCTTGGCGATCATGGCCGGCTTGTGGCGATAAGCCTCGCCGGCCACGTTGGCGAGCTGGCGCGCCATTTCCATGTCGGTGGCGTTCTTGGGGAAGCTGACGGCCAGGTATTCGCACTGGAAGGACATCGCGGTCTTGATGTCGTCCATGTCCTTGGCTGTCAGTGCCGGCGCCGTCAGACCGCCGCCCTGCTTGTTGATGCCCTTGTTGTTGGACAGCTCGCCGCCGAGCTTGACGATGGTGTGGACCTGCGCGCCGCGCACGGACTCGACGGTCAGCACCAGCAGGCCGTCGTTGAGCAGCAACGTGTCGCCGGGCTTCACGTCACGCGGCAGTTCCTTGTAGTCGAGGCTGGCGATGTCCTGGTTGCCCAGCTCGGTGCGGTCGGCGTCCAGGATGAAGGGCGCGCCGGGGATCAGCTCGATCTTGCCGCCCTCGAACTTGCCGACGCGGATCTTGGGGCCCTGCAGGTCGGCCATGATGGCCACCGACTTGCCGACACGTTGCGCGGCTTCCCGGACCATGGTCGCGCGGTCGATGTGGTCCTGCGCCTTGCCGTGGGAGAAGTTCAGCCGCACGACGTCGACGCCGGCGCGGATCATCTTCTCCAGGATCTCCGGCGTGTTGGAAGCAGGGCCGAGGGTGGCGACGATCTTGGTGGCGCGGGTCATGGCTGTCTCGATTCTTGGAAGGCGCGGAATTATGGTCCGCCAAGCCTCGCGCGAGTTTCGTCGTGTTTCAACCCAACACCTTCTCGAAGAAGGTGCTCAATGGATCAGGCGTGTAGCCGCCGAAGGGCCCGCGCTCCGAGTAGCCCAGACGCCGGTACAACGCCAGGGCCTCGGGCTGGTGGATACCGGTCTCCAGCCGCGCGATCCGCAGGCCGCGTTCGGTCAGCTCGGCCTCTAACTGCGCCATCAGCTGCCGGGCGATGCCACGGCCGCGCTCGCTATCCAGCACGAAAAGACGCTTGATTTCTCCATAGCCGTCTGCGTCGAAGTGCTTGACGCCGCCGCAGCCAACGAGCTGCTCGCCACGCCACAGCCCGTAGAAGCTGCCCTGCGGTGGGCGCAGGCCATCGGCGGGCTCGAAGTGGTTGCTCTCGCTGGGATAGAGCGCGCCCATATAGGCCTCGGACAGCGCGATCAGACGCCGCGCATCGGGGTGACCGGGGTCCAGCGGCGCAAGGCGGGCGGGCAGTTCGGAACTCATGGTGGTTGGATACCAGTTACAGGGAAGGCACCGTCATCGCGAGCAGATAGCGCGCTGATTCGGCCCCGGGGTTGGTGAAAACGCTGCGCCCAAGGCAGCGAAAGCTGATCGAGTCGCCAGCGCCCAGCTCGAAGACCTGCCCCTGCAGAGTCAGCCGCAGCCGGCCTTCCAGCAGGCACAGGTGGTGTTCCAGGCGCGCGACGGTGGGCTCGTCGTAGGCCAGCTCGGCGCCGGGCGCGAGACGGCCCTCGATGACCTCGGTCGCGAAGCCGGCCAGGGGCGGACAGCGCATCAAGCGCTCGAAGCCGCTCTGCACGTCGTGCCAGCGTGGCTGGTCGGCGGCGCGCAGCAGGCGCACGGGCAAGGCCTCGGCTTCGGCAAGCAGGCGGCTCAGCGGCAAGCCGTAAGCGCGGGCCAGGCGCGACAGCAGCGTCGCCGTCGGGCTGGTCTCGGCGCGCTCCAGCCGGCTCAGCGTCGCGCGGCTGACGCCGCTTTTCAAAGCCAGCTCATCCAGCGACCAGCCGGCGGCCGTGCGCAGCGCAGCCAGCCGCTCGGCCAGTTGACGCTCGAACTGCCCCTCTTCGTTCAATTCAGAGAATTCTTCTCTCATATGGGAATATGCTAGCCGAGATGAAGGACCGCCAGCTCGCTCCATTGATCGCCGCTATGGCCGTCGTGCTGACCTGGGGGGTCAATTTCCCGCTGTCCAAGGCCTTGTTCAACCAGGTCGGCCCGACCGGTTTCCTGGGGCTGCGCTATCTGCTGATGCCTTTCTGCGCCGTCGCGCTGCTGTGCTGGCGTTTCGGCCTGCGCTGGCCCCGGCTGGATCGTGGTGAGGTCTGGCCGCTGGTGCGATTGACGCTGATCGGCCAAGGCCTGCACCTGTTGCTGTCGGCCTACGGCATGCAGGGCTCCACTGCCTTCAGCGCCAGCGTGCTGCTGGCCTGCGGGCCGGTGTTCACACTGCTGATCCTGCGCGCAACCGGCGTGGAGAAACTCTCCGCGGGCCAGGTCGCGGGCGTGGCGATGGCGGCCACGGGCGCATTGGTTTTCACATCGGACAAGCTGCTCGCCGCCGACTGGCAGGCCGGCCTGGGCGACCTGACGCTGCTGGCCGCCGCCGCTCTCTTCAGCTACTACACGGTGGCGAGCAAGCCCTTGATCCAGCACCACGGCGGTGTGACGGTGCTGGGTTATGGCAGCCTGGTCTGCACGCTGCCGATGCTGCTGTGGTGCTCGCCGGCACTGGTGTCCTTGGACTGGGCGACGCAGCCCACATGGGTATGGCCGGGCCTGGCCTGGCAGGTCATCGGCGGCGGCTTCCTGGGCTGGCTGGCCTGGGGCTGGGCCAACGAGAAGCGCGGCGTGGCCCGCACCGCGCCGCTGATCTACCTGATGCCGCTGGTGGCCGGCCTCATCGCGTGGCTGTGGGGCGGTGAGCAGTTCAGCGCGCCCAAGCTGCTCGGCGCCGGCGTCATCCTCGCCGGTGTGGCGCTGGCGCAGTTCAGCCCTGCGCTGAACGGGCCTCGCGGGCTTCCCGCACGTCCGCAACCGCCAGAGCCGTCATGTTGACGATGCGGCGCACCGTCGCGGAGGGCGTCAGGATGTGCACGGGGGCTGCCGCGCCCAGCAGGATGGGGCCGACCGTGACGCCGTGACTGGCGCTGATCTTCAGCACGTTGAAGAGGATGTTGGCCGCATCCAGCGTCGGCAGCACCAGCAGGTTGGCAGCGCCCTTGAGCTTGCTGTCGGGCAGAAAGGCCTGGCGCACGCTCTCGGAAAGGGCCGCGTCGCCATGCATTTCACCGTCGCATTCGACTTCAGGGTGGGCGGCCGAGAACAGCTCGTGGGCGCGGCGCATCTTGACGGCCGACGGCCGCGTGCTGGAGCCAAACATCGAATGGCTGACGAAAGCCAGCTTGGGCGGCAGGCCAAAGCGGCTCACCTCCTCGGCAGCCATCGCGGCGATGTCGGCCAGCTCCTCGGCGCTCGGGTCGTCGTTGACGAAGGTATCGGTGATGAAGAGCGTCATCTGCTCCAGGATCAGCGCGTTCATCGCGGCGAACTGGCGCACGCCTTCGCGAAGGCCGACGAGGTCGCGCACCTGCTCCAGGTGGCGGTCGAAGCGGCCGACCATGCCGCAGATCATCGCGTCGGCGTCGCCCAGCTCGATGGCCAGCGCACCGATGGCTGTGTTGGAGCGCCGCACGGCGGACTTGGCCATCTCGGGCGTGAAGCCGTTGCGCTTCATGCGGGCGTAGTAGGCCTCCCAGTACTGCCGGAAGCGCGGGTCGTCCTCGGGGTCGATGACGGCAACGTCTTCACCCAGCTTCAGCCGCAAGCCGGCGCGCTCGATGCGCGCCTTGAGCACCGCCGGTCGGCCGATCAGCGTCGGCTTGCACAGGCCCTCGTCCAGCGCCACCTGCACCGCGCGCAGCACGCGCTCGTCCTCACCCTCGGCGTAGATGACACGTGCGCACTCGGCCTTCGCGGTGGCGAACACGGGGCGCATGAACATGCCGGTCTGGTAGACAAAGCGCTCCAGCGACTGGCGGTAGGCGACGAGGTCTGCCACCGGCCGCGTGGCCACGCCGTCGGCCGCCGCAGCCGCAGCGACCGCGGGCGCGATGCGCAGGATCAGCCGCGCGTCAAACGGCTTGGGGATCAGATATTCCGGGCCAAAAGCCAGTTCCTGGCCGGCATAGGCCGCGGCCACTTCATCGCTGGTCTCGGCCTTGGCCAGCGCCGCGATCTCGCGCACGCAGGCGAGCTTCATGCCTTCGGTGATCTTGGTCGCGCCGCAGTCCAGCGCGCCGCGGAAGATGTAGGGGAAGCACAGGACGTTGTTGACCTGGTTGGGGTAGTCGCTGCGGCCCGTGGCCATGATGCAGTCCGGCCGCACGGCCTTGGCCAACTCGGGGCGGATCTCGGGCTCGGGGTTGGCCAGCGCCAGGATGATGGGCTGACTGGCCATGGTCTTGACCATGTCGGCCGTCAGCACCCCGGCGGCCGAGCAGCCGAGGAAGACGTCGGCGCCATCGACCACATCGGCCAGTGTGCGCGCCGCCGTGATCTGGCAATAGCGCTGCTTGGACTCGTCCAGCTTGCCGGCCTTCGCGTCTTCACGTTCGGACTGGATGACGCCGCGCGAGTCGCAGACGAAGACGTTGTCGCGCTTCACGCCCAGGCCCACCATGACGTCCAGGCAGGCGATGGCGGCGGCCCCCGCGCCCGACACGGCCACCTTGACCCTGGCGATGTCCTTGCCCACCAGCTCCAGGCCGTTGAGCAGCGCCGCCGACGAGATGATGGCCGTGCCGTGCTGGTCGTCGTGGAAGACCGGGATGTTCATGCGCTTGGACAGCTCGCGCTCGATGTAGAAGCACTCGGGCGCCTTGATGTCCTCAAGGTTGATGCCGCCCAGGGTCGGCTCCATGGCCGCGATGATGTCGATCAGCTTGTCCGGGTCGCGCTCGGCGAGCTCGATGTCGAACACATCGATGCCGGCGAACTTCTTGAACAGGCAGCCCTTGCCTTCCATGACGGGCTTGGCGGCGAGCGGACCGATGTCGCCCAGGCCCAGCACGGCGGTGCCGTTGGTGATGACGCCCACCAGGTTGCCGCGCGACGTGAAGTCGGCCGCCAGCGACGGGTCGCGTTCGATGTCGAGGCAGGGATAGGCCACGCCCGGGGAGTAGGCCAGCGACAGGTCGCGTTGGTTGGACAGCGCCTTGGTCGGCGTGACCGAAATCTTGCCGCGCGTCGGGCTGCGGTGATAGTCCAGAGCGGCTTCGCGCAGCGCAGCTTCGGCAGGCGACAAGGGAGCGTTGTTCTTTTCCATGAGGGTGACTCTCCAGGGAGGAACCCTCAAGGTTACGCCGCGTTTCAGCCCCCGCCGATGCAGGTTTTTTGGCGATCTATGCCGAAGCCGATATCACCCGGTCGCGGCCTTCATGCTTGGCGCGGTACATGGCCCGGTCGGCCTCGCGCAACGCAGCCTCGACATCCGCCGCCGCCACGGCCTGGGCCACGCCCCAACTCGCAGTGACCTTCAGCCCGGCCGACCATTCAACGCGCGCCAGCACCTGGCGCAGCCGCTCGGCCACGGCCACGGCCTCCTCGGCCGGCGTCTGCGGCATGACGATGACGAACTCCTCGCCGCCCCAGCGCGCCAGCAGGTCGTCACGCGGCAGGTTGGCGCGCAGCGTGCGGGCCAGCAGCACCAGCACCTGGTCGCCGACCTCGTGGCCATGCTGGTCGTTGACACGCTTGAAATGGTCGACGTCGACGAAGACGACCGACAGCGGGAAGCTCATGTCGCCCTGCACTTGCAGCAGCAGGTCCAGTGCACGGTTGAGGCCATCGCGGTTGGCCACACGCGTCAGCGGGTCGCGCAAGGCCATCTTCTCGAGCGCTCGCGAGCGTTTCATCGACAAGCGCAGGCGCCCGTGCACCGTCCAGCTTTCCCAGACCAGATAGCCCAGCAGGCTGAACATCCACAGGCCAACCAGGCCGAGGCGGAAGGTCTCGGGAGCGACCCAGTCACCGACGAGCTCGGCGCGGTCGACGCGGATCAGGTGCTTGCCCGGCGCCACCTGGCCGCTGGTGCTGAAGCTGATAACGCGGATGCTGTCCATCTCCGGCCCCACCAGCGATACGGGCAGTTGATGGGTCTGAGCCCACCAGGAGCTGACAGCGAACTGCGACAGCCGCAGTTCCACCGGCTGCGGCTGGGCACCGGGCGCGAAGGTGACCTCCTGGGGCTTGAGGCTTTCGGCGTCGCCCGGCTTGGTATAGGCCGGGTTGGCATTGCGCAGGAAGACGCGCAGCTGGGGCGCCTGATGGTCCAGCGAAGGGCCCTCGGCATTCAGCCACAGGCGGATGTGGCTGAAGTTGCTCAGGTCCAGCGGCCGGTCCTTCATCTCGAACTGCAGCTCGCAGTAGGGCCACTCGTAGCCGGGGCGGATGTCGCAGCGCATGCCCACCGGGCCGCCGGCAGGCGCGTCCAGCCTGGCTTCACTCTTGCCGCCGCTGCTGCGGTCGTCGACGATTTCCAGATGCTGACCCGCGCCGCGCCCATCGAGCACGAGGTGGCGAGTCATCCAATACTCGTTGGCATAAAGGCCGAGCAGCGTCGTGACGACGAGCAGGGCGAGGAGCCAGCGCAAAACCATCCGGCAATTGTGTCGGCCGGTAACGCCGGGCGGTGGGGGCGGCCGACGCTGAACGTGAAATCATGACCGCCCCCAGCGGCGGACTTGTATCAGCCCGCTGCGCGCTCGGCCAGGATCTTGAAGGCCGGCAGCGTCTTGCCTTCCAGCACCTCCAGGAAGGCACCGCCGCCCGTGGAGATGTAGCCCACGTCCTTCTCGATGCCGTACTTGGCAATCGCAGCCAGCGTGTCGCCGCCACCGGCAATGCTGAAGGCAACGCTCTCGGCGATGGCGCGGGCGATGGCCTCCGTGCCATGGGCGAAGGCCGGGAACTCGAACACGCCGACCGGGCCGTTCCAGACGATGGTGCCGGCGGCCTTGAGCTTCTCGGCCAGCTTGGCGGCCGTCTTGGGGCCGATGTCGAGGATGAGGTCGTCGTCCTCCACGTCGGTGGCCGCCTTGACCGCCGCCGTGGCACCAGCGGAGAAGGTCTTGGCCGTCACGACGTCTTCGGGGATGGGCACGTCGGCGCCGCGCGCAGCCATCGCATCGATGACGGACTTGGCCTGATCGATCAGATCCGGCTCGGCCAGCGACTTGCCGATCTTCAGGCCTGCGGCCAGCATGAAGGTGTTGGCGATGCCGCCGCCGACGATGAGGCCGTCGACCTTGCTCGCGAGGGCTTGCAGGATGGTCAGCTTGGTCGACACCTTGGAGCCGGCAACGATGGCGACGAGCGGGCGGCGCGGGTTGGCCAGCGCCTTGGTGATGGCGTCGATCTCGGCTGCCAGCAGCGGGCCGGCGCAAGCGATCTTGGCGTACTTGGCGATGCCGTAGGTGGTGGCCTCGGCGCGGTGGGCCGTGCCGAAGGCGTCGTGCACGAAGATGTCGCACAGGGCAGCCAGCTTCCTGGACAGCTCCTCGCTGCACTTCTTCTCGCCCTTGTTGACGCGGCAGTTCTCCAGCAGCACCAGTTGGCCCGGCGCGACGGAGACGGCATCGACCCAGTCGCGCTGCAGCGGCACCGGGCGGCCCAGCAGCTCGGCCATGCGCTCGGCCACCGGCGCCAGCGAATCTTCAGGCTTGAACTCGCCTTCGGTCGGGCGGCCCAGGTGGGATGTGACCATGACGGCGGCGCCAGCGTCCAGGGCCATCTTGATGGCCGGCAGCGAGGCGCGGATGCGGGTGTCCTCGGTGATCTTGCCGGTGTCGTCCTGCGGCACGTTGAGGTCGGCGCGGATGAAGACGCGCTGGCCGGCCACCTTGCCGGCGGCGATCAGGTCGGAGAAGCGGATGACGTTCATGGTGGGCGGGGCAGTTGATGAGAAACCGAAACTGCCGCGATTCTCGCTGCCCGCCGTTCCGGCGCGGTTACCAGCCGAGGCCGAGCTTCAAAGGCAGCATGACCGCCATGCCGACGAGGATGGTGCCCAGGATGCCCTTGCGCCAAAAGTAGTAGGCCGTCGCGGCCACCGCCGCGGGCCAGCGCGCATCCTGCCAGGTCGTGATGAGCTGGCCCTGCGTCATGAAGATCTCGGGCGCGACGACCGCGACCAGGGCCGCCAGCGGTGCAACCTTGAGCAGTTCGCGCAGCCAGTCCGGAATGGGCAGGGGCTTCTCGCCAATCATGAAGAAACTGCGGGTCAGGACGGAAATGCCGGCCAGGCCGAACAGCGCCACCCAGGTCATCGCATCGCTCATGTCCGCCCCTCGGTCGTCGAGTACGCCGACCGATCCCCCGAGGGGATGCGCGCCGACTTGGGACGGCCCGGCGTTCGGCGCACGCTCATGCCCTGGCCTTTCGCGCGTCCAGCCACCAGCCTACGGCGCCCGCCGCAAAGATGGCGCACAGGATGTTGAGCTTGAGCGGCAACGCATAGGTGGCAATCGACACAGCGCCAGCCGTCACAGCCACCCACCACAGCACCTTCTCGGTCAGCAGCGAATAGGACAGTCCCAGCAGCGCCAGCACGCCGGCGAAGCCAATGCCCCAATGCGGCGGAATGCGGTCGGCCAGCAGGATGCCGGCGAAGGAGCAGGCCTGCCAGGTCGGCCAGTTGACGGCCACGCCACCCCAGAAATAGCGTTGCTGGCCCGGCACCGGCACGGGGTCCGGATAGCGCTTGACGAAGTAGACGAAGTTCAGGTCGGCCGCGACATAGCCGCTCAGCAGCCGGCGCGCCCTGGGCAGATGGCCCCAGTAGTTGCGCCATTGCGCGCTGAAGATGACAAAGCGCAGGTTGACGCAGAACGCCGTGGCCAGCAGCACCCACAGCGGCGCGCCGGAGGCGATCAGCGGCAGGGCCGTCAGCTGCGCGCTGCCGGCAAACACCAGCAGCGACATGCCCATAGCGAGCGGGATGCTGAGCCCGCTCTTGACCATGGTCACACCGGTCACCAGGCCCCAGGCCGCCAGGCCCAGGGAGGGCGAGGCCATGTCGCGCGCGCCGTGGCGGAAATCGGGGTCGGCCGCGAGCGCGCGCAACCTGGAAGTCAGACTCATGCCGCCATTGTCGGCGGCACTTCAATCACTGCCCGATGCGACGGACTTTGCCGCTGCCGGCGACGGAGGACGAAATCTCCGGCGAGCCCGCGTACTTCACGTCGCCGCTGCCAGCGATGGAGACATTCAGGCGCTTGGTCGCGTTGACCTGGGCGTCGCCGCTACCGGCGATGCTGACCTTGACGTCTTCCGCCACCAGGTCGGCCGCCTTCACGTCGCCGCTGCCGGCGATGGTCACCTGGGCGCTGGCACAGCGGCCGGCCGCGACGATGTCACCACTGCCGCTGACCTTCATCCCCAGGCGTTCGGCGTCCAGGCCCGCGAAGCGGATGTCGCCGGAGCCGGCGATGGAGGCGTCGACGCCGGCCGTCTTCATGGCCTCGACCTTGACGGTGCCGGAGCCGGCCACAGCGATCGAGCGCAGGGCCGGCATCTCGATGGTCAGGCTGGGGTTGGTCGAGCTGTGCACATTGACGCCCTTTTTGGGCGAGATCTCCAGCGTGCGGCCCTTGCTGCCGTCGACGACGCGGGTTTCGATCAGGGGCAGCAGGTTGCGGTCGGCCTTGACCTCGACCTTGTTGCCCGAACCCTGGCGAATGACGACGTTGAAGCCGCCGGTCAGCGCGACACCGTCGAAGGCGCCCGTGTCGCGGGCCTCGGTAGCGATGTCGCCATTGCCGTTGACGCGCTCGCTGTTGATGGTCCAGCTCCAGGCCTGGGCGGAGCCGCTGAACATGGCGGCGGCCACGAGACCGAGGGCAAAGAGACGGCGGGAGGTGTTCATGTCGGGCTCCATCGGGTTTTGATGGTTCCCATGGTGCCAAGCGGCGCCGGGACGGACCTGACCAACGCGACAGTGCGCAGGATGGAAGGGGCGAAATGCGTCTGGCGGTGCCGGATCAGTGGCCCTTGGCCTTGTCGCCGCCCTTTTCAGACGCCTTTTCAGCGGCTTTCTCGACCGGCTTGGCCTCTGGCTCGTCGGCCGACGGCTTGACCGAGCCCGGGCGCGGCACGACGGGCGCGACGCCCTCGAGCTTGTTCTCACGCATGTACTCGTCCATCTCGCGCCAGCCGGTGTAGACGGCGGCCTTCTGGGCCTTGGGGTTGAGGACGTAGCAGTCCTCGATGGCACGCATCGCATGCCGGCAGGCGCTGCCGATGGCCTTGCCCTCGGCTTCCTTGGCAGCGGCCACTTTGGCGGGGTCGTCGATGCCAAGCTGCTCGCAGGCCGACAGGGCTGCGAGCAGGGGCAGGGCAAGAAGAAGGCGCTTCATGGGCTCAGCTATCGGCCGGCGCGGCTGCAACTTGAGGTCACGGCGAGTCAGCGCCTGGCCATCGCGAGCAGGCGCGTGACGCGTTCCTCGGTCGACGGGTGGGTGGAGAACAGCCCTCGCAGGCCACCACCGGACAGCGGGTTCATGATCATCATCTGCGCCGTCTCCGGGTGAGCCTCGGCGGGTGCCATCGGAATGCCCTGAGCGTAGCGGTGGATCTTGTCCAGGGCCGAGGCCAGCGCGGCCGGGTCGCCGGAGAGCTCGGCGCCGCCGCGGTCGGCCTCGAACTCGCGGGCGCGGCTGATGGCCATCTGGATCACCGTGGCGGCCAGCGGTGCAAGCAACGCGATCGCAATGCTGGCGATGACATTGGTCTGCCGGCCGTTCTCGTCGCGGCCGCCGAACAGCCCGGCGAAGTTGGCCAGCATCGAGATCGCACCGGCCATCGTCGCGCTGACGGTGCTGATGAGGATGTCCCGGTGCGCCACATGGGCCAGTTCATGGGCCATGACACCACGCAACTCGCGCTCGGACAGCACGCGCAGGATGCCCGTCGTTGCCGCGACGGCGGCATGCTCCGGGTTGCGGCCGGTCGCGAAGGCGTTCGGTGCTTCCTCGTCGATCAAATAGACCTTGGGCATGGGCAGACCGGCCCGTTGCGCCAGTTCCTGAACCATCCGATAGAACTGCGGCGCGGTGCTCTCGTCCACCTGCCGGGCGTTGTACATGCGCAGGACCATGTCGGCCGAAAACCAGTAGGCGAAAAAATTCATGCCAACGGCCACCAGCAACGCGATCAGCATGCCGGCCTGGCCGCCGATCCAGGACCCGACGGCCATGAACAGCGCCGTGATGGCGGCCATCAGGACAGCGGTTTTCAGCAGATTGAACATGTCACCGGCCCGGAAGTCAGGAATACGTGGGAGATGGTGCCACGCACCCGGGGTTTCAAGCGTCGAAGCGTTCGCCGACGGCAATCGGCCGGGCCTGGAGGAAGGTCGAAGCCGGCCCGCGCTTGCCCCCGGCGCGTTGCAGTTCGGTCAGTTTCAAAGCGCCTTCACCACAAGCAACCTCCGGCCCGGCGGCGATGACTTCACCCGGCTTACCCCGGCCTTCAACGACCTCGGCCCGCCAAACCTTGAGCGCCTCGCCGGCCAGTGTCGCCTGGCCGCCGGGGAAGGGATCGAAGGCGCGCAGCCGGCGCTCGATCACGACAGCGGGCAGCGTCCAGTCGATGGCGCTCTCGGCCTTCTCGATCTTGTGCGCGTAGGTGACGCCCTCGCCGGGCTGGGGCGTCGGCGCCAGGCTGGGCGCCTGCAGAGCCTCGACAATCAGGCGACCGCCCAGTTCGGCCAACCGGTCATGCAGGGCCGCGGTCGTGTCGTCGGCGCGGATGGTCTCGCGGCCGATCAGCAGCATGTCGCCGGTATCCAGGCCCGCATCCATTTGCATGATGGTGATGCCGGTCTCGGCGTCGCCAGCCTCGATGGCACGGTGGATGGGCGCGGCACCGCGCCAGCGCGGCAACAGCGAGGCGTGGATGTTCAGGCAGCCGCGGCGCGGGGTGTCCAACACCCACTGCGGCAGGATGAGGCCATAGGCGGCGACGACCATCACGTCGGCATCTGCCGCCCGCAACGCCTCGCGCGCCGCAGCCGCGTCAGCGGCATATTTGCCGTCCAGTTTCAGGCCCTGCGGCTGGGCGACCGGGATGCCGGCCGCAACGGCGCGTTGCTTGACCGCCGAAGCCTGCAGCTTCATGCCCCGCCCGGCCGGGCGATCGGGCTGGGTCAGCACCAGCGGCACGGCAAAACCGGCAGCCAGCAACGCGTCCAGCGCAACGGCAGCGAATTCTGGCGTGCCAGCAAAGACGACGCGCATCACAACCTTTGGTTGCGCTTTTTGGCCTCGAGCTCTTCCTCGCGCGTCTTCTTGACCATCTTGGTCTTGATGCGGTCGCGCTTGAGCGGGCTCAGGTATTCGACGAAGACCTTGCCCAGCAGGTGATCCATCTCGTGCTGAACGCACACGGCCAGCAGGCCATCGGCCTCGAACTCGTAGACCTCGCCGTCGCGATTGGTGGCGCGCACGGTGACCTCGGCATGGCGCGGCACCTTGTCGTAGATCTGCGGCACCGACAGGCAACCTTCCTCGCCCTCGACCATGCGCTCGCTGAGACGAACCAGCTCGGGATTGATCAGCACACGCGGGGTGTCGCGATCCTGCGACGTGTCGATGACGATGACACGCTCATGCACATCGACTTGCGTCGCGGCCAGGCCGACACCGTCGGCGGCGTACATGGTTTCCAGCATGTCATCGACGAGCTGGCGGATGCGCTCGTCCACGGCGGCCACCGGTTTGGCAACGGTGTGCAGACGCGGGTCGGGGTAGCGAAGGATGTGCAGTTGGGCCATGGCGCCTTGTAAGCACTCGCAAACGAGCGCTAGCGGTTGTTGGTTGCCCCCGGTGATTGCGGGCAGAATCGCCTGGATTTTCGCCGATCCGGCAATCCCCTCGGAGACCGCGCCAGATGCCCGTTGCCCGCCCAGCCCACTTCGCAGTCCTTGCGACCTGCCTCGCCCTCGCGACGGCGACCTCAGCCTGGGCGCAAACCAGCAAGCTGCCCGTCACCGCCGAACAGCGACGCGTCGCCGATCAGGTCGCGTCCGCGGGCGTGCCCCTGGCCGAACTGGCGCCCAATGCGCCGGACAGCCACACGGTGCAGCCAGGCGACACGCTTTGGGACATCTCCAAGCTGTTCCTGAAAAGCCCCTGGCGCTGGCCCGAGCTCTGGGGCATGAACCGCGACCAGATTCGCAACCCCCACCTGATCTACCCGGGCCAGGTGCTGCTGCTGGTCAAGGTCGATGGCCGGGCCCGGCTGCAACTGGCACAGGGCGTCGGCGGCAATACGGCCGGCAATGGCGTGGTCAAGCTGCGGCCGCAGATGCGCATTTCGGCGCTGGATTCCAGCCCCATCCCAAGCATCCCGCTGCACCTGATCCAACCCTTCCTGACCGACGCTGTCGTCTTCGACACCGATGCGCTGGCCACGGCACCGCGCATCGTCGCCGCCCAGGAAGGGCATGTGCTGCTCGGCCCGGGCGAACTGGCCTATGCGCGTGGCGATTTCGGCAGCGGCACCGACTTCCGCGTCTTCCGCAACGCCCGCCCGCTGCGCGACCCAGCCACCAACGAGATCCTGGGCTACGAGGCCCCGTATGTCGGCACGGCTGAACTGACCCGTCTGGGCGAGGAGCGCACCGGCGCCGATGGCAAGGCCGAGATCGTGCCGGCCACGATGACCGTCCGGCAGATCAAGCAGGAGGTCGGCATCGGCGACCGTCTGGCGCCGGCACCGGCACGCAATCTCGAGCTGTATGTGCCGCACGCGCCCAGCCAGCCCATGGCGGGTCAAATCGCGGCCATCTACGGCGAGGCACTCAACGCAGGCCAGAACCAGATCGTCGCGCTCAACCGCGGCAAGCGTGATGGCATCGAGCGCGGCCATGTGTTCGCGCTGTGGCGCGACGGCGCCAGGGTCATGGACAAGACCCAGGAGAGGGCCGAGGCCATCAAGCTGCCCGACGAGCGCCACGGCATCCTGTTCGTCTTCGAGGTCTATGAGCGCGTGTCCTATGCGCTGATCATCTCGGTGAAAGAGCCGGTTCGACCGGGCGACCGCTTTACCCAGCCTTAGAGAATGGAGCCCCTAGCCCAAGGAGTACCTTGGTCGGTCTTGCAGACCGCGCTGCGGCGGGTGCCGCAGCCCTTCGGTAGGCACATCGCGCCCACTGGGCGCAATGTGTCCGGCCTCAGCCCCCGAGGGAACGGCGATGCTTGCCGGATTGACCGGCAAGCACATCGCCAAGGCGGGCCGGCTCGGGAGCGGCCCAGCGCTCGGCCCGGCGGTTCTTCGAACCGCTGATGCTGACACCCATCGAGCTTGTCGCCTGGCTGCGGCTCACCGAGAGCGTGGGCCCGGCAGCGGCGCGGCGGCTGCTGGCCATGGCCGGCAGCCCGCAGGCTGTCTTCGAACTCCCCGCCGTCGCCCTGGACCAGGCGCTGCCGGGCAAACAGCGCGAGGGCTTCAACAAGCCCCCTGACCATCTCGACGAATTGATCGACAAGGCCCAGGCATGGTTGGCCGAACCCGGCCATGACCTGCTCGTTCTCGGCGATGCCGACTACCCACCCCGCCTGCTGGCCACGGCCGACCCACCGCTGCTGCTGTGGCTGCAGGGCCGGCGCGAACTGCTGGGCGCGCCGTCCATCGCCATCGTCGGCAGCCGCAACCCGACCGCCCAGGGGGGCGACAACGCGCGCGCCTTCGCCCGGGCGCTGGCACGCGGTGGCTACACCATCGTCTCGGGCCTGGCCCTGGGCGTGGACGCCGCCGCGCATGAGGGCGCCCTGGACGCCGACGGCGCCACCATCGCCGTCGTCGGCACCGGGCTGGACCAGGTCTACCCGCGCCGCAACGAGAAGCTGGCGGCGCGGCTACTGGCCGGCGGGGGCCTCATCGTCAGCGAGTACTCACTGGGCACCCCGGTGCTGCCGGGCAACTTTCCGCGCCGCAACCGCATCATTGCCGGCCTGGCCCAGGGCTGCCTGGTCGTCGAGGCCGCCGTGCAGTCGGGCTCGCTGATCACGGCCCGGCAGGCCGTCGAGGCCGGCCGCGAGGTGTTCGCCATCCCCGGCTCCATCCATTCACCCCAGGCCCGCGGCTGCCATGCGCTGATCCGCCAGGGCGCCAAGCTGGTCGAGTCGGCCCAGGACGTGCTGGAGGAGCTGCCGCCGCTGGGCAAGCTGTGCGTGACGCCCGAGCCTGCCGAGACGCCTCACGAGCAGCAGGCGCTGCTGGACGCCATGGGCTTCGATCCGGTCAGCCTGGATGCCCTGATGGCCCGCTGCGGCTGGCCGGCGGCCGAGCTCAGCGCCGCCCTGCTGGAGTTGGAGCTCGACGGCCACATCGCCCGCCTGGCGGGCCAGCTCTTCCAGCGCCGACGGCAGGGATGAGGGCAGGCTGGGCAGCAGAGACAGCGAGCTTAACCGCGGATATCAGAGCCTGATCCGAGGGGTTATTCGCGTCCGGAGTGCGCCAGACCCTGGGCTATCATCCCCTCACGATGTTCGATGTCCTGGTTTATCTCTACGAGACCTATTGGCGCCCGGACGCCTGCCCCGATCACGCGCAACTCGCGCGAAAACTGACGGCGGTGGGCTTCGAGAACGACGAAATCCAGGAGGCCCTCTCCTGGCTGGACGGTCTGGCCGCGTCCGGGGAGTCCTACCAGGGCGAGCAGAGCGAACACGCGATGCGCGTGTATTCGCCCGCGGAGATGGAGCACCTGGGTGAGGAGTCGATCAGCTTCGTCAGCTTCCTCGAGTCGGCCGGCGTGCTGCCCGGCCCGATGCGCGAGATGGTCATCGACCGCGCCATGGCCATCTCCGGTAACCCGATGGACCTGGAAGATCTGAAGATCATCGTGCTGATGGTGTTCTGGAGCCTGGGCGAAGAGCCCGATGCACTGATCCTGGACGAGCTGTTCGTTGCCCCCGAGGATCGGTTGATCCACTGAACCCGCTGATGCACCAAGAACAAAGGACGCCGCGGCGTCCTTTTTCAATTCCTGAATCAGTTGGGGTCAGAGCAGCGCGCTACGCGCGCAGGTCTGACCCGCAAATCATTTGAGCAATTGCCCGGGATCGGCATCCAGCTTGGCCAGCGCCTTGCGCGTGGCCTGCACGGTCAGCGCTTCGTCCTGGGCAGGCAGCAGCAGGCCTGCCTGCAGGAAGGCGGCCATGCGGTTCAGCGAGAACAGCACGCCGCGGCCCTTGGGCGTGACGAACAGCGCCAGTTGCTTGCGCAGGCCGCGCCAGGCCAGCTGCACCTGCTCGTTGCGGCCGCGGTAGTCGAGCATGAACCAGCCGCCGACCTGCAGCTCGCGCGCCCAGGCCACCATGGCCGGCGTCGGCGCCGAACCGCCTTCGGCGACGACCTCCATGCCCTCGGATTCGTGGCCGGACAGGTCGCGCACCAGCATCTCATCGACATGGCTGTCGCCGCCTTCGATGTCCTCGGGCAGCATGGCTTCCAGTGTCTCGAGCTGGTCCATCAGCTCGTCCAGGCGCTCGCGCGGGATGGCGGCCGTCTTGGCCGTGAAAGCGGCGGCCAGCGCGTTGTTGAGCTGGCGCACATGCTCGTCCTGCTTGTCCGTCGGCAGGCCGGCGTGGCTCATGCCATCGCGCAGCGTCTTGAGCAGGGGCGGCAGGCGGCGGATGACCTCGGCACGCTCCTCGCGCGAGGCCTTGGAGCTGGCGCTCCAGATCAGGTCGGCGGCGGCCCGCTTCATGGACTTGGTCACGTCGGACTGGGCGCCCGCGCGCACCGCCGTGACGGCCAGCACGTCGGCCCAGACGTGGAAGAGGAAGTCGCGCACGCCGTCCTGCACCGGCACCTCGGACAGCATCTTGCGCAGCTCGATGGTGTACTGGATGGCCAGGGTTTCGCGTTGCTCAACCTGCTGGGCCAGTGACACGCCGCGCTTGGAGGCCTGGTTCTCGTTCTCGAAATAGTGGTCGAGGAACTTCTCGAACTCGGTCAGCACGGTGGCGAAGACCCGCCGGCCGGTGTCCGGATAGGCCTCGACGACCTGCACGACGCGCTTGATCTCGCGCTCCAGCGCATCGTTGCTGGCGCGCTCCGAACCCGGGCCACTGACCTGGGCCGTGTTGAAACCCATCACGCACGCGCCCATGCGGTCAATGAGACGACGCGCCGGATGGTCGGCGGCGGCAAAGAAGTCGGGTTCGCTGACGGCCACCCGCAGCACCGGCATCTGCAGCCGCGCGAACCAGACCCGCACCGTGGCCGGGATGCGCTCCTCGGTCAGGATGCTCTGGAACATCATGGCGACGATCTCGATGGTCGCGCGTTCGGCCGGGTTGCTCGCGGCCTGCTTCAGGACCTGCTTGAAGGCCTGGTTGCGCGCGCCAATCTCCTCCAGCGCACGCGGGGCGCTGGCGCTGCCACCGGTATCCACACCGCCAGCTGCGCCGGGGCGGCGCTGCAAGGACTCCTGGGCATGCTTGATGGCACCCATCAACCGCGGCGAGGCGGCGGAAACGGAGACGGGCGGCGCATCGGCCAGCGACGGCCTGGCCACGGAGGCGGGTGCATCGCCGCTCGATGAACTGCCACCACCGAGGGCACCGGCATGGCTGGGTGTCACATCGGCCAGGCTCGGCTTGCCGCCACCCGGGCGGGCCGGCACCTGGCTTTTGACGACCGGAAAGCCCGGCACATGGCGGGCCAGCACACGCTGCAGCTGGGCCATGACTTCGTCGGCCTGGCTGCTCGCCTTGCTGCGCGCCGATGCCCCACCCGCGACCATCGGCACCGGGCCTGACGTGGGGGCGAGACCCGGGCCGGGAGACACCGGCGGTGGCGGCGGTACCGGCGCGCCAGTGGCCGTCGCCGTCGCCGCCGTAGCGGCCTGGGCCGTGCGGCGGATGAAGGGCCGCAGATCGACCTCGGGCAGCACCTTCTGGGCGATCAGCCAGCGGTTGGTCTCGTGGTAGGCCTCGCTGATGAGCTGGGCGAATTCCTCGTGAAGCTCATGGTGCAGCAGCTGCCAGATGTTCGCGTCCAGGCCGACGCGGGTCCAGGCGTCCAGCGCCACGCGGGCCACGACATGGGCCCGCAGCAGGTCCAGCGGTTCCAGGTCGTCATGAGCCTCCAGGGCCTGCATGCGGGTGCGCAGGTCGGTGAATTCCCAGGTCGCCCGGTCCATCATGACCAGGGCCAGGCGGGAGCTGGTGATCTCGCGCTCGATGGTCGAGTCGTCGACCAGGCTCATCTTCACCGACTGGGCCGGCACGGTCGTGTCGTGCTCGCGGGCGTTGTCGGAGACGCCGTGCACTGCCGCGTGGCGCAGCGCCGCGACGACGGCCATCTGCCAGTTGGGGCCCAGCTTCTGCCAGGCCTGCACCGCGTCGCGCCTGGCCATCATGATGGCGTGGGGGACGCCGTGGGCCAGTTGCTGGCCAGCGCCCTGGCCGACCGCAGCGACCAGGGGCGTCATGCCGCGCACCAGAGCTTCCAGATAGACGCGCCGCGCCTGGGTCGCCAGGGCCTGGTTACGAGCGGCGGTCATGGACTGGTGAGGGCTGCGCGGCTGGAATGTTGGGTTGCGATCACTCTACACGACGGCCCCGGAGTTCGGGTCATTGGGGTCGTCACGATTCACGCCCGCCTTGACCAGGTCCTCCCGCTTGACGCCCAGCCACATGGCGATGGCCGCCGCCACGAACACCGAGGAGTAGATGCCAAACAGGATGCCGATGGTCAGCGCGACGGCGAAGTAATGCAGCGTCGGCCCGCCGAACAGCAGCATGGACACCACCATCAGCTGCGTGCAACCGTGGGTGATGATGGTGCGGCTCATTGTCGAGGTGATGGCGTGGTCGATGACCTCGTGGGTGTTCATCTTGCGGAACCTGCGGAAGGCCTCGCGCACCCGGTCGAAGATGACGACAGATTCGTTCACCGAGTAGCCCAGCACCGCCAGGATGGCCGCCAGCACCGCCAGCGAGAACTCCCACTGGAAGAAGGCGAAGAAGCCCAGGATGATGACCACATCGTGCAGGTTGGCGATGATGCCGGCGACCGCGAACTTCCATTCGAAGCGGATGGCCAGGTAGATCATGATGCCGATGACCGTCGCGGCCAGTGCCTTGGCGGCGTCCTGGGCCAGCTCGGCCCCGACGGCCGGGCCGACGACCTCGGAGCGCGACAGCTTGATCGGCTCGGCGCCATCGGCTCGTCTGCAGATCTGCTTGCTGACCTGCTCGCCCTGGGGCGTCACTTCCTGATGCTCGCTGATCGTGCCGGCCTCGGCCGTGCACAGCTCGGTGAAGACCTTGCCGACCAGCTCGGTCTGCTTGATATCGCCGCGCACGGGCAGGCGGATCATCACGTCGCGCGAAGAGCCGAAGTTCTGCACCTGCACTTCGCCGAAGCCCATCTTCTCGACGACCAGGCGAGTCTTCTCGATCTCGGCCGCCTGCGGGTAGGCCACCTCGATGACCGTGCCGCCGGTGAACTCGATGGAGAAATGCAGGCCCCGCGTGACCAGGAAGAACACGGCGGCTGCGAAGGTGATGAAGGAGATCGCGTTGAAGACCAACGCATGCTTCATCAACGGCAGGTCGCGCTTGATGCGAAAGAGTTCCATGTTCTAGCTTTCTCAGGCCTTGGCGGCGACGTCGGTCGTCTCGGCGGCGGGCTTGTCGGCGTCGGGCCTCCAGATCTGCCCGATGGACACGCTCTTGAGCTTCTTCTGGCGGCCGTACCAGAGGTTCACGAGGCCGCGCGAGAACACGACGGACGAGAACATCGAGGTCAGGATGCCCAGGCAATGCACGACGGCAAAGCCCTTGATCGGGCCGGAGCCGAACACCAGCAGCGAGACACCAGCGATCAGCGTCGTCACGTTGGAGTCCAGGATGGTGGCCCAGGCGCGTTCGTAGCCCAGGCGGATGGCCTGCTGGGGCGATTCGCCGCCACGCAGTTCCTCGCGCACGCGCTCGTTGATCAGCACGTTGGAGTCGATGGCCATGCCCAGCACCAGCGCAATGGCGGCGATGCCCGGCAGGCTCAGCGTGGCCTGCATCATCGACAGCGCCGCGATCAGCAGCAGCAGGTTGAAGCCCAGCGCCAGCGACGAGAACACGCCGAACAGCAGGTAGTAGACGCACATGAAGGCGGCCACCGCGGCAAAGCCCCAGGTGACGCTGGCGATGCCCTTCTCGATGTTCTCCTTGCCCAGGCTCGGGCCGATGGTGCGCTCTTCGATGATCTCCATCGGCGCGGCCAGCGACCCGGCGCGCAACAGCAGGGCCGTGTCGCTGGCTTCCTGGGTCGTCATCGCGCCGCTGATCTTGATGCGCCCGCCGCTCAATTCGCTGCGGATGACCGGCGCCGTCACGACCTCGCCCTTGCCCTTCTCGAACAGGATGATGGCCATGCGCTTGCCGACGTTCTCGCGCGACAGGTCCTTCATGATGCGGGCGCCCTTGGCGTCCAGCGTCAGGTCGACCGACGGCGAGTGGTTCTCGTCGAAGCCGGGCTGAGCATCGACGAGGGCGTCACCGGTCAGCACCACCTGGCGCTTGACGATGATGGGGCCGAAGCCGCGGTCGATGAAGCGCTCGGTGCCGAAGGGCACGGGACCGTTGCCCTTGAGCGCCTCCAGCGACTCGCTGCCGTCGTCCACCATGCGCAGCTCCAGCGTGGCGGTGCGGCCGATGATGTCCTTGGCCTTGGCCGTGTCCTGCACGCCGGGCAGCTGCACGACGACGCGGTCGGCGCCCTGCTGCTGGATGACGGGCTCGGCCACGCCGAGCTCGTTGACGCGGTTGTGCAGGGTGGTGATGTTCTGCTTGATGGCGGCGTCCTGCACCGCGACCTGGGCCTTGGGCGCCAGGCTGCCGGACAGCTGCAGCTCGCTGCCTTCGCCCTGCGGCGTCCAGACGACATCAGGCAGCTGCGTCTGCAGCAACTCGGTGGCGGCGGCGCGCTGTTCGGCGTCGCGAAAGGCGATGACCACCGTGTTGCCGTCGCGGCTGATGCCGGCGTGGCGGATGTTCTTGTCACGCAGCATGCTGCGTGCATCGCCGGTCAGCGACTCGGCCTTCTTGGTCAGTGCCGCCTTCATGTCGACCTGCATCAGGAAGTGCACGCCGCCCCGCAGGTCCAGGCCCAGGTACATCGGGTTGGCATGCAGGCTGGCCAGCCATTGCGGCGAACGCGACAGCAGGTTCAGCGCGACGATGTAGGTCGGCTCGGCAGCATTGGGGTTGAGCTCCTTGCTGATGACGTCCTTGGCCTTGAGCTGGGTGTCGGTGTCGCCAAAGCGCGCCTTGACCGAGTTGCCGTCGAACTGGACGAAGTCCGCCTTGATGCCGGCTTGCTGCAGTGCGGCCTCGATGCGGGTGGTCATCGAGTTGTCGACCTTGACGGTCACCTTGGCACTGGACACCTGCACCGCCGGCGCTTCGCCGAACAGATTGGGCAGGGTGTACAGAGTGCCGATCAGCAGCGCGACGAGCAGGATCGCGTACTTCCAGAGCGGATAGCGGTTCATGGGGACTTCCTTGTATGCGCCTGCACGGCGTAATCAGCAGCGCCCGGGCGGCCGTGGCCCGGGAGATGGGCGCAGGGCCGATTACTTCAAGCTGCCCTTAGGGAGAACCTGGGTGACGGCGCTGCGCTGGATCTGCAGCTCGACGCCGTTGGCGACTTCCAGGTGGATGAAGTTGTCACCCAGCTTGGCGACCTTGCCGATGATGCCGCCGGCCGTGACAACCTCGTCGCCCTTTTGCACTGCCTCGATCATGGCCTTGTGCTCCTTCTGGCGCTTCATCTGCGGCCGGATCATGACGAAATAGAGCACGACGAACATCAGCACCAGGGGCAGCATGCCGAGCAGGCCGTTGTCGGAACTGGCGGCAGCCGGGGCGGCCTGGGCGTAGGCGTTGGAGATGAACACGTTGAATTCCTTGGGTGGGCGGCCGCAAAAACCGCAGGGCAACCTTGAATTCTAGTGCGCCGCGCCAAACGCCCCGATGACGGGGCTCCGAGGGGCTACGCCGCTGCGCCCACCCCTGCTAACCTGCCGCCGCCACATTCAACCTGCCTGGAGTTCCTCCCTTGCCGATCAGGGCGCTGACCGACCGACTGAGCCTGCGCAGCCTGCTGACGCTGCCCTATGTCGTCTTGGTGCTGGGTCTGGTGCTGCTGGTGGGCACGCTGTCCTGGCGCGCCGGGCGCGACACGGTGAACACCTTGTCGGGCCAGCTCCTGGTCGAGGCCGTGAACCGCATCTCCGTGTCGCTGGAGCGCCATGTCGGCGGGGCCGATGCCGTGCTGGAGGCGGCCTTCCCCACCGGCCTGCCGGCGCCGGAGAACCTGCCCCGCGAGCTGGACGCGCTGCGCAACCGCTTCTGGCTGGCGACCTCGGTGCACCGGGATCCCAACAATTACATCTACTACGGCGACCGCCAGGGTCATTTCCTTGGCCTGTGGCGCTTCTCCGAACTGGAGGCCGAGCTGCGCGTGCGCACCGCGGGCACCGGCCCGCGCACCATCTACCGCCTCAGCGGTATCACCGGCGACATGCGCTCGCCGGTCACCGAGGACAAGGTGTTCGAGCCGCGCGAGCGCCCCTGGTACCAGGCCGCACTGGCCAACCCGGCGCCGCTGAGCTGGACGCCGGTCTACATCGACTTCAAGACCCTGGATCTGGTCACGACGCGCACCAAGCGCGTCGGCAACGACGTCGGCGAGCCTGAGGGCGTGGCCGCCACCGACCTGTCGCTCAAACAGGTCAATGCGCTGCTGCAGCGGCTGTCATTGAGCGAGAACGCCGTCGCCATGGTCGTGGAAGGCGATGGGCAACTCGTCGGCGTGTCACGCGGCGCACACATGAAGACGCTGGCCGTCGGCCAGCACGAAAGGCTGAACGCCGCGCAGAGCCCCGACGCCCTCGTTGTTGCCGCCTTCGAGGCAGTGCGCCAACGCACGGCGGCCGGCGCCGAGGCCCTGGGCACCGCGCCGCGCACGGCGAGCTTTGCCGATGCCGATGGCCGCGTCGTGCAGCTCGGCTATGCCCGCGTCGACCCGGCCCTGGGCTTGAACTGGCTCATCATCGTCGCCGTGCCGCGCGCCGACTTCCTGGTTGGTGTGCAGCGCAACTTCGTGCAGGCCGGCATGCTCGCGGGCCTGGGCGTCGTCATCGCCCTGGGCCTGGGCTGGGCGGTGCTGGGCATCGTCACCCGTGAGCTGCGCGAGCTGGCCGACGCCGCCCGGCGCGTGGGCGAGGGCGTGCTCGACGAGCCGCCCGAGGTGCACCGCACCGACGAACTCGGCGAGCTCGCGCGCAGCTTTGCCGACATGCAAAGGCGCTTGCTGACCGACCAGTTGACGGGCCTGTCCAACCGCAGCGCCATCCTGCGCCGCATCGAGGACCGCATCCTGCAGCAGCGCCGCCGCGGCGACCGCTGGCCCTTCGCCGTCATGTTCGTCGACCTCGATCGCGTCAAGGACGTCAACAAGCGCTTTGGCCATGGCGTGGGCGACGCGGTGCTGAAGGAGGTCGGCCAGCGGCTGCGGGCCGGCGTGCGCATCGGCGACATCGTGTCCCGCTATGCCGGCGACGAATTCGTCATGCTGCTGGACTCGGTCGAGAACCGCGCCGACGCCGAAGCCGCGCGCGACCACCTCGAGGCCAGCATGCGCATGCCGCTGGAAAGCCTGGCGGGCCTGGCACCGGCCGACTTCCAGGTGGCGGCAAGCTTCGGCATCGCCCTCTACCCCGACGACGGCCAGGACACCGAGAGCCTGCTCCGGCATGCCGATGCCGACATGTTCGCCCGCAAGCAGCCCCCCGCCTAGCGATGCCCGCCAGCCTTGATCTCAGCACCCTGCGCCGCCTTGCCGTCGCGCGCAGCCTGTTCACGCCCACCACCCTGGTCAAGGCCGTCGAGAAGCTCGGCGGCTTTGTGCAGGCCGACCCGCTGCGCGCCCCCGCCAGGGCGCAGGACCTGACGCTGCGCCACCGCGTCAAGGACTACCGCGCCGGCGACCTGGAGCGCCGCTACCCGCGCCTGCCGCTGCAGGAAGACTTCTTCATCAACTACGGCTTCGTCACGCCCGAGCTGCGCGCGCTGATGCACCCGCGCACGACGCGTCGTGTGTGGGACAAGCCGCACTGGAAGCTCGCCAACGCCGTGCTGGCCGAGGTCGAGCGCCTGGGCGAGGCCCATCCCGCCGAGGTCGACGCGGCGCTGGGCCACGGACAGGTGAAGAACTGGTTTGGCGGTAACAGCCGGCTGTCCACCGAGCTGCTGGACGGCCTGCACTACCGCGGCCATCTCGACGTCGTGCGGCGCGACAGCGGCACGCGCGTCTACCGACTCGGTCCGACCTGGGAAGCCCACCCCGACCCGCAGACGGCCATGGACGCGCTGGCCGATGTGCTGGTGCAGAAATACGCCCCCCTGCCGGCCGGCAGCCTGTCCCAGCTCATCCGCATGCTGTTCCACGGCGCCCACCAGTGGCGCGAGCTGGCGCCGGCGACGATCACCCGCGCGAAGGAACGCCTGGCGCACACGCACATCGACGGCGTGGATTGGTACTGGCCGGCGAATGAAGACCCGACACGCGGCTGGCGCATCCCCTCGCAGGTGCGACTGCTCGCGCCCTTCGATCCTGTCGTCTGGGACCGCCGCCGTTTCGAGCTGCTGTGGGGCTGGGCCTACCGCTTCGAGGCCTACACGCCAGCGGCCAAGAGGGTGCGCGGCCACTACGCACTGCCGCTGCTGTGGCGCGACCAGGTCGTCGGCTGGGCCAATGCCAGCGTGAAGGGCGGGCGACTGAAAGTGGACTGCGGCTATGTGGCCGGCCGCGCACCCCGCGACGCGGCCTTCAAACCAGCGCTGGAGGTGGAGCGGACGCGGCTGGCGGAGTTCTTGGGGGTCGAGGCCGGCTGATGCGAAGGACGAGTGCTTGACGGGGCGGCTAGCGGCCAGCAACTGACGGTCCCATGTCACGGAAAGCCTCTTCACCAGCAAGTCAGCCTGCAAATGGCGAGGATGGGGCTCTGACCACATAGGTTAACGGCCTTCGTTGACGACCATCAGCCACGAAGACGTCAGGTCCGACAGTGACCACGGTCGGCCGCAAGCTGGCGAAGGTAAGCACAGAGCTGCCTTGGCAGCATTGATTCGACTGAAGGACTCGAGCAGTTCCAGCGGCTCCAGCCAGACGCGATGCTAGAGTGCCTCGCCCCGTCTCCAGCCCCGGAAGTGTCCGCTCCGATACCCCCGCCGTCCAAGCCGCCGAAGAGCCGTCGTCACAAGTTGCCCACGCTTGCTGACGTCGCGCGAGAAGCGGGGGTTTCTAGTGCGGCGGCGTCCTCCGCGCTCAGCGGTGCGAAGGGTTCGACGCGCGTGTCGGTCGAGACGCGTGAACGGGTCCTCGCGGCGGCGGCGCGCTTGAGCTACCGGCCCAACGCGACCGCGCGTGCGCTGACGTTTCAACGCACCAATGCCATCGGCTTCGTCGCCAACATTGCCAATGAGGAGCCCAACCTCTATTTCCTGGAAATTTTCAACGGCGTCGTGCGGGGCGCGACGCAAGCCCAACAGAGCACATCCATCTTTCCGCTCGGCGGCTGGGAAGAAGCGCCCAAGCGCATCCCTGCGTTGTGCGACGGACGCGTCGACGGGCTCGTCGTGCTGGCGCGTCAGCTGGAAGATGACAGCACGACTTGGCTGCCACCGCATACGCCCATGGTCACGATCCACGCTGGCCCGCTATTGCAGGCCCAGGTGAACGTCGAGGCCGACGATGAAGCAGGCGGCTATGCCATTGCACGCCACATGCTCGAGCTTGGCTATCGCCGGATCCTCTGCATGGGTGGTCCGTTGAACGTCAAGGGCGCGGACGTCCGTGTCGATGGCTTCCTGCGCGCCCATGCCGAAGCCGCAGTGGAAGTTGCATCCGACCATCTGATCCGCACGTGGTTCACCGCCGAAGGGGGTAGGCAGGCCATGCGGGAATGGCTGCAACGGCACCGCGGTCAGCCGTTGCCCGAGGCCGTCTGTTGTGGCAGCGACGACATCGCCTTCGGCTGCATCGAGGCGCTGCAGAGCTGCGGCTTGAGCGTTCCTCGGGACATCTCCATTGCAGGCTTCGATGACACCTTGATGGCCCGCGCACTGGGCATGACGACCGTGCGCCAGCCCCTGCTTGAGATAGGTCGTCGTGCGGTCGAGGCCCTGATGCAGCTGATCGAGGCGCAGCGCCGTGGCGAGGCCTACGAGGGCCCTCGCGACATCGTCCTGCCCGTCGAGATCGTCCACAGGCGGACCTTGCCAGGACCGCGGAGCGAGCCGCTGACCATCCCTTGACACGTGCGGAGGTGGCTAGGTTTTCCCCTAGTCAGCTTAACTGGTCGACCAATTTAAGATGCGCGTGCGGCGTGGCCGCACCTTTTTTGATCAGCTGATTAATCGGTTAATTAAGAATTGGTCAACCGATTAGTCAATCCGCAAAAGCAACGAGAGCCGTATGTTCCTGGGCCGGGACGAACACAACAATTTCTCCGAAGGAGTGCTGGCCTGCGCGTTAGTAGGCACGCTCGCCGACGCGCGCGACAGGGCAGCAACCTTCGGCGCTCGACGCTGCCGGGAATCTGCCGGCGGACGCGTGGTCCGACGGTTGTGCTTGGCGCCGAACGGCGGAAGGCGTGCGTTTCCATCTACGCGGTATGACCAAAAGCGTTCTGTTGGACGGTCCGGACCTGGTGCGCGTGGCGGCCTATCTTGTCGTGTCGCCCACCATCCAGCCGAGCCTGGCGGTGGTGGCGAGGCCAAAGCGTGCCGGCCGATTGCTGCCTGCAACTGATTGAACTGAGAGTGATCCGGAAATGAAAACAAAGCACACAACACACAAGACGCTGTTCCACAGCTGGGCAATGATGGCCGTCGCGGCGCTGACCCTGTTCCTTGGCGCGGCAGGCAATAGCTGGGCACAAAAGGCTGAAGGCCTGGCCCTCACCCCGCCCATGGGCTGGAACAGCTGGAACAAATTTGCCTGCGATATCGACGAACGCCTGATCCGCGAGACCGCCGATGCCATGGTCAAGTCAGGCATGAAGGACGCCGGCTACCAGTACGTGAACATTGACGATTGCTGGCAAGGCCAGCGCGACGCCGAGGGCAACATCCAGCCCGACGCCAAGCGCTTCCCATCCGGCATGAAAGCGCTGGCGGACTATGTGCATGGCCAGGGACTCAAGCTGGGTATCTACTCGGATGCCGGCGATGCCACCTGCGGCGGCCGTCCCGGCAGCCGCGGCCACGAATATCAGGATGCGCTGGTCTATGCGCGCTGGGGCATCGACTACGTCAAGTACGACTGGTGCAACACCCCAGGCATGAGCGCCGAACCGGCCTACACCACGATGCGCGACGCGATCGCCAAGACGGGCCGTCCGATGGTGTTCAGCATTTGCGAATGGGGCATGAGCAAGCCGTGGGAGTGGGCCGGCAAGGTCGGCCATCTGTGGCGCACCACGCCCGACATCTACAACTGCTTCGACTGCCAGTTCAATCCCGGTTTCTCGACGGGTCTGGGCGTGTTGCGCATCCTCGACAAGCACGCTGACGCCAACCTGCGCAACTTCGCAGGGCCGGGCCACTGGAACGACATGGACATGCTCGAAGTGGGCAATGGCATGAGCGAGGATGAAGACCGCGCCCATCTGTCGATCTGGGCCATGCTGGCCTCGCCCCTCATCCTGGGCAACGACCTGCGTTCCATGTCCGAGTCGACCCGCCGCATCCTGACCAACCCCGGCGTGATCGCGGTGAGCCAGGACAAGCTGGGTGTGCAGGCGCTCCGCGTTCTGGTCGACGGCCCACTGGAGTTCTATGCCAAGCCGCTCGACGGCGGGGACTGGGCACTGATGTTCCTGAACCGCTCCAACCAGCCTGCCGACGTTCACCATGACTGGAAGAAGCAGGTCCTGGGCGATGACCTGAGCAAGCGGTCAGTCGATTTCAAGCAGGTCGTCTACCGCTGGTCCGACCTGTGGAGCAAGAAGACGGGCGACACCAGCGCCAAACTGGAAGCGCGGCTGGCGCCACACAGCGTGCTGATGCTGCGCCTGACCGGCCCTGCGAAACCGTAAGGCGCGCCCGGCCGCGCAAAGCGTCACCCATGAAGAAGACCACCTTGATCGCGGCGCTGCTCGCCGCGGTGCTGACCACGCCCGTCAGCGCCGCTGAAGCCCCGCGCCTCGTGCAGCGCGACGGCCACCATGCCCTGCTCGTCGACGGCAAACCCTTCCTGATGCTCGGGGCCCAGGCGCACAACTCCAGCAACTACCCCAAAGCCCTGGGCAAGGTCTGGGCCGCGGCCAACGATGCGCATGCCAACACCGTGCTGATGCCGGTGGCCTGGCAGCAGGTCGAGCCCCAGGAAGGCCAGTTCGACTTCAGCTTCCTCGACGTCCTGGTCAAGGAAGCGCGGCAGCAGGACAAGCGCCTCGTACTGTTGTGGTTCGCGACCTGGAAGAACACCGGCGGCTCGTACACCCCCGACTGGGTCAAGCTCAATGGGAAGCGCTTCCCTTCCATGCTGGACCGCGACGGCAAGGCCAACTTCTGCTTCAGCCCCTTCGGTGAAGAGACGCTCAAGTCCGACAAGCGCGCCTTCGTGGCGCTCATGGCTCACCTGAAGAAGATCGACGCGACCGAGCGCACCGTGCTGATGGTTCAGGTCGAGAACGAGGCCGGCACCTACGGCCTCGTGCGCGACTTCGCGCCAGCCGCCCAGGCGGCCTTCGAGCAGCCGGTGCCCGCCGAAGTGGTGGCGCGTCAGAAGCCCAAGGCCGCCGCATCGGGCAACTGGCGCGAGGTCTATGGCGACTACGCCGACGAGTACTTCCACGCCTGGGCCATCGCCCGCTACATCGGCGAGATCGCCAAGGCCGGCCGCGCCGTCTACGACCTGCCGATGTACGTCAACGGCGCGCTGCGCGAGGCGCTGGAACAGCCGCCCAAGCCATGGCAGGGCAACTTCGCCAGCGGTGGACCGGTCTGGGACGTCATCGACATCTACAAGGCCGCCGCGCCCGCCATCGACATCGTCGCGCCCGACATCTATACGCCCAACTCCGAGGGGATCAAGGCCAACATGCGCCTGTACCAGCGGCCGGACAACGCGCTGTGGATTCCCGAGATCGGCAATGCCGAGGGCTATGCGCGCTGGATCTACGCGGCCCTGGGCCGCGGCACCCTGGGTGTGGCGCCCTTCGGCCTGGACTACTTCAACTACGCCAACTTCCCGCTGGGCTCCAAGCGCGCCGACAAGACCATGGTCGAGCCCTTCGCACGCGTCTTCGGCGCCTTCCGGCCGATTCAGCGCCAGTGGGCGCAGTGGGCCTTCGAGGGCCGCACGCGCGGCGCCGCTGAGGGCGACGACCGCAAGCCCCAGTCGCTGGAACTGCCGGGCGGCTGGGTCGCCAAGCTGACCTACCGCCAATGGCAGTTCTGGGACCTTGCATGGGACAGCAAGGACGAGCGGCCGGCCGGCACCGAACAGCCCGGCGGCGGCGTGGCCATTGCGCAGATCGGCGACGACGAGTTCCTCATCGTTGGCCAGCGCACCCGCGTGCGCATGGAAGGCGGGCCGCAAGCAAGCGGCTTCATGCTGCGCGTCGAGGAAGGCAGCTTTGACGACAAGGGCCGCTGGCAGATGGAGCGCGTCTGGAACGGCGACCAGGTCGACAGCGGCCTGAACCTGATGGCGGAGCCCATCATGCTCAAGGTCAAGATGGCGCGCGCGCGCTGAAGGGCAACAGCGTCATGGCCGAGCGCGTTTTGCCCTTTGGTGACGGCACCGCGATCCGAGTGACGACCCACCTCACACCCGCAGCCAAGGGCCAGTTGCTGACCGCAGTCGCCATGGACGCGCACAACACCTTAGAGCAGCCGCAGGTCATCACACCGGTGCCGTTCTCCGCCATGCCGGCCGGCAAGGCCTGGTGCTGGAACTGTCGCCCAAGTCCGTCGTCGTTGTCGGGATGTAGGTCCACGCACTGAGCCACATCCTTCAATAACGCTCGTGTCCGGAGGAGACAACCGGCCGAGCACCTTCATGCGGCCTGCCTCAAGACCGTGCGCATTCCCGCCAGCTGGAACCAGTACGCCGACGCCAACGGCAACATCAGCCCGACCTTCATGGCACGCGTCACCGAGGTGGTCGGTTATGCCCGCAACGCTGGCCTGCTGCATTGGCCGCGATAGGCAGCCGAAGCGAATCCGAGCAAACCATGACCCCAACGTCAAACATCAAGATGAGACCACTTCGCCCCTTCTCCTGGGTCTTCTGGGCCCTTGCACTGGCCCTTGCCGTCGGCAGCGCCACTGCCGCTGATGGCGCGCGCCAGCGCACCCGCATCGATGACGGCTGGCGTTTTGCGCTGGGCCATGCGCATGACCCGGCGCAGGACTTCAACCACGGCACGGGCTCCTTCTTCTTCGCCAAGGCCGGCTTTGGCGACGGCCCTGCGGGGGCCGAGTTCGACGACCGCAGTTGGCGCCGCCTGGACTTGCCGCACGATTGGGCGGTGGAACTGCCCTTCGACGCGCGCGGCAGTTCGCTGCATGGCTCCAAGGCCATCGGCCGGAGCTTCCCCGAGAACAGCGTCGGCTGGTACCGCCGTGAGCTGGCTCTTCCCCAGTCGGCACGCGGCAAGCGCATCGCGCTGGAGTTCGACGGCGTCTTCCGTGACAGCGTGGTCTGGGTCAACGGCCACTACCTGCGCCGCGAGGCCAGCGGCTACTCAAGCTTCAACGTCGACATCACCGACTACCTGAACTTTGGCGGGCGCAACGTCGTCGCGGTGCGCGTGGACGCCACCACACAGGAAGGCTGGTGGTACGAAGGCGCCGGCATCTACCGCCATGTCTGGCTGACGCAGACCGAGCCGCTGCGCGTGGACCACTGGGGCAGCTCCGTGCGCGCCACGGTCACGGGCGGCCGCGCCGACGTGGCCGTCGACACGACGGTGCGTAACGACGGCAAGGCGCCCGCCTCCTTCAGCCTGGAGCACGAGCTGCGCGACCCCGCCGGGCGCGTCGTCGCACGCGCCAGCGTACCGGCAAGGCGCGTGGGCGTGGACACCAGCACCGACGTGGCCGCGACGCTGCGCGTGACGGCGCCGCAGCTGTGGTCGCTGGAAACGCCGCAGCGCTACACGCTGACGACCCATGTGAAGAGCGGCGGCCGCGTGGTCGACAGCTACGACACGCCCTTCGGCATCCGCACGATCCACTTCGATGCCAACGCGGGCTTCTTCCTCAACGGCCGCCACGTCAAGCTGCACGGCGTCAACAACCACCAGGACCAYGCCGGCATCGGCATTGCCCTGCCCGACGCCATGCACGAGGCGCGGCTGAAGATGCTCAAGGGCATGGGCGTGAACGCCATCCGCTCGGCCCACCATCCGGCCACGCCCGAGCTGCTGGACGCCTGCGACCGCCTCGGCATCCTCGTCATCGACGAGCACCGCATGATGGGCACCGCGCCGCAGATCCGCGACGAGCTGGAGCGCATGGTGCGGCGCGACCGCAACCACCCGTCGGTCATCCTGTGGTCGGTGGGCAACGAGGAATGGGCCATCGAGAACTCCGAGATCGGCACTCGCCTCGCGCAGCAGATGCAGGCCATCGTGCGCCGCCTGGATCCGACCCGGCCCGCGACGCTGGCCGCCTCCAGCTCGGGTGCGGCCGAGGGCACATCGGTCGGCTCGCAGGTCATCGGCTTCAACTACAAGGGCCAGCACAACATCGATGCGATGCACAAGCGCTTCCCCGAGCGCGCATCAGTCGTCACCGAGGAAGGCCTGACCTACGCGACGCGCGGCATCTACGCCGACGACCCGGCCCGCGTGCAGATCGCTGCCTACGACAAGCGCTCAGGCGGCGACTCGACCTCGACCGTCGAAGAGGCCTGGCGCTTCAACGCCGAGCGCCCCTTCCTGGCCGGCGTGTTCTTCTGGACCGGCTTTGACTACCGCGGCGAGACCACGCCCTACGGCTGGCCCGCCGTCTCCTCGCAGTTCGGCATGATGGACACGACCGGCGCGCTGAAGGACAGCGGCCAGTACCTCAAGGCCGCCTGGACTGCCGAGCCCATGGTCCATGTATTGCCGCACTGGAACTGGCCCGGCCGTGAAGGCCAGCCCATCGACGTGCGCGTCTACGCCAACACCGATGAGGTCGAGCTGCTGCTGAACGGCAGTTCACTGGGCCGCAAGTCGCTGGCGCGCTACGCCCATCTGCAATGGAGCGTGCCCTATGCGCCGGGCAGCCTGGTGGCGCGCGGCTACCAGGGCGGCAAGCTCGTCGTCACCGAGACCGTGGCCACCACGGGCAACGGCAGCGCCGTGCGGCTGACGGCGGACCGTGCGCGCATCCGCGCCGATGGCGACGATGTGGCGGTGGTCAGGGTCAGCGTGGTCGACCGCGAAGGCCGCGTCGTGCCCACGGCCAGCCAGCGCATCAGCTTCGAGGTCTCCGGCCCGGCGCGGCTGATCGGCATGGGCAACGGCGACCCGGGCTCGCACGAGGCCGACAAGCCGGCCGAGTTCCACCGCTACGCGACGCTCGACCGCTGGCGCCTGCAGGGCGTGGCGCGGCAGGATGACGCGGCGGCATTGCTGGCCGGTGCCGACGCCGAGAAGGGGCGCGACCCGTTCGCCTGGCTGCCGCCCGAAAAGCAGCCGGCCGACAGCGCCTGGAACGTCGTGCACGCCAGCTTTGCCCGGCCGGCTGCGGGGGTTGGCCGCGCGGCGCTGTTCGTGGGCGACATCGCGCCGGGCCAGCAGGTCTATTTGAACGGCAAGGCCCAGACGCCGCGCCGCGAGGACGGCATGGGCGTGATCGACCTCGACCCTGCTCAGTTGAGCGATC
The DNA here is from genome assembly GCF_056401875.1 of Roseateles sp. P4_D2. NCBI lineage: Bacteria > Pseudomonadati > Pseudomonadota > Betaproteobacteria > Burkholderiales > Sphaerotilaceae > Roseateles > Roseateles sp. P4_D2. The sequence continues at coordinate 168,263 of NZ_JBFUIM010000004.1, read as the reverse complement.
TCAACACGCTGACCCTCGTCTTCGCCACGCCGGCCGGTGGCACGCGCAAGCTCTTCGACGACGCGCAGGGCGGCCGGCGCTGGGTCACGCTGCGCACCACCACATCCACCGGGCCGTGGCAACGCAGCGTGTTCAACGGCCATGCACAGGTGATCCTGCAATCCACCGGCAGCCCCGGTCGCGCCACGCTGCGCGCCGTCAGCGAAGGCCTTGCCCCAGCTGCAACGGTGATCGAGATCTTCTGAACACCGGGAACAGATTCGTCACCGTCGCTACGCTCGGAACCAGGCCACTGAACGGCAACGTTGACGCTGTGCAATAACCCAACGACATGCGGTAAATCCGACTGTCACCGACGCAGGCGTGTCGGCACGATCGCAGTCATCACGCTGCAGCCGGATGAAGCCAATGCCACGCTACAAGCTCGTAGATCGCAGTCCCCGCTTTCTGCCTGTTGTGCTGGCCGAGCAGATTCAACCTGGCACCTTCGAGTTCGCGCTGGATCATCTGGTCGATCACGAGTTGGACCTGAGCGCGCTGGATGCCAAGTTCAGCAACGATGAAGTCGGCGCCAGCGCCTACGACCCGCGCGTGATGCTCAAGATCGTGCTGCTGGCGTACAGCCGAGGCCTGGTCTCCAGCCGCAGCATCGAGCATGCCTGCCTGCGCCATGTGCAGTTCATCGCCATCAGCGGCGACAGCCAGCCCAGCTACACCCACATCGCCAAGTTCGTGCGCGAGTTGAAGGAGCAGATCCAGCCGCTGTTCACGCAGGTGCTGCTCACCTGCGACCGCATGGGCTTGATCGGGCGGCAGATGTTCGCCATCGACGGGGTCAAGCTGCCCAGCAATGCCAGCAAGGAGCGCAGCGGCACGCATGAGGAGCTCAAGCATCGGGCGCTGAGGCTGGACAAGGCGGCCGACAAGATCCTGGAACTCCATCAGGCGCAGGACGCTGGCGGCGAAGGCGTGCAAGCGCTTGACGCCAAGCGCCAGGCTCGCATCGATGAACTGCGCCGTGAAGCCCAGGCGACGCGCGACTTCGTGGCCCGCAACGAGCCACGGCGCAACGACAAGGGCCAGGAGCTCAAGAGCAACGTGACCGCCCCCGACAGCGCCAAGATGGCCACCGGCAAGGGCGTGATGCAGGGCTACGCCGCGCAGGCGGCGGTGGACAGCGAGAACCAGATCATCGTGGCCGCCGAGGTGACGGGATCGGGCTCAGAACAGCACATGCTGCTGCCCATGATCGAAGCGACGGCCGCGGTGCGCGCGCCCGACACCTTGATCACCGCAGACGCTGGCTACCACTCCAACGACAACGTCCAGGCCTTGTGCGAGGCCGCCATCCCGGCCCTCGTGGCCGACAACGCGATGCGCCAGCGCGACGAGCGCTTCGCAGAGCAGGCCAAGCACAAGGCGAAGGGCGAAGTGCTCGCTGACAAGCGAGCGCGAGGCGAAAGTCCCAATCCGAAGGTCAAGGGCTTCTTCGGCACAGGCGACTTCGTCTTCCACGGCGACAACACCTGCACATGCCCGGCGGGCTGCACGTTGCGAAGCAGTGGCGCGCTGTACAAGGTGGGGCTGTACCTGCGGCAGGACTTCAAGGCCAGCGCCAGCGATTGCATGAGCTGCGCGCAGCGCGCTCAATGCATCCGCAAGCCAGACGCCGCGCGCAGAACGGTGGCGCTGCACACCCGAATGCCTGACGATCCTCAAGACCCGCTGCATCGCATGCGCCAGGCCATCGACAGCCCCCGAGGTCGCCGGCTATACAGCCAGCGCATCGCCACCGTCGAGCCGGTGTTCGCCAACCTGCGCCACAACAAGCGGTTGAGCCGCTTCACGCTGCGCGGCAAGGACAAGGTCGGCACGCAGTGGCGGCTGTTCTGCCTGGTGCACAACATTGAGAAAATCGCCAACAGAGGCGAACGATCATGAGGAATGGGAAAGGTGCGCAACGCGAGCAAGGCGCCAGAAGCGCCACACAGGGCATTCACAAGGTCCAATCCAATCGGGCCGGCGGCTCGACGCATCAAACGATGAAGAATTCCTCAGCATCCACGGTGATCAGCCGCTCCGGGCATCGCAGAAATCGGGTTATTGCCCAGCCTCGTTAGGCAGCTTGAAGATTTCACCGAAGGCTAGGAGCCCATACATGTCGGGCTGGAGGGCGCCGCGCTTGTGATTGGCGGCATCGATCCCTGGCTGCATGCGAACGCTTGGCGCAGGGCTTGGCGAGAGCACATCGTTGTACCGCATCCGACTTATCGACAGCAACGCCATCGTGCCCGGATCTACGAGATCGCGGCGCTTGGGTCGATCACCCCTAGGATCGCCCGGTCACGATTGCCGCCCGAGTTGCCGCCATGCGCCGTCTTGCCCCACTGCTTCTCGCCCTGACCCTGTGCCCGCTGGCCCATGCCGACGAGGCCGGTGCAGCCCGCGCGCTTGAGCAAGCCCGCAGCAACCCCTGGCTGCTGCGGCAATTCATGGCCACCTTCCCCAAGGGCGGCGACCTGCACAACCACCTGGACGGCAGCATCTACGCCGAGAACATCATTGGCTGGGCCAGCGCCGACGGCAAATGCGTGGACCCGGCCAGTGGCCAGATCAGTTTCCCGCCCTGCGACACGGCGCGGCCCCTGATGAAGGACTACGCGGCCGACAGCGCCCGCTACAGCCAGCTCGTCGACGCCTACTCGGTACGCAACTTCGAGCGCGGCAGCAAGTCGGGCCATGACCAGACCTTCGTCACCTTCGGCCGCTTCATCCCCGGCACGCTCGGCCGCGAGGGCGACATGCTGCGTGAGGCGACCAACCGCCGCGGCGCGGAGAACACGGTCTACCTGGAGCTGTTGCAGTCCTGGGGCATGGACAAGGCGCGCGCGATCGCGGCGGCCGAGGCCGGTGCCTTTCGCGCCGACCGGCCCACCAGCGACTGGACCCATCACCCGGCCCTGCAGCGCATCGTCGCCGACACGCGCGCCGAGCTGGACCGCATCGAGAAGCGCTGGCGCGAGCTGGCGCACTGCAACCAGGCCAATGCCGAGCCGGGCTGCGGCGTGGCGCTGCGCTATCTGGCCCAGGTCATCCGCACCTTCCCGCCCGAGCAGGTCAATGCGCAGATCGCGCTGGCCTTCCTGCTTGTGAAGGCCGACCCGCGCTACGTCGGGCTCAATCTCGTCGCGCCCGAGGACGACCCCGGCACGCTACGCCACTACAAGGAGCAGATGAGCGTCATCGGGCGCTTAAGCAAGCTCTACCCCGAGGTGAAGGTCACGCTGCACGCCGGCGAGTTCGGATTCGGCCTCGTACCGCCCGAGGATTTCAAGGACCACATCCGCCAGGCGCTGGACGTCGCCGGTGCGCGCCGCATCGGTCACGGCGAGGCGATCGGCCTGGAGACCGGCGCCTTCGACACGCTGCGCGAGATGGCCAAGCGGGGCGTGATGGTTGAGATCAACCTGACCAGCAATGCCATCGTGCACGACCTCAAGGGCGATCAGCACCCCTTCCTGCTGTACCGCCAGTTCGGCGTGCCCACGGCCTTGTCGGCCGACGATGAAGGCGTGTTCCGCATCGACCTGACGAACGAATACCAGCGCGCCGCGGCCACCTATCCGAAGCTGAGCTACCGTGACTTCAAGCAGCTGTCGCGCAATGCCCTCCACTACGGCTTCGTCGAAGGTCAGGCTTTGCTGGCCGACACCGGCAGCGGCCGCTTCGTTGCAAGCTGCGCGGGCGAACGCACCGGGGCTGAGCCCAAGACGGCGCGCTGTCGCGACTTCCTTTCCACCCACACCAAGGCCCGCCTGCAATGGGACCTCGAAGCACGCTTTGCCCGCTTCGAAAGCCAAGTTCACTGAATGCTTCTTGATATCGGGCCGCTGCGCCGCAACACCGCCTTTCGCCGTCTCTTCGCCAGTCAGTTCATCTCGGGCCTGGGCACCATGGTCAGCTATGTGGCCGTGCCCTGGCAGCTCTATGAGTTGACGCACTCCAACGCCCAGGTCGGCCTGCTCGGCCTGGTGCAGCTGATCCCCGTTGTTGTGTGCGGCCTGCTGGGCGGCGCGGTGGCGGACCGGGTCGACCGCAAGCGGCTGCTGATCGGCTCCGAGGCCTTGATGGCGTTGTGCCTGGCCGGCCTGCTGATGAATGCGCTGAGCGCCACGCCGAGCGTGCTGGCCATCTACGCGCTGGTGGCGGTACTGCAGGGCGCGAGCGGCTTCCATCGGCCGGCGCTGGAGGCGCTGACGCAGAAACTCGCGCGGCCCGAGGAGTTTGCTGCCGTCGCGGCGCTGTCGTCGGTGCGGGGCACGGTGGGCATGGTCGCCGGGCCGGCCCTGGCCGGGCTGCTGCTCGCGAAATGGGGCGCGGTCGGCGCCTACATCTTCGACTTCGCGACCTTCATCGCGGCGCTGTTCTTCATCGCCCGCATACCGCGCGAAACCATCGGCACGGTCGACGCACCCGGCGAACGCCCGCACTTGCTGGCCGACCTGGCCGAGGGCTTGCGCTTCGCCTGGGCGCGGCCCGAGCTGATGGGCACCTACATCGTCGACATCGTCGCGATGGCCTTTGCCTTCCCGGTGGCGCTGTTCCCGGCGATGGCGGCGGCGGACGGGCGCACCGAGTCGGTGGGCTGGCTGCTGTCGGCGATGTCGGTCGGCGCGCTGGTCATCGGCCTGTTCAGCGGCTGGACGGGCAAGGTCAGCCGCCACGGCCGCGCGGTCGTCATCGCGGCGGCGGTGTGGGCTCTGGGCATCGTGGCGCTGGGCTTTGCACCCAGCCTGATGCTGGGCCTGGCCTGCCTGGCGGTGGCGGGTGCCGCCGACATGGTCAGCGGCGTGTTCCGCGGCACCATCTGGAACGAGACCATCCCGAACACGCTGCGCGGGCGGCTCGCGGGCATTGAGATGATCAGCTACCTGACCGGCCCGCTGGTCGGCAACGCGCGGGCAGGCTTCATGGCCGACGCCTGGGGCGTGGCGCCGGCGATCTGGATCGGCGGCGTGATCTGCCTGGCCGGTGTCATCGCCACCGGCTTCCTGTTGCCGCGCTTCTGGGCCTATCGCAGCATCACACGTTGACCGCGCTCATCTGCGCCGCCGGGTAGCGCGTGCCGGCCACCATGTGCGCGGCCAGCAGCGCCTCGATGCGCTCGCGCCGGCCGGCATCGAAGTGGATGTGGGACGCCAGCGCGTTCTCATCGAGCCGCTTGATGCTGCGCGTGCCGGGAATGGGCACGATGTCCTCGCCCCGGTGCAGCAGCCAGGCCAGCGCGAGCTGGGCCGGCGTGTAGCTCCACTCCTCGGCCAACGCCGACAGCGCATCCGCCAGCGCGAGGTTGTGGTCCAGGTTGCCACCCTGGAAGCGCGGATGGATGCGACGGCGATCGTCGGGTGCCAGTTGCTCGGCCGAACGGATGGCGCCGGTCAGGAAGCCGCGGCCCAGCGGGCTGTAGGGCACCAGCGTGATGCCCAACTCACGGCAGGTGGGCAGGATCTCGGCTTCGACGTCGCGGCTCCACAGCGAGTATTCGGTCTGCACAGCGGCTATTCGGTGCACCGCATGCGCGCGGCGGATGGTCGCGGCCGAGGCCTCCGAAAGGCCCAGGTGCCCGACCTTGCCGGCCTTGACCAGCTCAGCCATCGCGCCGACGGTTTCTTCGATGGGCACGTTCTTGTCGACGCGGTGCTGGTAGTAGAGGTCGATGTGGTCCACACCCAGGCGCTTGAGACTCGCATCGCAGGCCTCGCGCACATAGGCCGGGCTGCCGTCGATGCGCACCGCCGCGCCATCCGGCGCACGCACATGGCCGAACTTTGTCGCGACGATCACCTCGTCGCGACGCGTGGCCAGCAACTGCGACAGCAGGCGCTCGTTGGCGCCGGTGCCATACATGTCGGCCGTGTCGAGGAAGTTGATGCCGATGTCCAGCGCGTGGTGCAGCACGGCCAGCGACTGGGCATCATCGGCCGGGCCGTAGAACTCAGACATGCCCATGCAGCCCAGGCCTAGGGCAGACACCGCGGGGCCGTGAGCGCCGAGGCGGCGGCGGGGAAGGGTCGAATGCGTCATGGTGGAACTCCTTGAAGGGATCATCAACGGGATGGCGACAGCTTAGGAAACCGGGCGCCGGTCGCCCAGCACAAAGCTCGGACATGCTTGCCCGATCCTCCAGCGCATGCCCCTGCACGAGGCCAGCTTTGGGCAAGTGTTTGCACAATCGCCCACATGCCTCAAGACGATGACTTGCACGCCCTGCGCGAGCGCACCATCGCGCAAGCCCTGGCCCGCGCGCCCGCAGATGGCCTGCACACGACCGCCCTGCCCTGGCTGCGGCTGATCCGCGCCAGCGCGCCGGCCCAGCCGGTGCCGGCGGTTTACGAGCCCGGCCTGGTGCTGGTGCTGCAGGGGCGAAAGCGCGCGCAGCTCGGCGAGCGCGTGGTGCACTACGACGCGATGCAGTGCCTGGTTGTGCCGATGACCATGCTGCCGCGCGGCCAGGTGGTGGAGGCCAGCCCGGACAAGCCTTATGTCTGCATACGCCTGAGCTGCGAGACGCAGGCGCTGACCGAGCTGCTGCTGGACGGCGATGCACCGCCTGAAGGCAACGACGCCGGCCTGCATGTCGCGCCCGTCACCGCGCCGCTGCTGGACGCTGCCCTGCGTCTGCTGCAGCTGCTGGACAGCCCCCAGGATCTGCGCACGCTCGCGCCGCTGGTGCAGCGGGAGATCCTCTACCGCGTGCTGACCGGCCCGCTGGGCCCGCGGCTGCGTTCGCTGGCGCATACCGACGGCGTCACCCGCCGCGTGGGCCGCGTCATCGAGCAGCTGTCGCGCCGCTATGCCGAACCTCTGTCCATCGACGAACTGGCCGAGTTGGCCCACATGAGCCCGTCGACGCTGCATCTGCGCTTCAAGCAGCTGACCGCCCTGTCACCGCTGCAGTTCCAGAAAAACCTGCGCCTGCAGCAGGCACGCCGGCTGATGCTGGGCGATGGCCTGGATGCCGCCAGCGCCGCGCACCGGGTTGGTTACGAGAGCCCTTCGCAGTTCAGCCGTGAATATCGTCGCCTTTTTGGCGCGCCGCCACGCGAGGACATCTCGCTGCTGCGCAGCGCTGCCGGCTAGAATGCCGCCTCCTTCCGAGGAGCGTTGCAACCTCAGCACCTATTGAGGCCAGGCTCGGAAGTTCTGACCCCCTGCAACTGCGCTCACCCGCTGGCAATCCGTGCCTGGGTGAGGTTTGATCCCCCCGTACGACCCGCCAGCGGCTTCATTCGCTTGAAGGAGCCCTGCATGAGCACCACGAATCACATCGTCAAGGACCTGTCGCTGGCCGACTGGGGCCGCAAGGAAATCAAGATCGCCGAGCATGAGATGCCGGCGCTGATGGCCATCCGCAAGGAATACGCCGAGACCCAGCCGCTCAAGGGCGCACGCGTCACCGGTTCGCTGCACATGACCATCCAGACGGCCGTGCTGGTCGAGACGCTGCAAGCCCTGGGCGCCGAGGTGCGCTGGGCCTCGTGCAACATCTTCTCGACGCAGGACCACGCCGCCGCCGCGCTGGCCGCCGTCGGCACGCCCGTGTTTGCCTACAAGGGCGAAACGCTGGAAGACTACTGGGACTACACGCACCGCATCTTCGAATTCGCCGGCAAGGGCGAGGCGGGCGAAGGCCCCAACATGATCCTGGACGACGGCGGCGACGCGACGCTGCTGATGCACCTGGGCCAGAAGGCCGAGAAGGACTTGTCCGTGCTGGCCAACCCCGGCAGCGAGGAAGAGCGCATCCTGTTCGCGGCCATCAAGAAGAAGGTCGCCGAAGACGGCACCTGGTACACCCGCAAGAGCGCTGAGATCATCGGCGTGACCGAAGAGACGACCACGGGCGTGCACCGCCTGAAGGAAATGTCGGCCAAGGGCACGCTGCTGTTCCGCGCCATCAACGTCAACGACTCGGTCACCAAGAGCAAGTTCGACAACCTCTACGGCTGCCGTGAATCGCTGGTGGACGGCATCAAGCGCGCTACCGACGTGATGGTCGCCGGCAAGATCGCCGTCGTGGCCGGTTATGGCGACGTGGGCAAGGGCTCGGCCCAGGCGCTGCGTGCGCTGTCGGCGCAAGTGTGGGTCACCGAGATCGACCCCATCTGCGCGCTGCAGGCCGCGATGGAAGGCTATCGCGTCGTGACGATGGAGTACGCCCAAAGCAAGGCCGACATCTTCGTGACGACGACCGGCAACAAGAACGTCATCCGCCACGAGCACATGCTGGCGATGAAGAACAACGCCATCGTCTGCAACATCGGCCACTTCGACAACGAGATCGAGGTCGCGGCGCTGGAGCAGTACGAGTGGGAAGAGATCAAGCCCCAGGTCGACCATGTGATCTTCCCGGACGGCAAGCGGATCATTCTCTTGGCCAAGGGCCGCCTGGTGAACCTGGGCTGCGGCACGGGCCACCCGAGCTATGTGATGAGCAGCTCGTTCGCGAACCAGACCATCGCCCAGATCGAGCTCTACGCGCACAAGGACAACTACGCCATCGGCCAGGTCTATGTGCTGCCCAAGCACCTGGACGAGAAGGTCGCGCGCCTGCAGCTGACCACGCTGAATGCGCAGCTGACCGAGCTGACGGAAGAGCAGGCCGCCTACATCGGCGTCAACAAGGCCGGCCCGTACAAGCCCGACACTTATCGGTACTGATCGTCGATGCGCGCTGACCAGCTCCTCGTCGCCCAAGGCCTGGCACCGACCCGCTCGGTGGCCCAGCGCTTGATCTCGAACGCCGCCGCCGAATGGGCCTCGCCCACCGGCTGGGCGATGTTGAAGAAGGCCGGCGAGGACCTGCCCGAGACGGCGCAGCTGCGCGTCACCGACGACGCGGAGCTGCGCTATGTGTCGCGTGGCGGGCTCAAGCTGGAAGGCGCGCTCACCCGCGTCGGCTTCGACGTCACGACGCACACTGTGCTGGACGTCGGCCAGAGCACAGGCGGCTTCACAGACTGCCTGCTGGCTCACGGCGCCCGCCATGTCGTTGGCGTGGACGTAGGCCATGGCCAGCTGCATGCCAAGCTGCTGGCCGACCCGCGCGTCACGGCGCTGGAAGGCGTGCATGTGCGCGAGCTGGACGTGTTGCGCCAGCACGCGCCGACGGGCGGTTTCACGCTGATCGTCGGCGACCTGAGTTTCATTTCCATGGTGGGCAGCCTCCCGGAGTTGCTGCCCTGGCTGGAGGTGCACGGCCATCTGCTCGTGCTCATCAAGCCGCAGTTCGAACTGGGGCCACAAGCCCTGGGCAAGGGCGGTCTCGTCAAGGACGAGGCCGACTACCCGCGACTGGAAGCCCGCGTGCGCCTGGCCTGCACGGCCCTCGGCCTCAAGGTGCTGGACTACTTCGACAGCCCCATCACCGGCGGTGATGGCAACCGCGAATTCTTCTTGTGGGCCTCCCGATGAGCACCCTTGTCAGTTTCGAATTTTTCCCCCCAAACACGCCGGTCGGCGTCGAAAAGCTCAAGACCGTCGTGCAGGAGCTGGGCGCGATGTCGCCCCAGTACTTCAGCGTCACCTACGGCGCCGGCGGCTCCACGCGCGACAAGACCCTGGGCGCCGTGATGGACATCGCCGCGGCCGGCTTCAACGCCGCCCCGCACTTGAGCTGCGTGGGCTCCACGCGCGAGAACATCGCCGAGATCCTGGCCACCTACCGTGCCCAGGACATCCACCGCGTCGTCGCGCTGCGCGGCGACCTGCCCAGCGGCACGGCCACGGCGGGCGAGTTCCGCTACGCCTCCGAACTGGTCAGCTTCATCCGCGAGACCCAGGGCAAGGATTGGCATATCGAGGTCGCGGCCTACCCCGAGGTGCACCCGCAGCAGCGCTATGCGGCGCGCGACCTGCAGCACTTCGTCGACAAGATGAAGGCCGGCGCCGATGGCGCGATCACGCAGTTCTTCTTCAACGCCGACGCCTACTTCCACTTCGTCGACGAGGCGCGCCGCCTGGGCGTCACCCAGCCCATCGTGCCGGGCATCATGCCCTTCCACAACTACGGCCGCATCGCCCAGTTCGCGCAGCGTGACGGCATCGACATCCCGCGCTGGGTGCAGATGAAGATGGAAGGTTTCATGGACGACGCCGCCAGCATCCGTGCCTTCGGCCTGGACGTCATCACGCGGCTGTGCGAACGCCTCATCGACGGCGGCGCGCCGGGCATCCACTTCTACACGCTCAACCAGAGCGCGCTGACGCTGGAGTTGTGCAAACGCCTCGGCCTTGGCAACAAGGTTTGATCCAGCTCAAAACCCCACATCGAGTGTGGCGCTGCGAGGCGCCGCCTTGTGTTGCCTCAAACCGCCGTGAGCCGCCGGCGCGTGCAATGCCTCCATCGGGACACGTCCCATTCACTGGAGCCATTGATGAAGTTCTCTTCCGCCCTGCGCCTGGCCGCCGTTGCCGCCGCTGCCCTTGCCCTGCAGCCCGCCTTCGCCGATGAAGGCCCGCTGCTGGTACGCGTGCGGGCGCTGCACCTGGATTCCGCCAACAAGGACAGCACGGGCCTGGGCCTGTCGATCAACAACAAGACCTTCCCAGAAGTTGATTTCAGCTACTTCATCGCGCCCAACATCGCGGCCGAACTGATCCTGACCTATCCGCAGAAGCAGACGATCTACTCCAACGGCAGCGAGATCGGCTCGCTCAAGCACCTGCCGCCGACGCTGACGCTGCAGTACCACTTCAACCCGACCGGCACCGTGCGTCCCTACGTCGGTGCGGGCGTGAACTACACGAACTTCTCCAGCGTCGAGTTCGCGCCTGCCGTGCAGACCGCTCTTCATCCCAGCATCAAGCACAACAGCTGGGGCGCTGCCTGGCAGATCGGCGCAGACGTCGAGATCAGCAAGGGCACCTATCTGAACTTCGACGTGAAGAAGGTCGACCTGCAGACGACGGTCTATGCCAACGGCGCGTCGGCCGGCAAGTTCAAGGTCAACCCGACACTTGCCAGCGTCGGCCTGGGTTGGCGGTTCTGACGGCCGCTTGCGCTCATGTAAATGAGCGCTTTACGTAAGCGAAAGTCACTTCGCTCCGCAAGAATGCGCGGCCATGAGCCGCCTTCTTGTTGCGCTGGCAATGCTGTGTGCCAACGCCCTGTGCGCGGCCCAGACAACGCCCCCGCCCCCGCCCGCCGCGCCGGCCTCCGCCGCCAGCGGCGCCGCCAACCGCCTGGACCGCGTCGAGGTCAACGGCGGGCCGACGGCCAACAGCCGCCGCCGCAACAGCACGGCCAGCAAGATCGTCATCGAGCGCGAAGACCTGGACCGCTACGGCGACACGGTGCTGGGCGACGTGCTGCGCCGCCTGCCCGGCGTCACCATCGGCGGCCGGCCCGGGCGTGGCGGCGACATCCGCATGCGCGGCCTGGGCAGCGGCTTCACGCAGATCCTCGTCGACGGCGAACGCGCGCCGGCCGGCTTCGCGGTGGAGGACCTGCCGCCGGACCAGGTCGAGCGCATCGAGATCTACCGCGCGCCCACCGCCGAGACTGGAGCGCGCGCCATTGCCGGCACCATCAACATCATCCTGCGCGAGCCGCTGCTCAAGGCCACGAACGAGCTGCGCCTGAGCCTCGGCCAGGACCGCGGCGAGCCGCAGGCCGACGCCAGCTGGACGCGCAACCTGAAGTGGGGCGGCCCGAACGGCGACGAGTTCGTCGGCGCGGTGTCGACCAACGCCGGCCTGCACCGTCGCTTCAACAACATCGACTCGCACAACCGCGTCGTCGACACCGACACCGGCCAGGTGCTCAACGAGACCGTGCAGCAAGGCACGAGCGTGGGCAACAGCGCCAACCTCAACGGCAATGCGCGCCTGCGCTGGAAATACAGCGACACGCTGAGCTTCAACCTCGCGCCCTTCTTCGCGCTGTCGCAGAGCGAAGGTTCAAGCCAGAACAACGCCGTCGGCTTCACGCGCTTTCGCGACGTGCAAGGCGAAAACGACAGCCGCGTGCACAACCTGAGACTCAACCTGTCGGCCAACTATCGGCCCGCCGTCGGTGAGAGCTGGGACCTGCGCGTGGGCCGTGGCGGCTTCAAGTCCACCAGCAACAGCCAGCGCCGCGAGACGCTGAAGGACATCGGCATCGACCTGGAGCGCATCCAGGACGACCACAACGTCACCGACGAAGGCCAGACCAGCCTGGGCGCCAAGTGGAGCCTCAAGACCGCCAAGGAGCACCAGTGGGTGACCGGCGCCGAGAGCGAGCAGAGCCACCGGGTGCAGGTGCGCCGCACGCTGATCGACGGCGTGGAGTCGCCCGCGCTGCAGAAGTTCGGCGACACGCTGGGCTCGCGCAACCAGCGTTTTGCGGCCTACACGCAGGACGAGTGGAGCCCGAGCAAGATCTGGTCGGTCTATGCCGGCATCCGCTACGAACGCATCGAGACCCGCGCCGACGCGAGCGGCTTGCTGCCCGACACGCGCAACGTCTCGCAGGTCACGTCGCCGCTCTTTCACCTGCTGTGGAAGCCCGAGGCCTTCCCCAAGGACCAGGTGCGGCTGAGCCTGACGCGCAGCTATCGCTCGCCCAACCTCAACGACCTGATCGCCCGGCCGACCATCAACACCACCTACCCCACCGGCCCCAACCTGCCCACCTACGCCGACCGCGCCGGCAACCCCGACCTCAAACCCGAGCTGGCCACCGGCGTGGACCTGAGCCTGGAGCACTGGCTGCCCACCGGCGGCATCGTGTCGGGCAGCGCTTTCGTGCGCGACATCAAGAGCCTGATCCGAAGCAACCTGCAGCTGGAGACCGTGCCCTGGGACGAGTCGCAGCGCTGGGTCAGCCGGCCGCGCAACATGGAAGGCGCGCGCACCATGGGCTTCGAGTTCGAGGTCAAGGCGCGCCTGGACGAGCTGTGGGAGGAAGCGCCGCCCGAATGGCAGTTGCTGCTGCTGCGCTTCAACATCGCCGTCTTCGACAGCAAGGTCAAGGGCATCCCGGGCTCCAACGCCCGCCTGGACCAGCAGCCGCGCGGCAGCCTGAACTTCGGCCTCGACCACCGCTGGAAGGCCCTGGGCCAGAACTTCGGCAGCGGCTTCAACTTCAACTACGTGCCGGCCAGCAGCGTGCAGCAGACCCTCAACCTGAAGCGTGAGGAGACCGCCCGCCGCCAGTTCGATGCCTACCTGTCCTGGGCCAGCGGCTCGGTGCGCGACGGCATCAACTGGCGCCTGTCCCTGGCCAACCTGCTGCCGCGCGATGCACAGGTCACGTCGGAGGCCGTCTACATCGACACCATCACCAGCCACAACATCGTCACCGACAGCTGGTCACGCAACCGCACCTTCCGGGTGATCTCGCTGCGGGCAGACATGCGGTTTTGAGCATCGCTGCCGGTATCGCCTGGTAGCGGGTTAGGCGAGCGCAGGCGCTCGCCTAAGTATTACGCCGCCATATCCTGGCCGGGGTGCGCAAGCGAAGGTGCTTCGGCCTCCTGCCTCTGCCTGGTGCGAGGCTTGAGTCGAAGGGCCGGACGTTCGATGAACGTCCAGGACAACCAAGCCAGGACCAACACCATGCATGTCGTCAGCAGCAGCGACATGAGGAAAGGAACTTTGGGCTCCAGCCAGATGTACACCAGCTGCTGGGTCGGCCAACCCCACAGATAGACACCGTAGGACAAATCGCCAAATCGGCCGGCACTGCGCAGCACGGGCCATGAGCGGCTGCCCACGCAGACCGCCACGGGCGGAATGGCCAGCCAGGTCGCCAGATGCTGATGGCCCAGCAGCGCGGCCACCAGTGCACCCGCCAGGAGGACGGCAAGCCGCCGCGCGGTAAGAGGGAAGTAGAGAAGGGCTGCACCAAAGCCGAAGAACAGCATCAACTGCGTCAGGCGCAACTCCTCGGCCACGAGCGCGCGCGCCACCAGGGCATCGTCGAGGTGCGCGGCCAGATAGCAGGTCAGCCCCAACAGCAGCCCGCCCGCCACCGCAAAGCGCATCCGCTTCTGCAGAAGGAATGCGCCCACCGCGAAGATCAGATAGCAACGAACCTCATAGGGGATGGTCCAGAGGGGGCCGTTGAGCTTCCCATCGCCCGGCCGGGCGATGAAGTGAATGTCGTCCCAATAGCTCAGCGGAACAAGGTTGCCGCTGTAGGCCAGGAGCCCTTGCCAGTAGGCGGTACTGTGGCGAGTGGCGGCGTACCAGGCAAGGCCGATGCATAGCACCAATATGCAGGCCGCGAAGCCGGGCATGATGCGCAGCGCACGCCGCGCCAGGAACCGAGCAACGTGGGGGTCGCGCTCCCAGCTTTGCGCGACCAGGTAGCCGCTGATGCTGAAGAACAGCATCACGCCGAAATGGCCCAACGTGATCATGGACGTGGATCGAATGCCGGGCTCGATACCGCCCATGAGCGGGAAGTGATGTGTCAACAGCACCAGGAATGCGCCGACGATACGCAGCCCGTCGAAGTTGTTTGCGCGATTGCTCATGGCCTCCCCGGCGCTATGTCGTTCTGCCTCCAATGTAGCAACCGGCTCAAGCCAAAGATCACCCACCACCGGCTGCCACAACCCGGTCGAGAATGTACTGATGACCCGCCGCATCCTGTTCTTTTGCATGGGCAATATCTGCCGCAGCCCGACGGCCGAGGGCGTCATGCGCGCCAAGCTGGAGGCTGCCGGCCTCGATGTTGAGGTGGACTCGGCCGGCACGCACGGCTATCACATCGGCGCGCCGCCGGATGAGCGCAGCCAGGAGCACGCGCTGAAGCGTGGCTATGACCTGAGTCGCTTGCGCGCCCGCAAGCTGGTGGCGGAGGACTTCGCCCGCTTCGACCTTGTGCTGGCAATGGATGCCGACAACCTCACCCATGCGGAACGGCTGTGCCCGCCCAGCCAACGGCATCGACTGAAGCTGCTGATGGACTACGCGCCTCACGCAGGCAACCCGCAAGTGCCTGACCCCTACTACGGCGGCGCTGCCGGCTTCGATGAGGTGCTGGACTTGGTCGAAGCAGCTTGTGATGGATTGGTTGAGAGCCTTCGCAAGCGATGATCGTTTCGCCTCGCGTCCATGCAGTCCGGGCTGGATCGGCGTTCCGCTCTTGAGAGCGTGCCGCGCCACATCCAATCAGCAGCGGTGACATCGAGTTTCTTGGGGTAAACCGTATTTGTTCGTCGAGCGAACAAATTACGATGTCGAGCGCTGTCATAAGAAGTGCTGGAGACATGAACCCCATCAAGCCCCTGCTGGGCGCCCTGCTGCTCGCCGCCGCAACTGCCCAGGCCGCGCCACCTGCCGACGTGTCCTACAACTGGCGCCCGGTCGCCATCGGTGGCGGCGGCTTTGTGGATGGCATCGTCTTCCAGCCCGCCGTGCCGGGCCTGGCCTATGCCCGCACCGACATGGGCGGCGCCTACCGCCGCGACACGGCCACCGGTCCCTGGCAGCCGCTGCTGGACTGGTTGCCGCTGGCCGACGTGAACCTGATGGGCGTGGAGAGCCTGGCCGTCGACCCCAACGACTCCGACGCCCTGTATCTGGCTTGCGGCACCTACACCAACCCCGCCGTTCCCAATGGCGCCGTGCTGCGCTCACACGATCGCGGCCGCACCTTCCAGCGCACCGACTTGCCCTTCAAGCTCGGCGGCAATGAGGGCGGCCGCGGCAATGGCGAGCGGCTGGCCGTGGACCCCAATGACGGCCGCGTGCTCTACCTCGCCAGCCGCTTTGCCGGCCTGTGGCGCAGCGCGGATGCAGCCAAGAGCTTCCAGCGCGTGGACGCTTTCCCCGACTCGGCCTGGCGCCGCGACGCGGCCGACGGCCCGCCACCCAGCTGGGGCGGCAGCGACGGCAAGGCGACGATCAACTTCGTGCTCTTCGACCCGAGCAGTGGCACACGCGGCCAGCCCAGCCGAACGATCTACGCGGGCGTGTCGGTCATCGGCCGGCCCAGCCTTTGGGTGAGTCGCGATGCCGGCACGAGCTGGCTGCCTATCCCCGGTGCCCCGACGCAGTACCGCCCGATGCGCGCCGCGCTCGCGAGTGACGGCAAGCTCTACATCGCCTATGCCAGCGACCCCGGCCCGCACCGTATGAAAGACGGCGCGGTCTGGCGCTACGACATCCCCAAGCAGGCTTGGGCCGACATCACGCCCGAGCGCCCCAGCGCCGCCCTCCCCTTCGGTTATGCCACCGTCGCCGTCGATGCCGCGAACCCGCAGCGCCTGCTCGCCAGCACGGTCGGCCGAGGCGCGGGCGACCAGCTCTTTCGCAGCACCGATGGCGGCGCGACGTGGAAGCCGCCGTTCCTCGCTGCGAAGTTCGACGCCGCCGCCGCGCCTTACGTTGCCGACACGCCGGTGCACTGGATGTACGACGTCAAGATCAACCCCGCCAACCCCGACCATGCCCTCTTCACCACCGGCTATGGCGGCTGGGAAACGCTGGACCTGACCCAGGCCGACAACGCCAAGCCCACGCATTGGCAGGTCATGAGCACCGGCATCGAGGAGACCGTGGCCCTGGCGCTGCACAGCCCGACCCAGGGCGTCCCGCTCGTCACGGCCATCGGTGACTACTCGGGCTTCGTCCATGCCGACCTCGACGTGCCCGCACCCGGCAACCCCAAGCCGCCCTTCTTCGGCAACACGCACGACGTGACCGGCGCCGAGCTGGCGCCCGAGGTCATCGTGCGCATCGGCCATGCACGCATCGGCAAAAACCTGGGCTATTCGCTGGACGGCGGCAAGACCTGGCGTGAGCCGGCCGCCGTGCCCGACCCCAAGTCCGGCGACGGCTTCATCGCCGTGTCTGCGGATGGCAAGGCCTGGGTCTGGACACCGAAGGGTGGGCAGCCCCATGTCAGCCACGACCGCGGCGACACGTGGACCGCGGCGCAGGGCCTGCCCGCCGGCACCCGTGTCGTTGCCGACCGCGTGAACCCGCGCCGCTTCCACGCAATGGCGCTGTTCGACGACAAGCTGTACGCGAGTGACGACGGCGGCAAGACCTTCAGCGCCCGGCCGCTGGCCCTGCCCGACGGTGCCGTCGAACGCCCCGCGCCGCGCAACCACGACGGCGGCGACCGCGGCGACCACCGCGGCGGCCAGGACAGGCTCTACGCCACGCCCGGCCGCGAGGGCGACCTGTGGCTCGCGGCCTACCACGGCCTGTACCGCGCCGGTGATGGCAAAGGCTTCAAGCGGCAGCCCGCCGTCACGCAGATCCACGCGTTCGGCTTTGGCCGCGCGTCGCCAGGCTCAGCCGAGCCGGCCCTCTACCTCGTCGGTGTCGTCTCCGGCCAATACGGCATCTTCCGGTCGGCCGACAGTGCAGCGAGCTGGCGGCGCATCAACGACGACGCGCACCAGTGGGGCCTGATCCTGCAGATCAGCGGCGACCCCAAGGTGTTCGGCCGCGTCTACGTCGGCACGCATGGCCGCGGCGTGCAGTACGGAGATCCAAATCCCTAATCAGAGGCGCCGCCCATCGTCAGATTGACGGTCGTGCCCGTCATGCCGCTTGCCTTGTCGGAGGCCAGGAACACGGCCATCTGCGCCACTTCCTCGAGCCTCATGACGCGTTTCGGGTGGCTCCAGTTGGCGAGGAAGACCTGGAACTGCTCCCACGTCATGCCCATTCGCGCGGCCTTGAGCTCGAAGGCTTCCTTCATCACCTGGGTCTCGGGCATGCCATGCGGGCGCAGGCCGACGACGCGGATGCCATGCGGCGCGAGTTCGGTGGACAGGTCGCGCGTCAACGCCTCCTTGGCGGCTTGAGCGGCACCATAGCCGCCGTTCAGCGCCGTGCCGGTGCGCCCCGGCAGCGCAGTGACGGTCATGATGACGCCTGACTTGGCCGCTACCATGCGCCGCGCCGCAAGCCGCGCCGTCAGAAAGTAAGACCTGGCGTAGTCGACGACCGGGGCGGAGAACTGCGCCAGGCCCAGTTCCACCAACGGCACGCCCAGCGCCTTCGCGTTCGAGAACCCCGCAGCGTTGAACGAGATGTCCAGGTGCCCTGCCTGTTCGACCACCGCCTGCAAATGCCGGTCAATAGCCTGCTCGTCAAGCGCGTCCACCTCCGCAGCATGGGCGGACCCGCCCGCCGACTCGATCTGGCCAGCCAGGGCTTGCACGCCGCCAAGCTGGCGGCCCGTCACAAAGACCTTGGCACCCTCCTGCGCGAACGCGCGCGCGACGGCCCCACCAATCGCTCCCGCGGCGCCATAGATCACCGCCACCTTGTTCTTCAACAGCATGTCGCTTCCTTTCAGCATGGATGGCCAGCCGCAACTCAACGGCTGGCGACGGGGGATCCCGTCACTGCTGTAGACACCACGACATCAGCAAACTGGGCGGCGCTCGGGGACCGCCCAGTTCCGGCGCCCGCCGGTGTCTACAGGGATGAAGACAATCAATCCACGAAGCGAGGCACCGATGGACAGGGTGAATCCGGACTTGATCGACAAGGCGCGGGCCGGCGACGGCGACGCCTTCCGCGAGGCGCTCGCGCCCTACCGGCGCGAGCTGCAACTGCATTGCTACCGAATGCTCGGCAATTTCCAGGACGCCGAGGACGCGCTGCAGGACACGCTGCTGGCGGCCTGGCAGGGCCTGGATGGCTTCGAAGGCCGCGCGTCGCTGCGCACCTGGCTCTACCAGATCGCAACGAACCGCTGCCTGAACCTGCGCCGCACCGCCAGCCGGCGGCCGGCCAAGGCCTGGGACGTGCCCAACATCGAACCGCCCGAGCCGACCCGGCTCGGCGAGGTGGTGTGGCTGGAGCCCTATCCCGACGAGCTGCTGGACGGCGTCATCGACGTGGCGCCCGGCCCGCACACCGTCTACGAGCGCAGCGAATCCATCTCGCTGGCCTTCGTCACCGCCCTGCAGCTGCTGCCGCCGCGACAGCTGGCCGTGCTGATCCTGCGCGATGTGCTCGGCTTCAGCGCCAACGAGGTGGCCAACATGCTGGATGCGACGCTGGAGTCGGTGACCAGCGCGCTGAAGCGGGCCCGCGCCGGCCTGCAGCGCCGCCAGCCGACGGGCCGCGCCGCACCTCCTGTGATCGGCTCGCCAGCGGAGACGGCCATCACCGCGAAGTTCACCCAGGCCTACGAGACCGGCAACCTCGACGCCTTGGTGGCCCTGCTGACCGACGACGTGTTTGTCTCCATGCCGCCGATGCCGCTGGAGTACGAAGGCCTGGACGCCGCCACGCGCTTCTTCGCCAGCATCTACGGCGCCGGCCGGCGCTTCACGCTGCTGCCGACGCGGGCCAATGGCCAGCCGGCCTTCGGTGCCTACGTCCTCGCGCCCAACGGCATCCGCCATGGCGCCGGCCTGTTCGTGATGACGCTGGCGGGCGAGCGCATCTGTGCACTGACGCGCTTCGAGAGCAGCGTGCTGCCGTGGTTCGACCTGCCGCGGTCGCTGCCGCCGGTCACTTAGGTCGTGGTGGGGCGAGCCGCCGCAGCGACGACTTCAGCAGCCGGTCGCTGGCATCGTAGAGGCTGACCAGTTCCAGCTGCACCGGGCCGGTCGGCGTCCTGATCTCATGCAGATGGCGCCGCAACCGCCGGCCCGACTCGAAACGCGTGTCGTCGCTGGCCGGCCCCAGGCGCTGCGCGACCTCGGCAGGCGTCAGGCCGGGCGCGAGCGTCAGCGCCTCCTGTGCCCATCCGCTCTTGAGCGCCTGCAGTTCCGCCTCGGGCGGCGAAGGCGGATCGTCCATGGCCTCGAAGACGACGCGCGTGTCGTCCGGCCAGCTGGCGTCGCCCATCGGCAGGCGGAACATGCGCTCGCGCAGCGAGTAGCCCCAGTCGTAGTCGGGCCCGCCGTCGTCGCGCAGGCCGTGCAGCAGGCGTGCGCTGAGGGTCAGGCGACGCTCGCCGTGCACCAGCGTCACGGCAAAGATGGGCCGGTCGGCGAAGTTGCTGGGGCTCCAGTCACGGTCCGCGCAATCGGCGGTGTCCAGCTGCAGCAGCCCAAACAGGAACGTCGCGCCGCGTGCCACGCCGCTGCCGAAGGCGACGCGGCATTGCAGCCGCAGGTCGCCCAGGCGCCGCTCGCTCTCGGGCACGCCGGGCGTGCGGATGTCGGGCCGCCAGGTCACGCGACCATCGGCCAGACGGCTGCGCACCTCGGTGCGCTCAGGAAGCAGCCGCCACGCCGGGTCGACGACGAAGCGGGCCTCGGCGTCCAGCACCACCGGCTGTCGGCCGGTGGGCACCATCAGCCCAAGCTCCAGCGCCTGCGTCGTCTCGGCCTGCGTGCGCGCATAGACCTTGAACCTCAGCGCCGCTGCCGGCGCCAGCACATGGTGCTTCTCGAACAGCGCCTCGGCCTTGAAGAGCTGGCCCAGCGTCTTCTTCTCACGCGCCGTGGCAGCTTCGCCCTGCACCTCGACGCGGCCGAGCTGGGCCTCGGGCGGTGGCGCGCTGGCGGGCAGCGCGAGCGCGCCGGCCAGCAGCACCATCGAGAGGTTCATCACACCAACGCGAATGCGTCCCGCGTCAGGTTCTCGGGCGCCTCGCCGGCCGTGCGGCAGGCCACGTCGTCCTCGATGCGGATGCCGCCGTAGCGCGACAGCCGCTCCACCGCGCCCCAGTCAACCTGCGCCGCCTGCGGCGATGCGCGCAGCTGGCGCAACAGCGTCGGGATGAAGTACAGCCCCGGCTCGATGGTGACCACCATGCCCGCCTGCATCGGCCGCGTCAGCCGCAAGTAGCGGTGGCCTTCGGGCTTGTCGGCCACGCCGCCGTCCTCGTTGGCCATGAAGCCGCCGACGTCGTGCACCTGCAGGCCCAGCAGATGGCCGATGCCGTGCGGGAAGAAGGGCTTGGTGACGCCTTCGGCCACCATCGCCTCATCGCTCATGTTGACGATGCCGGCCTCGCGCAGCACGCGGGCGATGCGGCGGTGCGTGCTGAGGTGGATGTCGCGGTAGTCGACGCCCTCGCGCACCTCATCGACCAGGCCGAGCTGCTCACGCTCCATGGCCGCGATCAGCGCCGCGAACTCGTCATGGCCGGGCGCCGCCCAGGTGCGGGTGATGTCGCTGGCATAGCCGTTGACCTGGGCGCCGGCGTCGATGAGGAAGCTGCGCGACTCGGGCGGCGGGCTCTCGTCCTGGTACTGGTAGTGCAGCACCGCGGCGTGCTCGTTGAGGCCGACGATGTTGCTGTAGGGCAGGTCGCGGTCGGTGTGGCCGGTGGCGACCAGATAGGCCCGGTGAATGGATGCCTCACTCTCGCCGCGCAGGAAGGCGGCGCGGGCGGCGTTGTGGCCCGGCACGGCGCGGCGCTGGGCGGCGCGCATCTGTTCCAGCTCATAAGGGCTCTTCACGCCGCGGGCCCAGTGCAGCAGGTTCAGCAGGGTCTCGGGGTTGTTGGGCGTGATGCCGGACAGCGCGGCATCGGCCTCACCGATGATGGCCGTGCGCGGCGTGACGCAGTCAGCCAGCGCGGTGGCGGCCTCTTCGGGCTCGCGAATGACGACCAGCTCGACCGCATCCACCCACTCGCCGCTCGGCGCGCTGGGCGGCACATGCCAGTAGTCGTCGGGCTGGTAGTAGACGACGCGCAGCTTCCTGCCCGGGCGCACGGCCAGCCAGGAATGCGGGTGGTTGGTCAGCGGCAGCCAGTGCTTGAAATGCGGGTTGGCCTGGAAGAGATAGGGCCGGTCGTCGAGGAAGGCGTATTTCTCGATGCCGGAGGCGATCAGCAGTGTGTCGAAGCCGGTGCGCTCGAGTGCCGATTCCGCGTGCTGCTGCAATGCGGCAAGGTGGTCGGTGTAGAGGCTCATCGCTCGGCTCACTTGCGCACGTAGGTCAGCTTCTTCGTGCCGCCGTCGCAGCTACCGATGACCTTGGCGTCGCCGACCTTGTCGTTGTCAACGGCAGCGATCTCGTAGCGCTTGACGCCCTTCTCGTCGAGCTTGGCGGCGATCTCGGTCTTGAGTTCGTCGCAGGGCTTGGACGCGGCGTGGGCGGCCTGGGTCAGCAGCAGAGCGGCGGCGGCGGCGCTCAGGATCAGCAGGGTGGGCTTGGACATCGGATTTGCGTGTGTCAGGGGAGATATTGGATTGTGAGACAGGCGGACTCATCCGGTTGTCTTTGCCCAAGTCCTCATGACTCGCGTGCACTGCCGCGGGAATCCGCCCCGCGAGGGCGGGTAACTTTTCTCTGACGCGCCAGAGAAAAGTCACCAAAAGAGGAGCGCTCAATGCAATCCGCACTCGAGCGGGATCAGGTGCTCGCGTTGCTCGAAGCGGGCTGCACCCCGAAGCGAACCGCTGCGCTCTCGCCCACCACTTGTGCCGAGCACCAGCGATCAGACCTTCACGCCGCTTAAGTCGCGGCTGCACGCCGACGCCCGACAAATACCGAACAGCCGCGTCGCTCGGGCGACGCTGCATTTGGTTTTCTGATGAGCCCGGCGTGCAGCCGCGCGTCGAACGGGCCGCTGGTGCGATGGATGTTGGTCGTGACAAGTCAGACGCGAGAGCGCAGCGGGTCGCTTCTTCGCGCAATGCCAGCGGATGTTTTCGCGCGCCGCTCATCGCGGTGTCGCGCTGGTGTGCGGTTCAGGGCCTCTTCTTTGGTGACTTTCTTCTGGCCCCGCAGAAGAAAGTTACCCGGCCGCCGGGACGGACTCCCGGCAATGCAGCGAGCAGACACGCCCTAAGCAAAAGCAACCCAAACCACCGTCACCCCTCCCGATCCCAAACCACCCCCTCCTCCGTCAGCATCGCATCCAACGCCACATCCAGCTGACTCGGCTTCAACAGCGGCAAAAAGCCATGCGCGTAGCCGATCCCAACAGCTGCCGGCCTCGGATCCATCTCCGCCAGCGTCTTGTCCATGAAGCCACCGCCATAGCCCAGCCGCAGGCCGGCAGGCCCGAAGCCCAGGCAGGGCACCAGCATCAGCTGCGGCTTGAATTCTTCGGTGTCCTTGGGCTTGGGAATGTGGAAGGCGTCTTCCTCCATCGGGCAGCCGGGGTACCAGACATGAAAGCGCAGCGTGCCGTGCACCTTGTCCACCACCGGCAGGCCGATGCGGCGATGCGGGTGGGTCTCGCCCCAGCGGTAGAGCGTGGGCAGTGGATCGAACTCGCCCTTGATGGGCCAGTAGGCACCGATGGTGGTCTCGCGCCGGCGCAGCAGCCAGACGCTCAGCACCTCCTGCAGCTCGGCGGCCAGGTCCAGGCGGTTGGGCAGGGCCAGCCGTTGTTCGATCAGCTTGTGCCGGATGGCGGCGCGGTCGTTGGCGTCCAAGAGCGTGGCTTTCTTCCGGACCTGTGAATCTGGCCATTGTGGGCCAAGCGCCGACCTCGCTAGAGTCCCGACCCAACGGAAACGCAGGGAGAACCACCAGTGCTGAACAAGCTCAACCAGCTCAGCGAATCAAGCGGGGCGCTCAAGCCGGGCCGCGGCATGATCAGCGGCGTCATCGCGCTGACCCTCGCCATCCTGTGCTTCCTCGGCGTGCTGGCCTTCCACTTCCCCGAATACCTGACGACGCCGCAGTTGCGCCAGTCCTACGACGTCGACGTGATCCGGCGCCTGCTGTACTGGGCCTTGGTGCTGTCCGGCGGGCTGGCGCTGTTCAACATCGTGTTCAGCCGCATGCGCTGGCTGGCGCTGTGGACCTTCGTGCTGCTGGGCCTGGCATTGGCGCTGGGCGGGCACAAGGTCGAGGTGGACCCGAACTTCCCCGACCACACGCCCTATGTCGGCCTGGACTGGTTCATCCTCGACCTGCTGGGCTCGACGCTGATCTTCGTCTTCATCGAGAAGCTGTTCGCGCTGCGCCGTGACCAGCCGGTGTTCCGCCCCGAGTGGCAGACGGATTTCCACCACTTCATCGTCAACCACCTGGCCGTGGGCTTCGTGATGCTGGCCACCAATCTCCTGGTGCACAAGTTCTTCGGCTGGGCGGCCAAGGACGGCATCCAGGGCTGGGTGCAGGGCCTGCCCTTCCCCGTCGCCCTCTTCCTCATCGTCCTGGTGGCCGACCTGGTGCAGTACTGGACGCACCGGGCCTATCACGAGGTGCCGACGCTGTGGCGCCTGCACGCGGTGCACCACAGCGTGAAGAGCATGGACTGGCTGGCCGGCTCGCGCCAACACATCCTGGAGCTCATCATCACGCGCACCCTGGTGCTGGCACCCATCTTCGTGCTGGGCTTCAGCAAGGAAGTCATCGACGCCTACATCGTCGTCGTCGGCTTCCAGGCCGTGTTCAACCACGCCAACGTCAGCGTGCGCCTGGGGCCGCTGCGCTACCTCATCGTGACGCCCAACTTCCACCACTGGCACCACTCGCAGGACCAGGAGGCGCTGGACAAGAACTACGCGGCTCACTTCGCCTTTCTTGACCACCTGTTCGGCACCGCCGTGCAGTCGGATCGCAAATGGCCGGAGCACTACGGCGTGCTGGGTGACTATGTGCCCGACGGCTTCCTGCGCCAGCTGCACTTCCCGTTCACCTGGAAGGGCTGATCACGCATGGACGCCTTCATCGAGCTCTGCGTCGAGCTGCTGCAGCCCCTCGGCCCGGTGCAGCCGCGCCGCATGTTTGGCGGCCACGGCATCTACGTGGACGGCCTGTTCATGGCCTTGGTCATCTCGAACCAGCTCTATCTGAAGACCGACGACGTGTCGCGTGAGCGTTTCGTCGCAGCCGGCTGCGAGCCCTTCAGCTACGGTACCAAGAACGGCGAGCGCCAGGTGATGAGCTACTACCAGCCGCCCGAGGAGACGCTGGAATCACCTGCGCTGATGCTGCCCTGGGCGCGGCTGGCGCTCGAGGCGGCCTTGCGTGCCGCCAACGCCAAGGCCGCGAAGCCCGTGGCCAGGAAGAAATCAGCGGCCCAAAAACCGGCGGGCAAGAAAACCACGGCTCGCCGAGGCTGATACCGGCGGCACCAGCAGCTCGAAGTCGGCGGCGGGCCAGCCTTCCAGCACCGCCGTCTGGCCCGGCGCCAGCGCCACGGCCTCGCCGGCCTCCAGCCACTTGTCTTCGGCCGGCTCGTCGGGGGTGCCCGACAGCGTCAGCCAGACGCGGCCACGGGCCACCGCCAGGCGGCGAGACTCGGCGCCACCGGCCAAGGTCATGGCCCGGCCACCGTCCAAATGCCAAACAGATTGCGCGTCGCTCATGATGAGACTCCTGGGTTGATGTCAGGGATTCTGCTTATTTCACCCAAGGCGGTCCAATGACTCCGCGGCGCCGATTGATACCATTCACGCATGAATCAGCCGAAGCAACCAGTCCGCCAAAGACCCCTGTCCATCGGCCCGCTGCGCGCCTTCGAGGCCGTCGCCCGCTTGCTGTCCTTCCGCGCGGCGGCCGAGGAACTGAGCCTGACGCAGTCGGCCATCAGCCGGCAGATCCAGTCGTTGGAGGAGGAGATCGGCTGCGTGCTCTTCCTGCGCGGCACGCGCAAGGTGGAGCTGTCCAGTGATGGCGCCGTGCTGCTGCCCACCGCCGTGGCCGTGCTGTCCCGGCTGGACCAGACCGTGCGCCAGATCCGCCGCTCGCGTGGCCGGCGCGTCGTCAACGTCAGCACCTTTGCGTCCTTCGCATCGCTGTGGCTGATCCCGCGCATGGAGGCCTTCCAGCGTGAGCATGCCGACATCGACATCCGCGTGTCGGCCTATGACCGCAAGGTCGACCTGGAGGACGGCGAAAGCGACCTGGCGTTGCGCTATGACGACCGTCCCTCGGTGCCGGCGGACGCCGAGCAGCTCTTCGAGGAGCTGCTGTCGCCCTGCGTCAGCCCCTGGTATCTGCAAAACCCACCGGCGCCGCTGAAGCGCGCCGCCGACCTCGCCGGCCATGCGCTGGCCGAAGAAGACGACGCCCGTCCCAGCGCCGAGTTCCTGAGCTGGCGTCGTTGGCTGACCGAAATGGGGGAGCACGATCTGCAGCCGCGCCGCTGGCTGTACCTGAACTTCACCTACCAGCAGGTGCAGGCCGCGCTGACCGGTCAGGGTGTGGCGCTGGCCCGCCTGCCCCTGGTGCACGAACATCTGACGCGCCGCGAGCTCGTCGAGCCCTTCGGCAAGGCCGGACGGCTGGGCTGCCCGTTCAGCTACTGGATGATGCTGGGCCCGAACGCCGCGCGCCGGCCCGAGGTGCAGCAGTTTGCGGACTGGGTGCGCGAGCAGGCGGCCATCACGCGGGCCCAGGTGGCGGGGGTCTAGCCATGTGGAAGCGCGCCCTTCTCTACGGCCTGGCCCTCGCGGCGGGGACTGCGCTGCTGCAATGGCTGGACTATCGCCACCTCGCCCGCGCCCAGTCCGAGACGGTCTATATCGCGCTGATCGCCGTGGTTTTCCTGGCCCTGGGCGCCTGGGCCGGCATCAAGCTGCTCGGCCACCGCGCGCCGCCGGCCCAGCCCTTCGACGGCAACCCGCAGGCGCAGGCGACGCTGGGCATCAGCCCGCGCGAACGCGAGGTGCTGGAACTGCTGGCGGCGGGTCTCTCCAACAAGGAGATCGCCGACAAGCTGCATGTGTCACCCCACACGGTCAAGACGCATGTGGCCAAGCTGTTCGAAAAGCTCGATGCGCGGCGCCGCACCGAGGCCATCCTGAAGGCGAGAGAGCTGGGTTTGCTACGCTGAGCACTTCCTTTCCTTTACCACCCATGTGACCAGGTAGAACCAATGCTCAACGGACTGCCGCTTGTGATCGTGGGGGTACTTGTTTACCTAGTAGCCGGATTTGCAGCGGTCCGCTACCTGTTTGCCCAGGAGCGCGTCGTCTCACTTTGCTACGCAGTCGGGGCAGGGCTTCTCGCCTGCATATTTGCCCCTAAAGCCTGCGACGGTCGATATGACTGCGCCTTCGAAATGCAGGCACTGATGCTTGTCATCTTTTTCTTCGGCGGGGTTTTCGGAACCGCCATATTGCTGGTACTGATCGACCTGTTCAAGACCCGTCGTCCCGGCAAGTGACGCTCGGCGAGCAGCTGTGCGCGGAGTCAAGCGCAACAAACTGGTCGTTTTTCGGCTGATTCCAGCGAAATCACCCATTTGTCCGATAGCCCCGGCGGTCCCAACATCGTTCCATGGCGGTTTTTCCACCCGCCATGAGGTCCAAATGCTGAAAACCATCCTGTCCTTCGGTGCTATCGCCGGCCTGCTCGCCGGCATCCCGCTGTTCGCCCTGCTGATCCTGAACCGGGGCGCACCGCCGGCTCACGGCATGGTCATCGGCTACACGCTGATGCTGATCGCGCTGAGCCTGATCTTCGTCGCCATCAAGCGCCGCCGTGACGACGAACTCGGCGGCGTCATCCGTTTCTGGCCCGCCTTCGCGCTGGGCCTGGCCATCAGCCTCGTCGCAGGCGTCGTCTATGCGGCCGCCTGGGAGGTGACGCTGGCCGTCACCAAGATGGACTTCGGCACCGAGTGGGCCAAGATGTATCTCGCGCAGAACAAGGCCAAGGGCCTGCCCGAGGCCGAGCTGGCCAAGCTCGCCGCCGAGATGGACGAGTTCAAGCGCAACTACGCCAACCCGCTGTTCCGCTTCCCGATGACCATGGCCGAGATCGTGCCGGTCGGCCTGCTGGTGTCACTGATCTCGGCGGCCTTGCTGCGCAACCCGCGCTTCATGGCTTCGAAGCGGACCTGAGGAGACACCCATGTTGCCCACCGGCGCCGCCCTCTACGCCTTCCTGATCGCCACCCTGGTGCTCGCGCTGACGCCGGGACCGGGCGTCGTCTTCATCGTCGCGCGCACGCTGGCGCAGGGGCGCACGGCAGGCCTTGCGTCGGTCGCCGGCGTCGCCCTCGGCAATTTGACGAATGCGGTCGGCGCGTCCATCGGCCTGGCGGCGCTGTTCGCGGCGTCGGCGCTGGCCTTCACCGCCGTGCGCTGGGCCGGCGCGGCCTATCTCGTCTACCTTGGCATCCAGGCCCTGCGCCAGCCGGCCGCAGTGGCTGACGGCACGCCGCCTGCACCCGCCGAGCCACGCAAGCTCTTCCGCGACGGCTTCTTCGTCGCGTTGCTCAACCCCAAGACGACGCTGTTCTTCGCCGCCTTCATCCCGCAGTTCCTGCACCCTGAGGGCTCGCAGGCCGCGCAAGCCTTGACGCTGAGCATCCTCTTCGTCGCGGTCGCCGCGGTGACGGACAGCGGCTATGCGCTGCTGGCCGGCTGGATAAAGCCGCTGTTGCGCGGTGCCGGTGGCCGCGGGCGCTATGTGTCGGCGCTGGTGTACTTCGCCCTGGGCCTGTATGCGGCCTTTGGCGGCAAGCAGAAAGCCTAGGCGGCCACGACCCGAGCGAGCGCCTGTGCCAGCGCCTGCTGCGACCGCAGCACATGGTTGACGCCGGCATCTTCCAGCCACCGCGCCTCTTCCGGCGTTTGGGCGACGACGGCACAGCGCAGCCCGGGATTGAGCTGGCGCGCCGTGGCCAGCATGGCCGGCACGACCCGCACATCAGTCACGGCCACTACCAACCAATCCGCCTGGGCAATGTGGGCCTGCACCAGCGTCATGGCCTCGCTGGCGTCGCCAAGCACGGCCGCATGGCCGGCGGCACGCAGCTTCTCGACGACCTCGCGATCGCGGTCGATGACCACCAGCGGGCGGCTGCCCAGCTCGTCATGCAGGGCCGTGCCCAGCGACCCGTGCCCGACCAGCACCACCTGGCCCGCCAGCGCGCTCTCGGGCGTGTCGGCCGGCAACTCGGCCAGCGGGTCGTCGCGTGCCTCCAGCTTGCGTGCCCAGGCCGAACGCTTCAGCACCCAGCGGCGCAGCGGCTCCACGCCCGAGAACAGCAGCGGGTTCAGCGCAATCGACACGATGGCACCCGCGACGACGAGGCTGGTCGCCTCGGGGGGAATCAGGTTGAGGCTCTGCCCCAGCCCCATCAGAATGAAGCTGAATTCACCGATCTGCGCCAGGCTGACCGCCACCGTCAGCGCGGTCGACAGCGGATAGCGCAGCAGCAGCACCAGCGCGCCGGCGGCGAACGTCTTGCCGACCAGGATGACGGCCACCGTCGCCAGCACCGCCAACGGCTGCTCGACGAGGATGCGCGGGTCGAACAGCATGCCCACCGCAACGAAGAACAGCACGGCGAAGGCGTCGCGCAGCGGCAGGCTCTCGTGGGCCGCGCGCTCGCTGAACGCCGATTCGCGCAGCACCAGGCCGGCGAAGAAGGCGCCGAGCGCCACGCTGACACCGAACAGCGCCGCCGCCCCCACCGCCAGGCCGATGGCGGCGGCCACGGTGGCCAACGTGAACAGCTCGCGCGAGCCCGTGCGGTTGACCTGCCACAGCAGCCACGGCAGCAGGCGCCGGCCAACGATGAGCATGACGGCCACGAAGGCCGCCACGGCGAGCAAGGTTGTCAGGATGGTGACGGCCAGGTTGCCGCCGCCATCGCCCTTGCCGCTGAGTACCGGCATCAACACGAGGGCCAGCACCATGGCCAGGTCCTCGACCACCAGCCAGCCCACGGCGATGCGGCCATTGCCGGTGTGCAGCAGCTCGCGTGATTCCAGCGCGCGCAGCAGGACCACCGTGCTGGCCACCGACAGCGCCAGGCCAAACACCAGCGACGCGCCCAGGTCCCAGCCCCACCACCCGTGAGCCAGGCCCGCGCCCATCACCGTCGCCGCGGCCATCTGCACCAGCGCACCGGGCAGTGCGATGCCCTTGACCGACACCAGGTCGTGCACCGAAAAATGCAGGCCCACGCCGAACATCAGCAGCATGACGCCGACCTCTGACAGCTGCTGGGCCAGGTGCACGTCGCCGACGAAGCCCGGCGTGTGCGGCCCGATCAGCACGCCGGCCAGCAAGTAGCCCACGAGGGCCGGCAGCCGCGCCCATTGCGCGAGCAGGCCCAGCACCAGAGCCAGGCCAAAGGCAGCGGCCAGCGTCGAGATCAGGGTCATGCCATCGTGCATCGCCAATTACTCAGGAGTGAGGAGCTCGCGCTCGGTGAGGATCAGCGTCAACGCACGGTCATGCGCCTCGACGGGGAAATGGGTTTCGGCCGCGGACCATGCCAGGCCGATGGTCGTCACGCCCGGGTGTTCGGCCAGCCAGCGGTCGAAATAGCCGCCGCCATAGCCCAGGCGAAAGCCCTCTCGCGTGAAGCCGACGCAGGGCACCAGCACGACGTCGGGTACAACGACCGCGCCGGTCGACGAGGCGATGCCACATTCGTCCTGGGCCGCGGGTACGCCGCCGTCCCAGCGGCGATAGACCATCTCAGCGGGTTCACGGCGCGCAAACGGCAGCGCGCGCGCGAATGGCACAGGGCCGGGGTCGAACTCGCCCGGCAGCGGCCAGTACACGCCCAGCAGCTCGGGCTCGAGCTGGGCCAGCAGCTCGTGGAGGCCCAGTGCGATCGCGGCCTGCGCGGTCTGGAAGGCCGGGCTGGCCGCAAAGCCGCGGCGCGCGGCCAGCAGCTCGCGGCGCAGTGAAGGACGGTCGGGGTGAGAAGCAGTCATCGGCCAATTAAAACCCAGGGCCAGTCTGCTCCTCAGCCCTGATGACGCCACGGCACCTCACAACGCCCGGCTGGGGCTATGGTTGCCTTCGTCGCCAATGCTCGGAAGCCGCCATGCCCACGCCCGACACCCCCTTCCATCCGATCATCTACGTGCGCGGCTATGCGATGTCGCGCGGCGAGATCGACGAGACCACGGCCGACCCCTTCTGTGGCTTCAACCTGGGCTCGACGATGTACCGCGCCGTGCCCAACAAGACCGACAGGCCCCGCAAATACGTGTTCGAGTCGCCCGTCGTGCGGCTGGCCTCCGAGTACCAGTACAAGGACGTCTACGAGGACGGCTACGACATCGTCGACCCGGAATGGGAGGCCGACTCCCTGGGCAAGCCGACCGACAACAAGCTGGGCAACCGCTGCATCGTCATCTATCGCTATTACGACGCCGCTTCCTCCTATCTGGGCAGCGGCAAGACGCCGGAGATCGAGGACTTCGCCAAGGGGCTGTCCAAGCTGATCGCCCGGGTGCGCGACCTGGTCTGCAAGAACCCCGACAACAAGATCAAGCCGGCCGACTTCCGCTGCTACCTCGTTGCCCACTCCATGGGCGGCCTGGTCTGCCGCGCCTTCCTGCAGAACGTGGCGCTGGACACCGAGAAGGTCGCCAAGCACGTCGACAAGTTCTTCACCTATGCGACGCCCCACAACGGCATCGACGTGCTGGGCGTGAACATCCCGTCCTGGCTGAGCGTCAACGACATCTCCAACTTTGACCGCGACAAGCGCATGCCGGCCTACCTCGACCTGGCCACGGCTGCCAAGAAGCACAAGCGCGCCGACCTCATCCCGGAGGCCCGCTTCCCGTCGCGGCGCGTCTTCACGCTGGTGGGCACCAACCGGCTGGACTACGAAGCCGCGGCCGGCGTGTCGCGCAGCTTCGTCGGCCATGGCAGCGATGGCCTCGTCAAGATCGAGAACGCGACGCTGTGCGGCCTGGACGCCAAGGGCAACATCACCGACCAGTGTGCCAAGGCCTTCGTCTACCGCGCCCACTCGGGCTATTTCGGCATCGTCAACAGCGAGGAGGGTTTCCAGAACCTGGCCCGCTTCCTGTTCGGCGACGTGCGGGTGGACCTGTGGCTGGAGATCGACGACATCCGCCTGCCCGACAAGGTGCAGGAGGAGGCCGACGCCGGCCGGGCCGTCAATGCCCTCTACCAGATCGAGGTGCAGGCTTCGCCGCGCGGCAAGCTCTGGTACCTGACGCGGCGCACCACGGAGGAGGATTCCGTCGCCTGCGTGGCCCAGGCCGATTGGAAGAAAAACGCCAGCCTCTACCTCAGCAGCGTCTTCCTCGCCAACCGGGCCAAGATCAACCCGCGCCGCAAGTCGCTCGCCTATGGCATGACGCTGGGCGTGCGCGTGCCCGACTACGAAATCGAAAAGCGCCTGTGGCTCAACGAGCACTTCGAGGGCGGCTATCTGTTCCGCAATGCGCTGATTCTGGAGATGGTGCCGCCGGCCAACGAGGGCGAGGCCTGGAAGGTCAAGTACGCCTGGCAGGACGCCGGCGTGTCCATGGCCGACACCGAGATCGCGGCCAAGCAGCTGAAGTCGGGCCGCATCGAGGTCAGCGTGCCTTTTGACAGCAGCGCGGTCGCCACCAACGGCAAGATGAAGCCCACCAACCCCGGCATCCGCGGGCGGCTGCGCTTCGAGATCGAGGGCTGGAACGTGGACGCGAGCTGAGTCAGCGAAGGCGACGGCGCCAGGCCAGGCCGGCGGCGCCGGCCAGCAGCAGCGCCCAGCTGGCAGGTTCGGGCACGGCGGTAATCTGGTAGACGAAGCTGTGGTCGTTGTAGTTGAAATCACCGCCGCTGGGCAGGTCCTCGAAGGCGAGGTTGGTGCCGGCCGGCACCTTGGCGTCGCCGGCAAACGGCGCGGCCCAGACATGGTTGACGCCATCGCTGTTCAGGCTGACGTCGCTGTAATAGCGCGCCGCACCGCTGTTGGCATCGATGAAGAACACCAGGTTGTCACCGGCCGACACGGCGCCCAGCACAAAGGTCTGGCCATAGGCGCTGGCATGGTTGTCCAGGCCGGGCGTGCCGTCGACGCCGTTGATGCGCGCGCCGACGAGGTTGGTGAAGCCGCCCGCCGCGCCGGTGTAGTAGGCCACCAGCAGGCCGCTGGTGGCCGCCGTGAAGCTGCTGGGTGGCGCCGGCGTGCCGGGCGTCGGGTAGACGGCAGGGTTGGCCTGGGCGGCCAGGCTCAGCAGCGCGGCGGAGGCCACCAACAACAGACGTTTTGCAGCGGTCTTCATCAACAGTCTCCTCGTCGATTGGATGTGAGGTTAGCGGATTGGATAGCGCTATCACCAGCCCCTAACTCGTGGACAAATTCGTGTGCAAACCGCGCGCCTGCGTAAAGCGCGAAGCCCCGGGTTTCCCTGGGTTAAATTCGGCATCAAGGCGCGGCGCTCGGCCAGCTGGCCGGCGCTCACGCAAAGTGAAGCAGTCGCGAGGCGTGAAGCGCATGAGTCAGATGGGTGGTCGAGTCTTGGAATGCATGAGCCGCGGGGCGCTGGCCCTGCTGCTGTCGGCGGCGTTGAGCGCCGACGCCGCCCCGCCGGTGCCCCCCGCCGACGCCGACCTGGCCGTGCAGGCCCGCGACGCCTGGGTCAAGCGCGACCGCAAGCGCCTCACGGCCTTCGTCGAGGCGGCTCGCGCCCAGAACCATCCGCTGGCCGGCTGGGTCGAGTACTTCGACCTGAATGCCCGCCTGAGCGAAGTGCGCCAGCCCGAGATGGACGCCTTCTACGCGCGCTATCCCGGCAGCTATGTCGAGGACAGGCTGCGTAACGACTGGCTGCTGGAACTGGGCCACCGCCGCGACTGGGCCAATTTCAGGCGCGACCATGCCAGCTATCAGATGCGCGACGACCGCGAGGTCGCCTGTTACGTCATGCTGGCGGACCATGTCGCCGGCACCAAGGTCGATGCCGACGCCGCCCGCACCGCGTGGATGGCCCAGAAGGACGGCGATGACGGTTGCCAGCAGCTCACGGCTGCCATGGTCGAGGCCGGCCAGTTCAAGCCCGACACCCTGTGGGCCAAGGCCCGCCTGGCCACCGAGCAGGGCCGTCCGCGCGCCGCGCGTCAGGCCGTCGCCCTGCTTTCAGCCAAGCCCCTCGACCAGAAGCTCGCCGAGCTGCAAGACAACGCCGGCCGCTACCTGACGCGCAAGGCCCGCACCTCGCCGCGCCCCGAGGCGGAGCTGACGGCGCTGGCCCTGGCCCGCGTCGCCGGCAACGACCCCGATCAGGCCGGCGACCTGCTGCAGGACAAATGGAGCAAGCTGCCCGCCGACCTGCAGGCTTGGCTGTGGGTGCAGATCGGCCGCCAGTCCGCGCTGCGCCTGCAGGACGACGCCCTCGCCGCCTTCGCTCGCGCCGAGAAGCTCGCGCCCGACCTCCCCTGGACCGACGACGCCCTGGCGTGGCACGCCCGCGCCGCGCTGCGCGCCCGCCAGCCGGCCGCAGCCCTGCGCGCGATCGAGCGCATGACGTCGATCGAGCAGCGCGACCCGGCCTGGGTCTACTGGAAGGCCCGCGCCACGCGGCAACAGGGCGACCAGCCGGCCGCTCGTGCCCAGCTCGCCGCGCTGGCGACCACGCCACTGAACTACTTCGGCCGCCTCGCCGCCGAGGACATCGGCCTGCCCACGCCGCTGCCGCCCGCGCCCGCGCCGCTGACGACCGAGGAGCGCCGCGCCGCGCGCAGCCACCCCGGCCTGACCCGGGCCTTGTCGCTGATCAACCTCGGCCTGCGCAGCGAGGGCGTGCGCGAATGGAATTTCTCGCTGCGCGGCATGGGCGACCGCGCCTTGCTGGCCGCCGCCCAGGAAGCCTGCGACCGTGAGGTCTGGGACCGCTGCATCAACACCAGCGAGCGCACCAAGGCCGAGATCGACATCGCCCAGCGCTACCCCACGCCGCATCGCGTCGAGTTGCAGCGCGAGGCGCAGGCCGCCGGGCTCGACGCCGCCTATGTCTACGGCCTGATCCGCCAGGAATCGCGTTTCGTGCTGGACGCACGCTCGCACGTCGGTGCGGCCGGCCTGATGCAGGTCATGCCCGCCACCGCCAAATGGACGGCCAAGAAGGTGGGCCTGAACTACAACGCCGAGTTGATGCACGACCGCGACTTCAACCTGCGCATCGGCACCAACTACCTGAAGCTGGTACTGGACCGCTTCGAAGGCGCCCAGGCCCTGGCCGCGGCGGCCTACAACGCCGGCCCCGGCCGCCCCGCGCGCTGGCGCGATGGCCCCGTCATCGACGCGGCCATCTGGGCCGAGAACATTCCGTTCAACGAGACGCGCGACTATGTGCGCAAGGTGCTGCTCGGCGGCGCCATCTACGCCCAGGTGCTGGGCCTGCCAGCCACCAAGCTGCGCGAGCGCCTGGGGCAAAGCATCGGGCCTGCCGGCGCACGCGATGCCGACGTCAGCGACGTGCCGCCCGCAGCGGTGGGAGAGTCCAAATCATGAGCCTGTCCGTATTGGTCCTGGGCGGCAGCGGCTTTGTCGGCCGCGCCTTGTGCGAACAGCTGACGCGCCGCCTCGGCGCCGAGGCTCGCGTCACCGTGCCCACGCGCCGCCTGCCGCATGCGCAAGCCGTGCAGAGCCTGCCAGGCGTCACCGTCGTGCAGGCCGACGTGTTCCACGACCTGCCAGACCTGGTGAGAGGCCATGACGCCGTCGTCAACCTCGTCGCCATCCTGCAGGGCAGCATGGCCGCCTTCGAGCATGTGCATGTCGAGTTGCCCAAGCGCATTGCCGCGGCCGGTGCGAAGCGCCTCGTGCATGTCAGCGCCCTGGGTATTGGTGGGGGGATGAGCGAGCATGCACCGTCGCGCTATCTGCGCAGCAAGGCCGCTGGCGAAGCTGCGCTGCAGGTCGCGGCGCAGACCCATCCACTGGAGCTGACGCTGCTGCGCCCCTCGCTGGTTTTTGGCGACGGCGACAAGAGCGTCAACCTGTTCGCGCGGCTGCAGGGCTTGTTCCCGGTGATGCCGTTGGGCGGGGCGAATGCGCGGCTGCAGCCGGTGTGGGTGCAGGACTTGGCCCGTGCCCTCGTCGAGACGCTGCTGCGCCGCGAGACCATCGGCCAGACCTACGAGATCGCCGGCCCGCGTGAACTGACGTTGGCCGAGCTGGTGCGGCTGGCCGGCCGCGTTGCGGGCTGCGAGCGGCCCATCCTGCGCCTGCCCGGCGCGCTGGCGACGCTGCAAGCCCTCTTCATGGAATGCCTGCCCGGCGAGCCGCTGCTGTCGCGCGACAACCTCGCATCGCTGAGCGTGCCCAATGTGCCGAACGGAAGGCTGCCGGGCCTGGCGGAACTGGGCATTCAGGCCAGTTCGCTGGAGGCCGTGCTGCCGACTTATCTGTCGCCTGACGGCGGCGTTGCACGCCTGGACGCCTGGCGCGCCAGGCGCTGAGCGCGCATCAATCCGTTGCGGATTGCTCATCCCCGGCGCAGCAGCGGCTGTTTAAGCTCGCCGGCTCAACGCGAAAGGTGTCATGAAGCTCTACATCGGCAACAAGAACTACTCGTCCTGGTCCATGCGCAGCGGTGTGCTGCTGGCGGCCTTCGGCATTCCGTTTGAAGAGGTCAAGCTGCGCTTCGACTTCACGCCGGACTCGGAATGGACCCGCGTCATCGCCGGCATCACGCCGACTAAGCGCGTGCCCGTGCTCGTCGAGGACGACGGCTTCACGGTCTGGGAGACGCTGGCCATCGCCGAGTACATCGCCGACCGCCATCCCGAGCACGCCATCTGGCCGCGCGATGTGAAAGCCCGCGCGCGGGCGCGCAGCCTGTGCGCCGAGATGCATGCCGGCTTCATGCGACTGCGCACGGTTTGCCCGATGAACATCGAGGTCTTCTTCCCCGACGTCGGCGCCAAGCTCTGGGCTGAGGACGAGGCCCTGCGTGCCGATGTGGCGCGACTGGATGCGGCGTGGAGCGGCGCGCTGGCCAGCAGCGGGGGACCTTTCCTGTTCGGCGAGTTCAGCGCGGCGGATGCCTACTTTGCGCCGGTAGCGGTGCGGCTGAGCCGCTTTGGCCTGCCGGTGTCGGAAGCGGCTGCGACGTATCGCGATTCGCTGCTGGCACACCCGGCGGTAGAGGACTGGATCGCGGACTCGATGCGCGAACAGGATTTCATCGTCGAGGACGAGCCTTACCGCAAGAGCCGCTGACCATGTTGGAGTTGCGTCCCAGCTGTGAGCATTGCGCGGTTGCGCTGCCGCCGGAGTCGACAGCGGCGCGAATCTGCAGCTTCGAGTGCACCTTCTGCGTGGGCTGTGCGGAAGGCCTGCTCGGCAATGTCTGCCCCAACTGCGGCGGCGGCTTTGTGCCGCGGCCGGTGAGGCCGGTGAGGAATTGGAAGGGTGGGAACTATCTTGGGGACTATCCGGCAAGGACGGTGCCGAAGTTGAGGCCGGTGGATCTGGAGGCGCATGCGGCGTTGGTCGCTGCGCTTGGCGGGTTGCCGCCTGAGAAGCGGTAGGGTTGGTTTGCGAAGAGCCTCTTGACTCGCCGCAGTGCCGCGGGAATCCGCCCCGCGATGGCGGGTAACTTTTCTCTGACGCGCCAGAGCAAAGTCACCAAAAGAGGAGCGCTCAATGCAATCCGCACTCGAGCGGGATGAGGCGCTCGCGTCGCTCGGAGCGGGCCGTGCCCCGATGCGAGCCGCTGCGCTCTCGCGCCTGACTTGTCACGACCACCATCCATCGGGCCTGCTGCCCGTCCGACGCGCGGCTGCACGCCGGGCTCACCAGAAGTCCGAATGTAGCGTCGCTCGGGCGACGCGGTATTTCCTGATGAGCCCGGCGTGCAGCCGGCGTTAACCGGCGTGAAGGGGCAATGGATGGCGCTCTTCACAGGGACAGCAGCGAGAGCGCAGCGGTTCGCTTCTTCCCGCCATGATGGTGAGTGTTTTCGCGCGCCGTTCATGGCGGCGTGGTGCTCGTGTGCGGTTCAGCGCCTCTTCTTTGGTGACTTTCTTCTGGCGCCGCAGAAGAAAGTTACCCGGCCGCCGGGACGGACTCCCGGCAATGCATCGATCAGGAGCACTGGTTGCAAAAGCAACCCTTAAAACTCCACCACCGAGCGAATGCTCTCTCCTCTTCGCATCAACTCAAACCCCTCGTTGATCCTCTCCAGCGGCAACTTGTGCGTGATCAGCTCATCGATCCTTACCTTGCCTTCCATGTACCAGTCGACGATCTTCGGCACATCCGTCCGGCCACGCGCGCCACCAAACGCCGAGCCTTCCCACTTCCGCCCCGTCACCAACTGGAACGGCCGCGTCGCAATCTCCGCCCCCGCCGGCGCCACGCCGATGATGATGCTGCGCCCCCAACCCTTGTGCGTGCATTCCAGCGCCTGGCGCATCAGCTGCACATTGCCGACGCATTCGAACGAATAGTCGGCACCGCCATCGGTCAGCTGCACGATGTGGTCCACAACATTGCCCACGTCCTTGGGATTCACGAAGTCCGTCATGCCGAACTGCCGTGCCATCGCCTCGCGCGCCGGGTTGATGTCCACGCCGATGATCTTGCCGGCGCCCACCATCTTCGCGCCCTGGATCACGTTCAGGCCGATGCCGCCGAGGCCGAAGACCACCACGTTGGCGCCCGCCTCCACCTTGGCCGTGAACAGCACGGCACCCACGCCGGTCGTCACACCGCAGCCGATGTAGCAAACCTTGTCGAAGGGCGCATCAGGCCGGATCTTGGCCAGCGCAATGCCGGGCACGACGATGTGGTTCGCGAACGTGCTGGTGCCCATGTAGTGAAAGATCGGCTCGCCGTTCAGCGAGAAGCGCGAGGTGCCGTTGGGCATCAGCCCCTTGCCCTGGGTCGAGCGGATGGCCTGGCAGAGATTGGTCTTGCGGCTCAGGCAGAACTTGCACTCGCGGCATTCGGGCGTGTAGAGCGGAATGACATGGTCGCCGGCTTTGAGCCAGGGCACCTTGCTCTCCAGCACGACGCCCGCGCCCTCGTGGCCGAGCACGGCCGGGAACAGGCCTTCGGGGTCGGCGCCCGACAGCGTGAAGTCGTCGGTGTGGCAGATGCCGGTGGCCTTGACCTCAACCAGCACCTCGCCATCGCGCGGGCCTTCCAGGTCCAGGGTTTCGATGCTCAGCGGTTGGCCGGCCTTCCAGGCGACGGCGGCGCGGGTCTGGATGCTCATTTCGGTTCTCCTGCAGGGGTTTGAAGTCGGGTCAGTGCGGCGACGAATTCGCGCGCTTCAAGGCGGCACAGCCTGAGCCGGCGCAGCAGCCAGGGCGTCAGGTCCTGCTGGCCGAGATGCTCGGGCCAGGCGCCGGCGTCTCCATCGGGCGTCTCCGCCGGATCGGTGCCCGTCATGGGCTCGCCCTTGAGCACATCCACGCAGGCTTTGCGCGCCAGCGGCAGTGCGGTCTCGGCCTTGGCGGCGTCCAGCCGGGCCGTGCGACGCTGCACCTGGTGCTGCACGGCACCGAGCAGTGCCATCAGCCGATAGCCGTGGCTGAGCGCGGACTCGATCTCGGCCTCGGGCAGGCGCACGCGCTCCGGCTCGACACGCGTGCGCTGGGCGGCCGCGGCAAGAGCGGCCAACGCCGCGTACGCCTGCTGGCGCGACAGGCGCTGGGCGGTCTGCTCTTCGGCGCTGGGCATCCAGCGCAGCATGTTGGCCGAATGCCGTGCCAGCGCACCGCGCAATTGCGCCCCCAACCTCGGCACCGCGGCGCGCTCCCATGACGGCAGCACGAAGCTGAACAGCCAGGCCAGGCCGGCGCCGATGACGGTGTCGGCCAGGCGTTCGGAGATGAAGGGGTCGCTGCCGGGCGCCAGCATCAGCGGCTGCAGCAGGGCCATCAGCGTCGCGGCCGTCGCGGCGACACGGTAGCGGCGGTTCACATAGGCATGGGCCGTGCCCACGGCCGCGATGAAGCACAGGCTCAGCAGCGGCGTCCAGCTCACGTGCGCCAGCAGCAGCACCAGCAGGCAGCCCTGCACGGTGCCGATGATCCGTTCGTTGCGGCGTGACAGCGTCTGCTCCAGGTTGCCGCGCAGCACGACGGCCACGCTGAGCATCAACCAGAAGGGGTGGGCTGCCCAGGGCAAGGCCGCACCCAGCGCATAGGCGAACGACAGCGCCAGCGCCGAGCGCAGCGCATGGCGCATGACGCCGGATTGCAGGTTCAGATGAGGTTTCAGCGCCGCCAGCGGCCAGCCCTCGGGCGACACGAAGGGCGCGAGGCGCTCGGGTGTCCAGGGGCTGTCGGGGTTGTCCGCGGCAGTCTGGCGGGCCACCATGGCGCTGACGTCGTCCAGCATGTGGCCGACGCGCGACGCCAGCGCCGACGAGAGGTGGGTGCGCGAGTCGCCAGCCGGCGCGCTGACATCGGCCAACCGCGCCGCCAACTGCGCCCGCCAGGCGTCGGCAGACACCTCGGGCAAGGGTGCGCCATAGGCCACGGTGTCGGCCAGGGCTGCGAGCACGTCGGCGAGGTGGCGCAGCGCGTCGGCCAGCGCGGCGCGCCACTGGCGGCCTGGGAAGTCCTGGCCCAGCAGCTCCGTGTCCAGCCGGCTGGCCAGCAGCAGGTCGCGCAGCTCGATGAGGCCAAGCACGAGGTCGGTCTGGCGGCGGCTGCGCGGTGAGCGCCGTGCGGAAAAAACCTGGTCGCGCGCGGCCTGCAATGCATCGGCGAGCAGCACATCATCGGCAATGGAGGCACGGATGTTCGCCTCGGCGCCGCCCACCGCACCGGCAATGCGCTGGGCACGCGAACGCAGCCGCTTCTCGGTGGCGCGCAGTGCCGTAGCCAGTGCCAACTCGCGCAGCCGGTGGCGCAGCACGACCGCGCTGCCGCGTGCCCAGCCGGCATAGACGCAGCCGCCCAGGCCCACCCAGAGCGCGTGCTCCAGCGGCGACGTGGCGCCGGCCGTGCGGTCCCAGGCCATCGCGAAGACCATGGCCAGCACCGGTGCGAACGACAGCGGCCCGGCACGCAGGCCCCAGGCCAGGGCCATCAACGACAGGAAGGTGACGACGGCGATCAGGCCGACGGTCAACGCGAGCGAGTGGTCCGTCAGTCCGACCAGCAGCGTCACGAGCGCCGCGGCGGCCGCTGCCGGCAACACGCGCGGCAGCACGCGCTGGGGCGGGTTGGGCAGATCGGTCAGGCTGGCGCAGACGGCGCCCCCCACGGCCGCCAGGCCCGCCGTCTCGCCGAACAGCGCGCCGACCGCGAGATGCGTGGCGGCCACGCCCAGGGCCACGCTGAGGCCGTTCAGATGGGCCGCCTCCAGGCGCTTGATGAATCTCACTTGACGAACAGCTCCATGACACGGCGCTCGCTGGCCGGCAGCTCATGCACCGAGAACCAGCCCGACTTCTCGGGCCGGTAGACGTATTGCGGCGGCGCGTTGCCGGCGATGCGCTGCTTCAGCGGCGCGAGAGTCACCTGCGCCGCCTCGCCCTGCCCCAGGGCCTGCAGTGCGGCGGCCTCGACGATGAGGGCCAGATCGCTCCACGGCCCCAGCCGCAGCGCTTCCTCGGCATCGCGGCGTGCGGCATCGGCGTCGCCATCGACGAGGGCCAGCCAGCCCTTCAGCGCCAGCGTGTCGGGGTCGGCGGGGTCCAAGATCA
Organism: Roseateles sp. P4_D2; assembly: GCF_056401875.1. Lineage (NCBI taxonomy): Bacteria > Pseudomonadati > Pseudomonadota > Betaproteobacteria > Burkholderiales > Sphaerotilaceae > Roseateles > Roseateles sp. P4_D2. Next base: position 127,029 of record NZ_JBFUIM010000004.1, on the reverse strand, counting down.
GCGCTTCCTTGATCTGGGCTCGCGCCGCCTCCTTGCGGCCGGCGCGCAGCAGGTCCAGCGCGTAATCGCGGCGCAGCGGCACGAGGCCGGTGCGCAGCCGCAACACGGCCTCGTACTGCTTGAAGGCGTCGTCCCAGCGACTGCCCAGCGCCAGCGTGGCGGCACGGCCCCACAGCGCCTCAGGCTGGTCGCCCTGGTAGGCCAGCACGGCCTCATAGGCCGCCAGCGCCCGCGGCACATCGCCGAGGCGCCGGTAGTAGTCGGCCAGCGCGAGGTCGACGCGGAAGCGGTCCTCGCCCTTCAGCGCCTCGACATCGCGCCCCAGGCCAGGCACAACCTCGGCAGCCAGTGGGCGGCCGCCATGCCAGAGGGCGTCGGCGACACCCGCGCGCAGCGCACCGCTGCGCGGATGAGCAGCCAGGGCGCGGGCCGCCAGTTCAGCAACGGCGGCGCCATCACCCTCGATGGCCAGCGCATTGAGCTGGGCCGTCAGCGCGCGCTCGTCGGTGGGCGCGAGCTTGAGAGCGCGCGCAAACAGCGGCTTGGCCTCGGCCAGCTGGCCATCTTCCAGCTTCTGGTTGCCGGCATTGACCAGGGCCACAGGCAAGCTGGCGCGCGTGTCGCGCTGGGCGAAGAAGCGCCGGATCTCGGCACGCAGGGCCGGGTCCATCTCGATGAGGCGCTCGCGCACGATCTCGCGGCCGTCATAGGCATCGCGCCGGGGCGAGGCCTCGGCGTTGGCACCCTCGGCGAAGTATTCCCACACCGAGCCGCCGGCATACCGTGACAGGAAGCCCTTGCGTGTCCTGGCGTCACGCGACTTGGCCTGCTGGTAGAGCGCCTCGATGCTGCGCGCCTGGTCGGCCGTCAGCACGCCATGGACCTGGTGGGTCAGCTCGTGCAGCACGGTGTTGTAGCGGTCGAAGATGCTGCGCTCGACGTCCTCGATACCAGTGACGGTGAAGTGGCCGCCCATGCCGCGCACGTCGTCCCACAGCCGCGAGTCGTAGTCGATGCGCGCATCCTTCAGCGCATGCGCCTGCGGCGTCTCGGACAGGCGCATCCACATCGGCTTGATGAAGTGGGTAGCGCCCCCTTCCACCAGCACCGGGATGAAGGCCTTCCACGGCGCGACGGACAGTGCCACACGCTTCTGGTGGCGCGGCGACAGCTCTTTCCAGTTCAGTACATAGCGCTCGATGCCCGGCACGGTGGGCATGGGCAGGGCCTTGAAGCGGCGCTCGTAGTCGGCGCGGTGCACATCAATGGCAAAGCGCTGCGACTCCAGCGCCTTGGCCGCGATGGCATGAGCCCGGCCGAGCTGCGGGCAACGCTCCAGCACGGCGAGGCTGATGAGCAGCGCCGTGTCGAAGTCGCCCTTTTCGAAGGCATCGGAGGCACGCCTCACGTCGGCCATCAGCGGTGCAAAGCCGTCGCCCAGGCGAGCAGCGAGCTGGCTGTAGTTCTCGCGCACATAGCCATTGCCGAGCAGGTAGTGGGCGGCTTCGTGATGACGGTTCAGCGCGACGGCGCCCTCGGCCGCAGCAATCGCGTCTTCGGTGCGGCCGAGCCGGATCAACGTGTCGGCCAGCGCGGCCAGGCCGTCGGCGGTGCGTTCGGCGGCGATGCCGGCTTCGAGCTTTTGTAGCGAGGCGTCGAACTCACGCAGCTGGTAATGGCGCTGGCCCAGGCCGCGCAGGGCCTGCGCCTTGTCGACGGGCCGCTTTGCCCGCTCAAGGGCTTTCTCGAAGCACTGCCTGGCGCGCTCGAAATCGCGCCGGTCCAGCGCAAGGCGGCCGGCGGCGAGCAGGTCGATGGCGTCGACGTTGGAAGTGGTCAGCACATGACGCGTGCGGCGATCGATGGCGGCACCGTCATCGCGGGCGAACAGCCATTGGTAGATGACGACGCGCTCGGCGGCATCGGGTTGCCTGGCGCGCAGCAATGCGTCGACATCGGCGCGCGCCGCGGCGTATTGCTGTTCGGTCAGCAACGCCTGCAGCCGCGCGGCGTCGGTCGCCGCGTGGGCCGCATCCAGGGTCAGGCAAACAGCAAGGCAAGCAGCGAGGCCAACGGCCAGTCGACGCCAGGGCATTCAGGCTCCATGAGTGGAGCGCCGATGCTAATCGTCCGACGAGAACCCCGAAGCCTTGACGACCGGCCCCCAGTACTCGCGTTCGGCGGCGAGGCGCTTGGCGTAGTCTGCCGGCGGCAGCGACAGCGGCTCGAAGCCCAGCTTGGCCAGGGCCTCGATGACGCCGGGCTCGCGCACCGCGGCGCGGGCCACCTCAGCCAGCTTGTCGACCGTCGCCTGCGGCGTCTTGGCCGGCAGGAAGAGGCCGTAGGTCTCGACGCCAACGATGCCCTTGAAGCCCTGCTCCTCGAAGGTGGGCACATCGGGCACGAAGCGCGAGCGGGCCTTGTCGGTCACGCCGAGCAGGCGCACGCGGCCGGAGGCGAGGTGGGGCAGGAAGTCGCCGATGGAGAAGCAGCCCGCGGCAATCTGGCCGCCCATCAGGTCCTGCATGCCGGGCGCCGCGCCACGGTAGGGCGCGTGCGTGAGCTTGAGGCCGGCCGCGTGCTCGAACTGGTTGCCGAGGAAGTGGGGCATGGCGCCCGCTGCGGGCGAGGCGTAGGCGGCCTTGTCGGGGTTGGCCTTCAGCCAGTCGGCCAGTTGCGCCAGTGTCTTGACGGTGGCCGGCACCTGGGGCCCGACGCCGAAGCCGCAGGTCGACAGCGCCAGCGGCGAGACCGGGATGACGTCGGTCGCCGGGTTGTAGGCCAGCTTGCGGTAGGCATGCGGGTAGACGGTGAACATGGACGAAGGGCCGAGCAGCATCGTCAGGCCGTCGGGGGCCGCGTCCTTCAACGCGCCAATGGCGATGCGGCCACCGGCGCCGACCTTCTGCTCGACGAGGATGGTCTCGGCCAGCTTGCCGCGGCCGAATTCGGCGAAGCGGCGGGCCGTCGTGTCCACCGAGCCGCCGGCCGGGAAACCGACGAGGATGCGCGGCGGCTGGCCTTGCGCGCGCGCAGCGAGCGGCAAGGCCGCGAAGGAAAGCATCAGGTGGCGTCGTTGCATCATTTCTCTTGTCTCCGGTCGTGTTGTCAGTTGATAGGCGCTGCAGTGGCAACGCGGGCGAGGCGCTCCAGGGCCGTTTGCAGTGCAGGCCCCTGGTCGCCCAGGGCCCGGACCAGTGCACGGTCATGCTCGGCGACGGCGGCTTCAAGCTTGGCCAGCAGTCTTTTGCCGGCCGGCGTCAGATGCAGGCCCCAGCTGCGCGCGTCGTCGGGCGCGTCGCGGCGCTCGACCCAGCCCTGGGCGTTGAGCCAGTCGGTCAGGCGCAGCGCGCCGCTGCGGTGCAGGCCCATGGCCTGGCCGAGCAGCCCCTGGCGCAGGCCGGGGTTGCGTGCGATCAGCACCAGGGCGGCAAAGCGCGGCGGGCTGATGTCCCACTCGGCGGTGGCGCGGTAGAAGTCCAGGTAGAGCGCGTTCTGCGCGCGCCGCAGCGCATAGCCCAGCAAGCCGTCCAGCAGGCCGTAATCCAGCCCGGGAACAGGCAACATCGGGCCTTCGGGAGGAATGGCGCTGGGGCCGTCGGGCGTGCTCACCAATCCAGCTTAGTTTTTGTTGCTCACTGCAACTATCTCGCTTACCCTGAGTTAACCTGAGCTCATGAAGATCCTGATCGCAGGCGGTGGCATCGGCGGGCTGACGGCCGCGCTGGCCCTGCACGCACGCGGCCACGCCGTGACGGTGCTGGAGTCGGTGCGGGAACCTAAACCGCTGGGCGTGGGCATCAATCTGCTGCCGCATGCGGTCGCCGTGCTGGACGAATTGGGCCTGCTGCCGGCGCTGCGCGGCATGGCCGTCGAGACCTCGGCCCTCGTCTTCGCCAACAAGCACGGCCAGGCCATCTACCGCGACCCGCGCGGCCTGGAGGGCGGCTACAGCCATCCGCAGTTCAGCATCCATCGCGGTGAGCTGCAGATGCGGCTCTGGGCCGAAGCCTCGGCCAAGGTCACGGTGCTCGACGGCCAGCGCGTCGTCAACGTGCGCGATGAAGGCGACCGCGCCATTGCCGAGATCGCAACCGTGGACGGCCCGCGCGAGCAGGCGGCCGATCTCGTCATTGGCGCCGACGGCATCCACTCCGCCCTGCGCCGCCGCCTCGCACCCGACGAAGGTGCGCCCTGTTGGCGCGGCGTCATGATGTGGCGTGGCACGACTTGGGCGCCGCCCTTCCTGGACGGCCGCACCATGGTGCAGGCCGGCCACAGCCAGGCCAAGTTCGTCGTCTACCCGATTGGCGCACCGCGGGCCGACGGGCTGCAGCTCATCAACTGGATCGCCGACCGCCGCGTGCAGGAGCCCACGCCCGGCCTGACCGCCCCCGATCGCGCCGACTGGAGCCGCGCCGGCAATCTCGACGACCTGCTGCCCACCTTCGGCCACTGGCACTTCGACTGGCTGGACGTGCCTGGCCTCATCAGCCGCGCCGAGCAGATGCTGGAATGGCCCATGGTGGATCGCGATCCGCTGCCACGCTGGCAGCTCGGCCGCTCGACGCTGCTGGGTGACGCAGCCCACCCGATGGTGCCGATCGGCTCCAACGGCGCGACCCAGGCCATCATGGATGCCAAGGCGCTGGCCGAGGCCCTGAGCACGCACGCCGACCTCGACACGGCACTGGCCGCCTACGAGGACGAACGGCGGCCCATGTGCGCCCGCATCGTCGAGATGAACCGCCGCGAAGGGCTGGACGCCATCCTCGACCGCGTGGAGGCGCTGGCGCCGGAGGGCTTTGCCCGGCTGGCGGACGTCATCGACCCCGCCGAGGTGGCGGCCGAGATCAATGCGTACAAGGCGGCTGCGGGGCATCGCACACGCGCCCCTTGATCACCGCCGGGGCCGCGAGGATCATCGCGCCCCATGCCTTCACCCAAGCTCGGCCGCTCCGTTCCACCCCACGAACGCCATCCGGTCGCCTGGTACCAACCCAGCGTGCTGTGGACGGCCGCCAACCAGGTGCTGTCGTCACTGGACCAGCTGCGCAACCGCGACGGCCGCGAGGCACAGCCGCAACCGCTGGTGGTCATCGACCGCAGCCAGCCCGAGGCCGACGGTACGTTCTGGTTTGATTTCATCGCCGACACCGGTGACGGCGGCAACGCCAGCTATGCGGTGGCGAGCGCCGCGCTGGCGCCCGAGCTGGCGCTCGACGGCGAGACCCTGCAGACACTCCCAAGAGGCCAGCTGCTGCTCTTCGGTGGCGACCTCGCCTACCCGGCCGCCAGCACCGAGGACTACCGCTACCGCTTCGTCGAGATGTTCGAAGCGGTGCGCAACGACTTCGCTGACACCCTGGTGCGCGGCCGGCGGCTGACGCTGGCGGCCGTGCCGCAGAACCACGACTGGATGGACTCGGCCTCGACCTTCAGCCGTTACTTCGTGCGCGGCTACGACTCGGCACCGCTGCTGGGCGCCGACATCCCGCAGCGCCAGTCCTATTTCTGCGTCAAGCTGCCGGGCGGCTGGTGGGCCCTGGCCCTGGACTTTGCACTGACGCGCGACATCGATCGCGACCAGTACGAGCAGTTCGAGACCCTGGCCATCGGCGGCCATGGCAAGCCGGCCGTCATCGGCCCGGGCGACAAGGTCATCCTCATCTACCCCGAGCCCTACTGGACACGGCCCATCGGCGACGGCGCCGATGAGAGCCACCCCAAGCGCTACCAGCGCCTGGAAGGCCTGCTGCGCGGTCGCATCCGGCTGCGCCTGGCCGGCGACCTGCACCACTACATGCGTTGGGACTCCCAAGATCTGGCCCGAGACGGCCGCCTCGTCACCTGCGGCTGCGGCGGCGCCTTCACCCACCCGACGCACACCAGGGCGACCACACGGCCCGTGCGGCTGCAGGCCTTCGACACCGAGGACTGCATCCCGCCCGAGCCACGCACCGAGACGCCGGCCCTCAAGGTCGGCCTGACGGGCCGGCGCGCCCGGGGTGTGCATTTCGAGCGCAAGGAAGCCACCGTCTACCCGGCGGCCGAAGCGTCGCGGGGGCGGGGCTGGCGCAATCTGTTCGCCTTCCTGCCGCGTCGGGAGGGCGGCAACGGCAACGTGGGCTTTGCGCTGCTGCTGGGCGCGCTGTACTGGTTCAACGCCTACCTGAACTCCAGCCCCTTCTCCTGGTCGTTCCGGGCCGATGGTTTCCAGCCGCTGTGGGCCTACGGGCCGGGCGACTACCTGGCCGTGCTGGCGCTGTGGCTCAAGGCGATGGTGTTCAGCCCGCTGGGCTTTCTGATCAACGGGCTGATGGCCTTTGGCTGCATGACCATGGGCCGCGAGGCCGTGGACGAGCTGTCACCCGACGACGGTCGCACCAAGCGCTGGGCCGTCACCTGGGGCATGGGTGCCGTGCATGCGGGCGTGCACGTGCTGGCCGTGTTCAGCCTGGAGTTCTTCATGCACCAGGCCGTCAGCCTGTGGGCGGGCCTGGGCAGCCGCGACCAGTGGCTGGGGCTGATCCTGCATTCGCTGCTGGTCGGCGCGGGCGTCTTCGCTGGCGGCGCGGTGCTGGGCTCGGCACTTTTCGGCGGCTATCTGGCACTGATGTGTCGCCTGGGCCTGCTGACCAACAACGCCTATTCGGCGCTCGACGGGCAGGACCACAAGGGCTTCTTGCGCTTTCGCATCGATGCCGCCGGCGAGTTGACGGCCTGGTTCATCGCCATCGACCGCGTGCCGCGGCGCTGGCGGCGCGCGGGCGCGCCGGGGCCGGTCTGGCGCAACGATGATCCCGCGGCGACGGCGCCGCGGGTGCATGACCGCTTCAAGCTTTGAGCATGTCGGCCGCAATCAGCCGCACCGGCGCATTGCCATAGCTGAGGAACTGCTCGTGGAAGGCCTTGAGATTGAAGCCCGCGACACCTGACTTGGCCTTGAGTGCCTCGCGCAGCGAAAAGATCTCGCTGTAGCCGCTGAAATAGCTGGTCAGCTGCACCGAGCTCAGTTGCACGCGGCGCCACTTTTCCTTGGCCTCGCGTTCGGTCTGGAAGGCCTGACGCGTCAGCAGGTCCAGCGCGTCGGCCTCGGTCATGCCGAGCACGTGCACGCTGTAGTCGAGCACGGTGTTGGTGACCGAGCGCAGATGCCATTTGCCGTACATCAGCGTCATTTCGGGCGAGGCGCCGTAGCCGCTCTCGATCATCATGCGCTCGCCATAGACGGCCCAGCCTTCCACCATCGCACCGTTGCCGAACAGGGCTTTGACCTTGCTCGGCGCGCGGTTGGCGTGCACGAGCTGGGTGTAGTGGCCGGGGATGGCCTCGTGGATGTTGAGGATCTGCAGGATCCAGTGGTTGTATTCGCGCAGTGAACTCTCGGCCTGCTCGGGCGTCAGGTCGTCCAGCGGCGTGACGTTGTAATAGGTGCGGTCCTGGGGCCGGTAGGCGCCGGGCGCCTCGATGCTGGCGCCGGCCACGCCGCGCTGGTATTCGGGCGTCTCGCGCACAGCCAGGGGTTTGCTGGCGTCCTGGCTAAGCAGGTCGTGGTCACGTACCCAGGCTTCGAGCTGGGGGATCTGGGCACGGATCTCGTCGACAAAGCGTTCGCGAGTTACGTGCCTTTCGCTGAGCTTGGCGATGACGCGGCCGATCAGCGCGAAGCGGTCGGCGGGCGGCGCCTCGCTGCCGATGACGGTGGGCCACAACGCGGCGGCCTGGGTCTGCATGCTGGCCAGCACCTCTTCGCGGCGCGCTTTAGCCAACTCATAGGTCTCACTGGCCGTGCGCGCGGACTGGATGTCGTGGCCAAACTTGGGCTCGTACAGCTCCGCGCCAAGGCGGAAGGAGCGCCGCGCCGTCGGCAGCAGTTGCTTCAAATGGGACACATAGCTGCTCACCGCGGCGCGGGCCTGGTTCAGCGACGCCTTGAAGGCCACGGCCTGACCTGCCTCGGCGGCACGCTTGGCGATGTCGTCGAGCACGCCGAGCACGCCAGGTGCCTGCTGGATGGCCAGCTCGGTGTGCTCGCGCGTGACGCCGGCCAGGCTGGTTCGCGCCGCGCGGTAGTAGGTGGGCAGCGCCGCGATGCGCGGCTTGAGCGCCGCCAGTCGGGCGGTCAGCGGCGCGTAGTCGGTGTTGAGCAGCAGGTCCAGCGGCGCCGCGGGGTTGTGCTCGGCCGGGTTCCAGGACCATTCACGCAGCGTGTCCAGGCGCCAGAGGTCGCTCTGGAGCTTGGCGATCAGCAGGGCGCGGTCCATGCGCTGGCTGGTGCTCAGCGCGGCATCCGGCTGCTGCTCGAACCTGGCGAGCCACTGCTTGTGGAAGGCGCGCAGGCGATCACGCTGAGCATTGCTTGGCAGTGTCACTGCGGGCGCGAATTCGAAGCGGCCGGCCGCCACGGCGGCATCGGGATCGAGCGGCCACAGGGCTTCGAGGAAGGTTTCGGTCAGCTTGTCGAAGCCGGCGTCCTGGGCCAGGGTTGGCAATGCCAAAGTGGCCAGGCCGAGGGCGGTGAACTCTCTACGCTTCATGCCAGGGCCTCTTCAAGGGCGTCGATGAACATCTTGGCCACGTCGAAGCCGCTCTGATCGGTGATCTCCTGGAAGCAGGTCGGGCTGGTCACATTGATCTCGGTGACGTTCTCGCCGATGACGTCCAGGCCCACCAGCAGCAGGCCGCGCGCGGCCAGGATGGGGCCGAGATATTCGGCGATCTCGCGGTCGCGAGCGGTGAGCGGGCGGGCCACGCCCTTGCCGCCGGCGGCGAGGTTGCCGCGCACCTCATTGCCCTGCGGGATGCGCGCCAGGCAATGCGGCACAGGCTTGCCGCCGATGATGAGGATGCGCTTGTCGCCCTCGGTAATAGCCGGGATGAAGCGCTGCACCATCACCGTCTGCGTGCCGTCCTTGTTCAGCGTCTCGATGATGCTGCCCAGGTTCAAGCCGTCGTCCTTGACGCGGAAGATGCCCATGCCGCCCATGCCGTCCAGGGGCTTGAGGATGATGTCGCGCTGCTCGGCGTGGAAGGCACGGATCTCGGCCGGGTCACGAGTGACCAGCGTCGGCGAGATGAACTGCGGGAACTCGAGGATGGCCAGCTTCTCGGGGTGCTCGCGCAAGGCGCTGGCGCGGTTGAAGACACGGGCGCCCTCGCGCTCGGCCTGGCTGAGCAGATGGGTGGCGTAGAAGAACTCGCTGTCAAACGGCGGGTCCTTGCGCATCAGCACGGCGTCGACGTCGGCCAGCGCGACATCGGCAGTGGCCTCGACCTTGAACCAGTCATGGGCGTCGCCGGTCAGCGTGATGTGGTGGGCGCCCCGCGCCGTCACGCGGCCGCCGCGCAGCCAGACGAGCTGGGCGACCTCGCAGGCGACGATGCTGTGGCCCCGCCTGACGGCCTCGCGCATCATGGCGAAGGTGGAGTCCTTGTAGGTCTTGAAGGTGGCGAGGGGGTCGGCAACGAAGAGCAGCTTCATGGGGCGGGCCTGTCGATTTCAGCGCCGGCCAGTGTTGCACAAGGCGCCCGCCCCCGCCGGCCTAGGGGCGACGGCGCCAGCTGGCAACGAGGGTGGCGACGCCACCCGCCACGACACCCCAAAAGGCCGCCCCGATGCCGAAGACGCTGATGCCGGACAGGCAGACCAGGAAGGTCAGGATGGCCGCGTCGCGGTGGGTCTCGTCCTTCAGCGAGGTGGCCAGCGCGCCGGCAATCGTGCCCAGCAGGGCCAGGCCGGCGATGGCCGCGACGAGCTCGCGCGGAAAGGCCGCCAGCAGCATGGCGACAGCACCACCCGCCAGGCCGACGAGGACATAGAACAGGCCGGCGGCGATGGAGGCCGTGTAGCGGCGCGCCGGGTCCTCATGCGCCTCGCGGCCCATGCAGATGGCGGCCGTGATGGCGGCCAGGTTGAAGGCATAGCCGCCGAAGGGCGCGAGCAGGGTCGTCGCCGCGCCGGTCACGGCAATGGTGGCGGACACCGGCGTTGCATAGCCACTGGCGCGCTGGGCGGCGACGCCGGGCAGGTTCTGCGAGGCCATGGTGACGATGAACAGCGGCAGGGCCACGCCGATGGCGGCATGCCAGGTGAACTGCGGTGCCGTCCAAACCGGCAGCACGAAGATCTGGGCCGTGTCGAGGCCGATGAAGCTGAGCTGCCCCCGTGCCAGCGCGACGACGACGCCCACGATCAGCACGCCGGGCACGGCATAGCGCGGCCACAGGCGCCGCCCCAGCAGATAGGCAGCGGCCATGGCGAGGACGAGTTCGGGTGCGGTCTTGGCACTGGTCACCGCGTCGAGGCCGAAGCGCGCCAGCACGCCAGCCAGCAGGGCGGAGGCGATGGCCACGGGGATGCGGTCCATCAGCTTTTCGAACCAGCCGCTCGCACCCGCCCAGGCAATGAGCAGGCCGCAGATGACAAAGGCGCCTATGGCCTCGGGCATCTCCACGCCCGAGGTCGAGGCCAGCAGGGCCGCGCCGGGCGTGGACCAGGCCGTCAGCACCGGTTGGCGGGTCCACAGACTCAGGGCCAGGCTGGTGACGCCCATACCCAGGCCCAGGGCCCACAGCCAGGAGGCGGTCTGGGCCTGCGTGGCACCGAGGGCGACGGTGGCCTGGAAGATGATGGCCACCGAGCTGGTGTAGCCCACCAGCACCGCGACGAAGCCGGCAACAACGGTTGAGGGCGAAAAGTCTTGCAGCAAGCGTGTCATGCAGCCAGCATAGCCACCACTTCATCAACGACAGGCCCGCGGATGTGCCGTTTCCTCGCCTACTCGGGCGACGCGATCTTTCTGGAAGACCTGGTCTGCAAGCCGCGCCATTCGCTGGTGCGCCAGAGCCTGCAGGCGTCGGAAGCCAAATCGGTGACCAATGGCGACGGCTTCGGCATCGGCTGGTATGGCGAGCGCGACACGCCGGGCGTCTACCGCGAGGTGATGCCGGCCTGGAGCGACGACAACCTGATGGCCCTGTGCGCCAATGTGCGCTCCCATCTCTTCATGGCCCATGTGAGGGCCGCCACCGGTGGTGGCGTATCCCGGCAGAACTGCCACCCCTTCCACCTCGGCCGCTACCTCTTCATCCACAACGGCCAGATCGGCGACTTCCCGCGCCTGCGCCGCGGTATGGAGGCCCAGTTGAGCGACGAGCTCTATGACCTGCGTCGCGGCGCGACGGATTCGGAGCTGCTCTTCCTGCTCATCATGGGCCGCGTGAAGGCCGGCGCTACGGTGGAGGCGGCGACGCGCCAGGTGCTGCTGGACATCGTGGACGAGATGGAAGTGCGCGGCATCACCACGCCGCTGCGCTTCTCGGCCGCCCTGGCCGACGGCGAGCAGCTCTGGGCGGTGCGCTGGGCCAGCGACGACAAGCCGCCCAGCCTCTACCTCAAGCCCCAGCCCGGCGGCTGGGCGATTGCGTCGGAACCGCTGGGCGACGACGCCGAGGCCTGGCAGCCGCTGGCCAAGGGCGAGGTCGTGCATGTGCACGATGGGCGCATCGAGCGGCGGATGCTCTGCGGCGGTTAGCGCTTGCTGAACACGAGCAACAGCAGCGCCCCGACCGCCAGCACGGCCACGCCGACGATGGCGCCCGCCTTCACATAGACCAGGCTGGCCCACAGCACATAGCTGCTGCAGGCGCTGAACAGCAGCGGCAGCCACGGGTACAGCGGCACGCGAAAGGGCCGCGGCCGCTCGGGCTCGCGTCGGCGCAGCACGATCAGCGCCCCGCCGCTGAGCACCAGGAAGAACCAGTAGACCGGCGACAAATAGTCCACCATGGTCGAGAAGCCGCCGCGCGTCAGGTCGCCCAGGGCCACCAGCAGCAGGGCCACGAGGGCGGTCGCGATGACTGCGGCGCTGGGCGTGCCGCGGCGCGTGTTCCAGTGCGCCAGCCGCCACTCGGCCGCGAGATCGCGTGCGGCGGCATAGGTGGTGCGCGGGCCGGCGATCAGGATGGCGTTCATGACCGACAACGCGGTCAACGTGACGACGCCCACCATCAGCAGCTCGGCGCCGCGGCCGAAAGCAAGGCGCATCAGCTCGGCCGCCGGTGCCTCGCTGCGCGCCAGCCCGGGCAGGCCCAGCACGCGCACATAGGCCCAGTTCGCCAGCAGATACAGGGCCATCACGACGCCGAGGCCCAGCAGCAGCGCGCGAACGATGCCGCGCTTCTCATCGCGCATCTCGGCCGACAAGGTCGCCGCGTCGCTCCAGCCGCCATAGGCCAGAAAGACGAAGACCATGGCCACGCCCCAGTCGGTGCCGACCGTCGCCGCGCCCTGGGTCGCGGGCGGCTGGCCGCTCAGCTGTTGTGCACCGGCCGCACAACCGAGCAGCAGCAGGCCCGCGATCACCAGCGTCGTCAGGCCCAGCTGTGTGCCCAGACCCACGCGCACGCCCAGCAGGTTCAGCCCCGTCAGCAACACGATCAGCGCGGCGGCCAGCAGCGCGCTGGCATGGGTGCCCAGCCAGGGGCTGAGGTCCACCACCTGGGCGAGGTAGTCGCCGAAGACAAAACCCAGCAGCGCCATAGAACCGGTGTGGATGACGGCAAAGCGCGACCAGGCGAACAAAAATCCCAAGCGCCGGCCGAAGGCGCGGCTCAGGAAGTGATAGTCGCCGCCGGGGTCAGGGAAAGCCGAAGCCAGCTCGGCAAAGCACAGCGCGCCGACAAAGGACAGCACGCCGCCCAGCACCCAGGCGAGATAGAGCTGGCCTGCGTCGGGCAGCGACTGCGCCACCATGGGCGAGGTCTTGAAGATGCCGGCGCCGACGACCATGCCGACGCACAAGGCCCCCGCGTGCCGGGCACCGAGGCGGCGCTCGGGCAGCGCCGCAGACATCAGATTTCGACCTTGGAGCCCAGCTCGACGATGCGGTTGGTCGGCAGGTGCAGGAAATCTGCCGCCGCCGCTGCGTTGCGGTGCATGCTGGCGAACAGCTTCTCGCGCCACAGCGCCATGCCCGAGCCGATGGTCGGGATGACGATGTCGCGGCTCAGGAAGTAGCTGGTTTCCATCTCGTCGAGCTGCACGCCATGTTTCTTCAACAGGGCCAGGGCCTCGGGCACGTCAGGCTCGTTCTTGAAGCCGAAGTGCAGGGCCACCTGCCAGCAGCAATGGCCCAGGGCCTCGACCTCGCAGCGCTTCTCGAAGCCGACCCAGGGCACCTCGTGATGCTTGACGGTGACGAAGACGTTCTGCTCGTGCAGCACCTTGTTGTGCTTGAGGTTGTGCAGCAGGGCGTTGGGCGTGGAGCCCTTCTCGGCCGACAGGAAGACGGCCGTGCCGGCCACGCGTGTGGGCGGGTTGATGAAGACAGCCTCGAGGAAGGTATCGAGTTCGATGGCGTCTTCGCGCAGCTTGTCGGACAGCTGCTTGCGGCCCTGCTTCCAGGTCAGCATCAGCGTGAACATGCCAATGCCGATCAGCAGCGGGAACCAGCCGCCCGCCGCCACCTTCAGCAGGTTGGAGGCGAGGAAGGTGACGTCGATGAGGAAGAACAGGCCGGTGGCCAGGATGCACGGCACCAGCGGGTACTTCCAGCCGTAGCGGATGACAAAGAAGGTCATCACCGTCGTGATCGTCATGTCGATGGTGACGGCCACGCCGTAGGCCCCGGCCAGCTTGGTGGACGAGCCGAAGAAGACGACGGCCAGGATCACCAGGCTGAACAGGCCCCAGTTGATGAAGGGCACGTAGATCTGGCCGATGTCGCGCACGCTGGTGTGGAGCACGCGCAGCCGCGGCAGGATGCCGAGCTGGATGGCCTGCTTGGTGACCGAGAAGGCCGCCGTGATCAGGGCCTGCGACGCAACGATGGCCGCGCCAGTGGCAAGCAGGAAGAGGGGAATCTCGGCCCAGCCGGGTGCCAGCAGGAAGAAAGGGTTCTTCACGCCTTCGGGGTTGTCCAGCAGCATGGCGCCCTGGCCGAAATAGTTGATCACCAGAGCCGGCATGACGACGCCATACCAGGCGATGCGTATGGGCTTCTTGCCGAAATGGCCCAGGTCGGCATAGAGAGCCTCGCCGCCCGTGACGACGAGCACGACGGCGCCCAGGGCGACAAAGGCGACCCAGCGGTATTCGAGGCAGAAGTGCAGCGCATAGACGGGATTGACGGCCGCCAGCACGCGCGGGTTCTCGAAGATGTGCGGCAGGCCCAGGGCCACCAGCGTCAGGAACCACAGCATCATGATGGGCCCGAAGGCCTTGCCGATGCCGCCGGTGCCAAAGCGCTGCACGGCGAACAGGCCGACCATGACGATCAGCGTGATCGGCAGGATCGCGTCGTGCAGATGCGGCTCATAGACGTCGATGCCCTCGACGGCGCCCAGCACCGTCATGGCCGGCGTGATGACGGCGTCGCCGAAGAAGATGGCCGTGCCGAACAGGCCGACCAGCATCAGCGTGCGGCGCAGCGGCGGCTTGTCGTTCACGGCATTGGTGGCCAGCGCCAGCATGGCGATGAGGCCGCCCTCACCGTTGTTGTCGGCGCGCAGGATCAGCAGCACATACTTGATCGAAACGACGACGGTCAGCGTCCAGAACAGCAGGGACAGCACGCCAAGGATGTTCTCGGGCGTCGTGCTGACATGACCGCCATGGAAGACTTCTTTGAGGGCATACAGCGGGCTGGTGCCGATGTCGCCATAGACCACTCCGAGGGCCCCGAGGGTCAGACCCGCCAGCGCCGAGGGGCTGCGGGCCGCATGAGAAGAACTCACTTCGCGAAGGCCACCGGCTTGAGCAGTGGCTTTTGTTGTTCGAAAGAGGGGATTCTGCGCCCGGTTTTGGGTTTTTGTGCAGCGCAGCAAAACCATGGTTCCGAGGCTTGACGCCTGCCCCTCTGCAGGCGTAAGCGCGGGCGACCCTCTCACCAGATGCGGATGCGCGCCTCCGCGGGCTTGAACATCCCGTCGCCGGCCTGGGTCTTGAAGGCCTCGTGGAAGCCGTCGTGGTTGACGGCGGCGCCATTGGCGCGGAATTCCGCCGGCGAATGCGGGTCGGCCGTCAGCTGCTGCAGGCGGCGCGGCTCGCGCATCTTTTCGCGCCAGGCCTGCGACCAGCCCATGAAGAAGCGCTGCGGGCCGGTGAGGCCGTCGATGACCGGGGCCGGCTTGCCGCCCAGCGAGCGCAGATAGGCCTTGTAGGCGATCTGCAGGCCGGACAGGTCGGCGATGTTCTCGCCCAGCGTCAGCTTGCCGTTCACATGCTTGCCCGCAATGGGCTCGTAGGCGGCGTATTGGGCCACCAGGCGCTCGCCGACCTTCTCGAAAGCCTGGCGGTCGGCATCGGTCCACCAGTTGGCCAGCGCCCCGTCGCCGTCGAACTGGCTGCCCTCGTCGTCGAAGCCATGGCTGATCTCGTGGCCGATGACGGCCCCGATGGCGCCGTAGTTGACCGCGTCGTCGGCGCGGGTGTTGTACAGCGGCGGCTGCAGCACGGCGGCCGGGAAGACGATCTCGTTGAAGGTCGGGTTGTAGTAGGCGTTGACGGTCTGGGGCGTCATGCCCCATTCGCGCTTGTCCACCGGCTTGCCGGCCTTGGCCACCTGGCGCTGCCATTCGAACTGCGCGGCGCGCTGGCGGTTGCCCAGCGGATCTCCCACCTTCACGTCCAGCGCGGCATAACTGCGCCAGACATCGGGGTAGCCGATCTTGACCAGGTATTTGGAGAGCTTGTCCTTGGCCTTGGCCTTGGTGGCGGGCGTCATCCAGCCCAGGCCGTCGATGGACTCGCCATAGGCGGCCATCAGGTTGTTGACAAGCTTGAGCATGCGGGCCTTGTCGGCCGCGGCGAAGTGGCGCTTCACATAGGCCTCGCCGACCGCCTCGCCCATGTTGTTGTTCAGGTCGGCCACGGCCTGCTGCCAGCGTGGCTGCTCGGTCTTGGCGCCGCTCAGCGCGGTGCCACGGAAGGCGAAGCGGGCCTCCCTCAGCGGCTGGGGCAGCACATCGGCGCCCAGATCCAGCGCGCGCAGGGCGAGATAGGCGCGCACATCCTCCAGCGGCGCCTCGGCCATCAGTTGGGCGGCGGCCGCGGCATAGCTGGGCTGGGCCACGATGACACGGTCGGGCGCCGGCACGCCAGCGGCCGCCAGCAGGGCCGCCCAGTCCAGGCCCGGCGCCTTGGCGGCCAGTTCCGCCGGCGTCATCGGGTTGTAGATCTTCTGCGGGTCGCGGTTGTCCTCGGCCGGCCACTGGGCCTCGGCCAGACGCTGCTCGAAGGCGTAAGCGCGTGCAGCGGCGCCTTCCGGCAGGCCGGCCGCGCCGGACAGCACCTGCAGATAGGTCTGGTAGGCCGTGCGGGCGGCGGCCATGCGAGCGTCGTCCTTCAGGTAGTAGTCGCGGTTCGGCAGGCCCAGGCCGGTCTGGTTCAGCGTCAGGCGGTTGATGCCGGGCTGCTTGAAGTCGGCATCGACGACCATCGTCAGCGGCTGGTCGATGACGCCGTTTTGGCGCCCCAGCCAGGCGGCGAGCTGCTGGCGGGTCTGGAGGGCGGCGATGCTGCCCAGCATGGGCTTCATCGGCGCCATGCCGGCCTTGTCGATGGCCGCGGTGTCCATGAACCCGGCGTAATAGGCGCCGATCTTGTGTTCCGCCGAACCGGGCTTGGCCTGGGCCGCTCCCTCGACGAGGGCGCGCACGCGCTGGTCGGACAGGTCGCGCAGCTGGGCCACCATGCCGAAGGAGGACTTGTCGGCCGGGATCTCGGTGGTGGACAGCCAATGGCCGTTGCCGGCGCGGAACAGGTCGTCCTGCGGGCGCACGGCGCGGTCGATGCCGGCGAGGTCGAGGCCGGAATGCGGTGCGGCACCGGCAAGGCCGGCCAACTGAAGGGACAGAACGAGGGCGGCGAGGCGGTAGATCTTCATCTGGGGCAGCGGTTTGCGCGAAACCGCCAGCCTAGATCAAAGGCCGCGCCCTGCCGAAAGTTGCCCGCTCAGGCCGCTTCCGCCTCCGCCTGCGGGTCCGTCGCCTCCAGCTCGTAGCTGGCCGCCAGCATGGCCAGCCTGCCGATGACACCGTACATGTAGAAGCGATTGGGAGCGCTCGCTCCAGGCTTCTCGCCGGGGCGGGGCAGATGAGGTGAGTCGGCGAAGGCCAGCGGCACATAGCTGGCGCCCGGGGCATTGAGGCTCTCGTCGATGCCGCGGTGGGCATGCACGCGGTAGTAGCCGCCGACGACGTAGCGATCCATCATGTAAACGACCGGTTCGGCCACGGCCTCGTGCACGCGCTCGTGGGTGGGCACGCCCTCTTGCACGATGACCTCCTGGCCCAGGTTCTCGGGCAGCGCTGCAGCCAGGCCCTCGATGTCCTTGGCGTCGCGCACGGTCATGACGCCCTTGCCATAGCTGCCCACGTCGCTCTTGATGATGACGAAGGGCTTCTCGTTGATGCCGTATTCCTTGTACTTGCGGCGCACCTTGGTCAGCTGGGCGTCGGCCGCCGTCTGCAGCGCCTCCAGGCCCTTCTTGCCGTGCAGGTCGACGCTGCTGGACATGGGCGTGATCAGCCAGGGGTCCATGCCCAGCAGCTTGCCGAAGCGCTTGGCCACTTCCTCATAGGCGCGGAAATGCTGGCTCTTGCGCCGCACCGTCCAGCCGGCATGCAGCGGCGGCAGCAGGTATTGCTCATGCAAGCCCATCAGCTGCGGCGGCGTGCCGGCCGAGAGGTCGTTGTTGAGCAGGATGGTGCAGGGGTCGAAGCCCTTGAGCATCAGCCGGCCACGCTTGCGCACCAGGGGCTCGACGACCAGGGTCTCGCCGTTTTGCATGCGCAGCTCGGTGGGCTCGGTGACGCTGGTGTCCAGCGTGCCGAAGCGCACGTTCAGGCCGGCCTGCGTGAAGATGCGGGCCAGCGTGGCGAGGTTGTCCAGGTAGAAGCTGCACTGCGCACCGGTTTCGGGGATGACCAGCAGGTTGCGCGCCTCGGGGCAGATCTTCTCGATGGCCGCCATGGCGGCCTGCACGGCCTGGGGCAGCATCTGGGCCGTGAGGTGGTTGAAGCCGCCGGGGAACAGGTTGGTGTCGACCGGCGCCAGCTTGAAGCCGGCATTGCGCAGGTCCACCGAGGCGTAGAAGGTCGGCGTGTGCTCCATCCATTCCAGCCTGAACCAGCGTTCCGTGGCCGGCATGGATTCCAGGATGCGGGCCTCCAGCTCATTGATGGGGCCGTTGAGGGCGGTGATCAGATGGGGAACCATGGCCGAATGATCTCAGAAGCTGTGAATGGACTCTGCGCGGCCGAGCAGACCGCCGCAGCGTCGCCAATCAAGGCGCAAAACGCCGCCGTAGCTGGGGGCTACGGCAAGTTTTGCAACGCCGAGTGGCGGCGTTGCGGCGAGATGAGCGGGCGTGCGGTGTTCGTTTGCAGCTTCTGCAGGTCGACCCACCTGGGGGCGACCGGACGGATCACAAGACGCCGCCCGCGCAGGAGGTGCGCCCGCGCCCGGCGTGCTTGGCCCGGTAGAGCTCATCGTCGGCCCGCTTGATGGCAGCGGCCAGGGCCTCGCCGGGCTGGACGCGCACGGCGCCGGCACTGAAGTCGACGACGAAGCCCAGGCTCGCCTCACAGCGTCGCGTCAGTGCCATGTGCAGGCGCGAGTCCAACCGGCCGAAGGCCTCGGGCTCGCAGTGCTGCAGCAGCAGGCAGAACTCCTCGCCGCCGTAGCGGCCGACCAGGTCGCTGGCGCGCAGTTCGCCGCGCAGCACCTCGCCGGTGAGCTTGAGCACCTCGTCCCCGACCGGGTGGCCGCGTTCGTCGTTGACGCGCTTGAAGTGATCCAGGTCCAGCATCATCAGCACGGGAGCCGCCTCCCTCGTGGCGCCGATCCCCAGCGCCCGGCCGGCGCGGTTCATCCATTCGCGGCGGTTCAGCAGGCCGGTCAACGTGTCCAGCGAGGCCAGCCGCACCAGGGCCTGCTCGGCCGCGTCACGATGCGCCAGCAAAAAGCCCATGGTGCCGAGCACGAGGCTGGCGTTGAGCAGCATCATCGAGCCGATGTTGAGCGGATTGGGCGTGAGAAAGCGCGGATAGATCTCGGGCCAGCCCAGCGCCAGGCAGCCGCGGGCCAGCGTCATCGCGCCGTTGGCCAGCGCAGCGCCGCCGCACAACCAGCGCCAGCGCATGCCGCCCGCGCCGCGCAGCAGCAGCACGCTGGCCCAGATGATCTGGGCGCCGATGGTCAGGTTGGTCAGGCCGGTGGCGACGCCGAGGTCGCTGAAGACCAGGGCATGCACGACGCCCAGCCCCAGCGGCGCACCCAGCAGCCAGCGCCGTGAGGCCCTCAACCCCAGGAAACGACAGGCCGTGATCACCGTGGCCGAGGCCGACCCGCTCAGCGCCATGACCCCGAGCGTCGCCAGCAGGCGCGGTGCGCCAAAGGTGGCGCCAATCAACAGGCCGAAGCCGAATGCCTGGCCGAGGAGCATGAACTGCCAGGCCTGCAAGCCGCTGCGGGTGCGCAGCCCAACGCCGACGGCCAGCGCCAGGCTCATCAACAGCGCGTTGACCAGCACCGCCCCGAGGAGGGTGATGACATCCATACGGGCCAGCATAACGGCGGGTCCGCAGGGGCCAAGAAAAAGCCGCCCCGAGGGGCGGCCTGGCGTGAAAGAGGGGCCAGCTTGGCGCCGGTCCCCGGGATCACTTGTGGTAGGCCGTCTCGCCGTGCGACGAGATGTCCAGACCTTCGCGCTCTTCCTCTTCGGTGACGCGCAGGCCGATGGTCATATCGACCAGCTTGTAGGCGATCAGCGAGACGATGCCCGACCAGACGATGGTGATGCCGACGGCCTTGGCCTGGATCCAGAACTGCGCGCCGATCGAGAAGTCGGCCGGCGTGATCATGGTCGCCGTGACCCAGTCACCCATGGCGCTGGGGCCACCCAGGTTGGGCGAGGCGAACACGCCGGTCAGCAGGGCGCCGACGATACCGCCGACACCGTGCACGCCGAAGACGTCCAGCGAGTCGTCCGCACCCAGCAGCTTCTTCAGGCCCGACACACCCCACAGGCAGGCGAAGCCGGCGACGATGCCGATGACGAGACCGCCACCGATACCGACGTTGCCGGCGGCCGGCGTGATGGCCACGAGGCCGGCGACGGCACCCGAGGCAGCACCCAGCATCGAGGCCTTGCCCTTGAGCAGCGCTTCACCCACGCACCAGGCCAGCACGGCGGCAGCCGTGGCAGCGAAGGTGTTGATGAAGGCCAGAGCCGCGAAGCCGTTGGCTTCCAGTGCGGAGCCGGCGTTGAAGCCGAACCAGCCCACCCACAGCAGCGAGGCACCGACCATGGTCAGCGTCAGGCTGTGCGGCGTGAACTGCTCCTTGCCGTAGCCGACGCGCTTGCCGATCATGAAGGCACCCACCAGGCCCGCAACGGCGGCGTTGATGTGCACCACGGTGCCGCCGGCGAAGTCCAGCGCACCCATCTGCCAGATATAGCCGGCCTTGGCGTTCATCGCATCGGCGACTTCC
This sequence comes from Roseateles sp. P4_D2, assembly GCF_056401875.1. NCBI lineage: Bacteria > Pseudomonadati > Pseudomonadota > Betaproteobacteria > Burkholderiales > Sphaerotilaceae > Roseateles > Roseateles sp. P4_D2. The sequence continues at coordinate 106,529 of NZ_JBFUIM010000004.1, read as the reverse complement.
TTGGCGGAGTAGGCATCCGGGCCCATCCAGAACCAGACCATGTGGGCGATCGGCAGGTAGCTGAACGTGAACCACAGCGTCAGGAAGGCCAGGGCCGCCGAAAACTTGATGCGTTCGGCGAAGGCACCAATGATCAGGCAGGCGGTGATGCCGGCGAAGGTGGCCTGGAAGACGGCGAACACCATCTCGTACATCGGCACACCCTTGCTGAAGGTGCCGCCGGTGGCGAAGGTGCCTGCGACGTTGTCCCAGATGCCCTTCATGAAGAGGCGATCCGTGCCACCGATGAAGGCATTGCCCTCGGTGAACGCGAAGCTGTAGCCGTACAGCACCCACAGCACGACGATCAGCGAGAAGCCGACCATGACCTGCATCAGCACCGACAGCATGTTCTTGCTGCGCACCAGGCCGCCGTAGAACAGCGCGAGGCCAGGCACCGTCATCATGATGACGAGCAGCGTGGACAGCAGCATCCAGGCGGTGTCGCCCTTGTTGGGCACGGCAGCGGCCGGGGCAGAGGCTGCATCAGCCGGCGCGGAGGCGGCAGAATCGGCTGCGGAAGCTGCGGGAGCAGCCGTGGCCGCCACGGCGGCGGCAGGCGCCGAAGCAGCTTCCTGGGCCCAGGCGGCCGGCGCCAGCAGGCCGGCGGCAAGCGCAAGGCCGGCGAGGAGTTTCTTCATTTGAGTGATCTCCAAACGGTTGTTATGGACGCGCTTCAGAGCGCGTCGTTGCCGGTTTCGCCGGTGCGGATGCGTACGACCTGATCCAGCGGCGACACGAAAATCTTGCCGTCACCGATCTTGCCGGTGCGGGCGGAGGACTCGATGGCCTCGATGACGCGCTCGACGACGTCGTCGTTCACGGCGGCCTCGATCTTGACCTTGGGCAGGAAGTCGACGACGTATTCGGCGCCGCGGTACAGCTCGGTGTGGCCCTTCTGGCGCCCGAAGCCTTTGACTTCGGTGACCGTCAGCCCCTGCACGCCGATGGCGCTCAGGGCCTCACGCACCTCGTCGAGCTTGAAGGGCTTGATGACGGCAGTGATCAATTTCATGTCGCTCTCCAGTAATCAGAAGGTCTTCTTCAGGCCGACAACCAGCATGGTCTTGCCCATGAACTTGCCGTTGGCGGGACTGGCGTAGAAGCTCTTGTCGGCATCGGTACCGATCACGGCGCCGCTCAGCACCAGGCCGGAGAAGTCCTTGGCCAGCGTCAGCGAGTAGTCGGAGTAGGAGCCGGCGGGCACGTGGCGCATCGTCTGATGGCCGATGTGCGGCGTCAGCGTCATGCCATCGCCCAGGTCGAAATTGGCCGACACGTCGAAGTAGCCGCTGTACTTGGTGCCCGGCACGCCGAACAGGTTGGTGCCGTTGGTGTTGGAGTACTTCGCCGTCACGGGGCCGTAGCTGAGTGCGCCGTAGATTTCGAAGGTGTTGGCGCTGGTGGACAGCTTGTTGCTGGGGTAGTAGTACTGCAGCACGCCGACGTCCAGCGTCAGGCCCGTGGCGACTTCGGTCTTGTAGCCGCCGTACAGGTCGACCTCGACCTGGCCGTCGCCGCCCGCGTCCTTGATCCACTTGATCGTCGACGCCCAGGCGCCCACGTAGAAACCGCTCGGCGCGGCGTAGTCCAGGCCGCCTTGCAGGGCCGGCTTCAGGCGCGACTGGGAAATGCCGCGGTAGCGGTATTCGCTGACGACGCCGACGTTGAACGACAACGGGTCCGGCGCTGGCGCCGGCTCATCGGCAAACGCAGGCAGAGCGGCCGCGGCCAGTGCCAGAACGAGCAGCGAAGGGGACAACTTCATGGCGGGGAGCTCCTGAGTAAAAAAGTGGGGGGTTTCGATCCGGCGGGGTATTTGCAGCTTCCGTGCCAAGCGTCACACCTTGTCACCCCGCACGAATCTGGGCGGGTCGCGCCCCCAAGTCAGGCATTTGCACCAAATTGGATCTTCGTGCGGTTTGGATGGCACTTATACGGTGCATTCCTGGGAGAAGCACCGGGCCGATCTGCGACGGACCGGCGGCTAGACTGGCCCGCCGGCTCAGGAGCCGCACTGATGCCGGGATCGTCCGCCCCCGGCACGATCAATGCAGCCGCCAGCGTCAACTACCCCCGCCAGCCGACCTTCAATGAGTCTCGCCACCGTCTACAGCCGCGCTCTCGATGGCCTCGCCGCCGCGCCGGTCACCGTGGAAGTCCATCTGGCCAACGGCCTGCCGTCGTTCACGGTCGTCGGGCTCGCAGACACCGAGGTCAAGGAAGCCCGCGAGCGCGTGCGCGCGGCGCTGCAGAACAGCGGGCTGTCATTCCCAGCGAACAAGCGCATCACGGTGAACCTGGCCCCGGCCGACCTGCCCAAGGAAGGCGGCCGATTTGATTTGCCGATGGCACTGGGCCTGCTCGCCGCGAACGGCCAGATCGATGCCGCCAGGCTCGCGCGTTTCGAGTGTGCGGGCGAACTGTCGCTGGCCGGCGAGGTGCGCGCAGTGCGCGGCGCCCTGGCCATGGCCCTGGCGCTGCGCCAGGACGGTGGCGAGCGAGAACTGCTGCTCCCCGAGGCCAGCGCCGCCGAGGCGGCCCTCGTCGACGGCCTGGTGGTGCGGCAGGCCCGCCATCTTCTTGACGTGGTGGCGGCCCTGCAGCCCGACGGCGAAGCCCTGCCGCGCGCCATCGCCCTGACCCGCGAGGCCGCACGCGGCCTGCCCGATCTCGCCGACATCAAGGGCCAGGCCGGCCCCAAGCGGGCGCTGGAGATCGCCGCGGCGGGCGGCCACAGCCTGCTGATGGTCGGTCCGCCCGGCACCGGCAAGTCCATGCTGGCGCAACGCCTGTCCGCGCTGCTGCCGGCGCTGGATGACGAGGCTGCGCTGGAATCCGCCGCCGTGCTCAGCCTGGCCGGCCAGTTCGACATCGCGCGCTGGGGGCTGCGCCCGCTGCGCTCGCCCCACCACTCGGCGTCGAGCGTGGCGCTGGTGGGCGGCGGCTCACCGCCCCGGCCGGGCGAAATCTCGCTGGCCCAGCACGGTGTGCTCTTCCTGGATGAACTTCCTGAATTCCCCCGCGCCGCGCTGGAAGCCCTGCGCGAGCCGCTGGAGACCGGTCGCATCCTGATCTCGCGCGCCGCGCGCCAGGCCGAATTCCCGGCGCGCTTCCAGCTCGTCGCCGCGATGAACCCCTGCCCCTGTGGTCATCTGGGCAGCCCCCTGAAAGCCTGCCGCTGCTCGCCGGACCAGGTCTCACGCTACCAGGGCCGCCTCAGCGGCCCCTTCCTCGATCGGCTCGACCTGCTCATCGAAGTGGCTGCCGTGCCGCCGCGCGACCTGCAGGACCTGGCCCCGGGCGAGCCCAGCGCCGTCGTCGCGGAACGGGTCGCCGCAGCGCGTGAGCGGGCCGTGGCGCGCCAGGGCGTGGCCAACGCCCAGCTGCAGGCCCAGGACCTGGCCGAACATGCGGTGCTGGAGCCCGCAGCCAAGGCTTTGCTGGAGCGCTCGGCCGAGCGCCTGGGCTGGTCGGCACGCAGCTTTCACCGCGTGCTGCGCGTGGCCCGCACGGTGGCCGATCTGGCGGGAGCGGCGGCGATTGGCAGCGCCCATGTCGCCGAAGCCATCCAGCTCCGCCGGGGGCTGCCCGGGCAGGCGGGCTGACCATGCGCCGCCGCATCGGGCTGGCGCTCGGGCTGGCCACCGCGCTGCTGCTGGCGGCGATCGCGGTGCCGTCGCAGGCCGCGACGATCAGCATTGCCGTGCCCAGCGGCCCGGTCGCCCTGCCGCTGCTGGTCGCCATCGAGCAGCACCTGTTCCAGGCCGAGGGGCTGGACGTCGTACGCATTCCCTGCAACAGCGGCAAAGCCTGCCTGGCCGCGCTGCGCTCTGGCGTCGCCGAAGTCGCCGCGGGCGCCGAATTTGCCGTCGCGATGACGGCTGCGCAGACACCGGCCGTCACCATCCTGGCGTCCATCGGCGAGTCGACCGCTCAGATCAAGCTCATCGCCAGCCGGCGCGCCGGCGTGCGCGAGAGCCGGGACATGGCCGGCAAGCGCATCGCCACGGTGGCGGGCACCTCGGCCGAGTACTTCCTGGACCGCTGGCTCACCTATCAAGGCATCGACCCCGACCGCGTCAAGCTGAGCTTCGCCGAGCCCGGCGCGTTGGGCGATCTCGTGCAGCAGGGCAAGGCCGCCGCGGCGGTCGTGTGGGAGCCGGAGGCGGCCCGCATCGAGGAGCGGCTTGGCGCCGATGCGGTCCGCCTGCCTTCGGCCCATGTCTACACCCAGCACTTCTGCATCGTGGCCCAGGCCCGCGCAGTCGACCGGGACCGGCCGCGTTTCGAGAAAGTCCTGCGTGCCCTGCTGCGGGCCCAGCGCTTCATCGCCGAATCGCCCAACGAGGCCCAGGCCATCCTGGCGGCCAACCTGAAGGTCAGCGCCGCCGTGGCGCAGCGCCTGATGGCCGAGCAGGACTACCGACTCGCCCTGCATACCTCGCTACCGGCGACGATGCTCAGCCAGATCCGCTGGCAACTGGGCCAGGACGGCAAGGCGACGGAACCGGTCCCTTCCATGCAGCAGCTGATCGACGCCCGCCCGCTGCAGTCACTCGCCCCGGGCTCGGTCACGCTGACACGATGAGGTTCGCCTTGAACACACGACGCCTGCTGGCATTGCTGGTGGCATGGCTGGCAGGTACCGTCGCCGCGGCGCCGCTGACCGTGGCGGTGTCCCGGTCGCCGCATTCGCTGCCGGTGCTGGTGGCCCTGTCCGAAGGTCTGTTCGAGGCCGAAGGCCTGACGGTCAAGGCCATCGAGGCGCCCAGCGGCCGCCGCTGCCTGAAGCTGATGGCCGAAGGCCAGGCCCACCTCGGCACGGCTGCCGACACCGCCATCGCCTTCGAATCCTTCGAACGCACCGATTTCTCCGTCATCGCGACCTTCTCCAGCACATCCAGCGACGTCGAACTGGTCACCCGCCGCAGCGCCGGCATCAAGGCCGCCCGCGACCTCATCGGCAAGCGCGTCGGCGTCGTCAAAGGCACCTCGGCCCAATACTTCCTGGACACCTTCCTGCTCAACAACGATGTTGATCCCAAGAACGTCCTGCAGGTCGCCATCCAGCCCGAGGGCGCGCTGGACGCCATGGCCGCCGGCCAGGTGGACGCGGTGGCCGTCTTCCAGCCCTTTGCCTATGCGGCGGCGCACAGCCCGCGCGTGGACGGTGTCGTGCTGAGCGAATCCGGGGACTACAAGCAGACCTTCAACCTCGTGGTCCAGACGAGCGTCCTGAAGGCGCGGCGGCCCGACCTGGAGCGCTTCCTCAAGGCCATCCACCGCGCCAACGAATTCATCCGCGCCCAGCCGCGCCGGGCCGAGGCCATCTTCGTGAACCGGCTGGGCGTCGAGCCCGGCTTTGCGCGCTGGTCGATGCAGCGCACCCACGCCGAGCTGTCCCTGGACGAGGCCTTGCTGCGCACGCTGCAGTCGCAGGCGAACTGGGCGGTGCGGGAGGGCTATGCCACCGGCAGGAAGCCTGCCGATTACCGCGCCTTGGTCGACGCCGCGCCGCTGCGTGCCGTGCTGCCCAACGCCGTCGGCCTGCCTCGCTGACCTGCACCACCATGAAGATCCGCTCCCTCTTCATTGCCGCTGGGGCCGTCGCCGCGCTGGTGGGCACGTCGGCCATCGTCGCGATGTGGACCGCCACCCGGCTGGAAGGCCGCGCGGAAGCCCAGCAGCAACGGGCGCAGCAGGTGGCGCGCGACGTGGCGGGCCTGGTCGGCGCGACCTACGTGTTCCAGCGCGAGCGCGACGAGCTCTCGGTCTCGGAGTGGAAGAGCTGGCACGCCAACATCGTGCGTGACCTGGCAGGCGCCGATCTTCAGGGATCAGCGCATGCCGAAGTCGAGTTGCTGAGAGACGCGGCCGGCCGGCTGCCTGCTCTCTTTGAGCGCGCGCTGAAAACGGCAGCCGCGCCAGACAGCGACTTCCAGCGCCGCCGCCACGACCAGGCCTTCGAGCTGCTGCTCGGCGACACCCAGGCCATGGCGGACGCGGCCTTCCGCTGGTCACGCAACGCTGGCGACGCGCGCAGGCTCGCGGAGGACGTGCACGAGCAGGTCACCATGGCCGCGGTGGTCGCCTTCAGCATGCTGCTGGTCGTACTGGCCAGTGTTGGCGTGCGCCGCGTGCTGCGGCCGCTGGCCCTGCTCACGCAGGCCACCGAGGCCCTCGAGCGCGGCGAGCAGGTGCCGTTGTTCGGCAGCACGGCCCGGGACGAGCTCGGCACCCTCAAGCGCCGCTTTGACGCCATGACCATCGCCCTGCAGCGCCGCACGGGCGAGCTGCGCGAAGCCGAGCAACGCATGCGCGCCGTTGCGGACAACGTCCCCGTGCTCATCACCGAGTTCGATGCCGGCGCCCGCATCGTGTTCGCCAATGCAACGGCCGGGCGGATCTACGGCGTGCCGGCCGAAGCGCTTGTCGGCAAGCACGTCAGCGACGTGCGCGGCGAGGACGGGGCGCGGCAACTGCAACCCCACATCGAGGCTGTGCTGCAGGGTCAGTCCGTCGAGTTCGACAGCACGCAGGCACTGCCCGGGGCGCAGCGGCATTTCCATCAACTCTATGTACCCAGGCGCGACGCGCTCGACACGGTGGTGGGCTTTTATTCGGTGTCGATGGACATCACCGAACGCAAGGCCGCCGAGCTGGCCGTCCAGGCTTCGGAACATCGGCTGAAGGACATCACGGACAACATCCCCGTTGTGGTCTCCCACTTCGACAAGGACCTGCGCGCGGACTTTGGCAACCTTGCCGCCGAGCGCGTGCTGCGGCGCCCCATCTCCGAGCTGCTGGGGCAGACCTTCCGCGAGATCCGGGGAGACGCGGTGTGGGAGATCGCCAAGCCCCATATCGACGCCGTGATGCAAGGGCAGCCCCGCCAGTTCGAATCCTTCGTGACCCATGGCGATGGCACCCTGTACTTCGCGCAGCGTTATGTGCCCGACGTCGATGCGGCCGGCCAGGTCCAGGGCTTCTATTCCGTCTCCTTCGACATCACGGAACGTCGCCAAGCCGAGGCGAAGCTGGCCGAAAGCGAGAAACGGTTGCGTGACATCGCCGACAACCTGCCGGTGATGATTTCCTATATCGACAAGGACCAGCGCCTGCTGTTCCTGAACGAGACCTTCAGCAAGTGGACGGGCCTGGATCACCGCACCACCGTCGGCAAGACCGTCGCGGAGGCCGTGCCGGCGGCACTGTACGAACAGCGCCGCGAGCACCTGGCGCGGGCGCTTGGCGGCGAGCGTGTCGAGTTCCATGTCGAATCCACGGCGGCCGGCGCGGCCCGCTCGCTGCACAACCTCTACCTGCCCGACATCGCCGAGGACGGCTCAGTCCGCGGCCTCTATGCGCTCAGCACGGACGTGACCGAACGCCGGCAGCTCGAGCGCCAGCTTGCCGAGCTGGCCCGCACTGACGCGCTGACCGGGCTGCCCAACCGCTACAGCTTCAACGAGCAGCTGGCCGCGGTGATCAAGCGGGCCCACCGGGCGCAGAGCTTCACGGCGCTGCTGTTCCTTGATATCGACCGATTCAAGCTCATCAACGACAGCCATGGCCACGGTGTCGGCGACGAGGTGCTGTGCGAGTTTGCGCGGCGGCTGCAGCAACTGGTCAGGGGCACCGACTTTGTCGGCCGGCTGGCGGGAGACGAATTCGTCGTCGTGCTGGAAGGCCTGCGCGCTGCCACCGAGGCCGAGATCGTCGCCGGCAAGATCATCGAGGCCATCAACCGGCCGTTTGCCACATCGGCCGGCGAACTGTCGATAGCGACGAGCATCGGCATTGCCGTTCACCCGCGAGACGAACTCGGCGGCGAGGAACTGCTCGGCCGTGCCGATCAGGCGCTGTATCTCGCCAAGGGCGCGGGGCGCAACCAGTACCGGTTGCACGCGTCGTAGCAGGCCTCGTCAGGGCCTGACGAGCTGGCCGTTTTTCTCGCGCACGGTGTCGCCGGCCCTCAGCATGGGATCGGCGCCGAGTTCGACGCTGCGCATACGGCCATGGCGGTCGACGACCTGCGCGACCCAGACGGTGGACTTCTTGGCGTTCTTCTCGACCTCATTACCGGCATAGCCGCCAGCGGCAGCCCCGCCGACGGTCGCCAGCTTCTTGCCGGTGCCGCCGCCCACCTGGTTGCCCAGCAGGCCGCCAATGACGGCACCACCCACGACACCCAGGCCGCTGCCCTTGCCCTTGCGGGTCTCGCTGTGGATTTCCTGCACCCACAAGCAGCCGTCGCAGAGCGCGCTGCGCTGAGCCTGCGTCGGGACGGACAGCACCGGGGCCGGGTTGTCCTCGGCGCGAACGGAAGTGGACAGGGTGGCCGCCAGGGCCGCGGTGGCAATCAGCAACTTCATCGCATCACTCCTTGGAACCCGCCCTGCCCTGGCTTCGCGCCGCGTCAGGCGCGCACGAAGCCGTTCTCGGTCAGCCTGACCTCATCGCCGACGCGCAGGCCCGGGTCGGCGCTGCGCTCGAAGCGGCGCAGACGGCCATCACGCTCGCGCACCTGCACGATCCAGACGTTGTAGCTCTTCTGGTTCTTCTCGATCTCGTTGCCGGCATAACCGCCACCCACGGCGCCCGCCACGGTGGCGAGCTTCTTGCCGTTGCCGCCACCCACCATATTGCCCAGCAGGCCGCCGACGACGGCGCCGCCCACGGCACCGACGCCGCTGCCCTTGCCACGGCGCGCCTCGGTATGCACGTCGGTCACGCGGCCGCAGCTGTCGCACAGCGCGGGCGGGGCCTGGGTTTCAACCACGGGCGCCGGCTGGGCCTGGCGTACCGGGTCGGCACTGGCCAGCCGTTGCGGTGCGGCGGTGGTCTGCTGCTGTGTCGTCGCGGCAATCGGCTCACTGGTGACCGTCTGCGACCGGCCCACTGCATAGGCGCCACCGAGCAGCGCCAGCACGACGGCGACGCCGGCGACGATCTGCGTGGACTTGACGGAATTCATGGGGGTCGACATGGGGCCTCCGATGTGGTTGGTATGACCCGAAGCATGCCGCCCCTACAGCGGCCCTCCCTGTAGGACGAAACCGCTTCAGGCCCAGGGTGTCGACCTAGCCCAACAGCGGCGCCAGCGCGCGGCGCGCCTCGGTCTCGTCCAAGCCACAGCGCACGGCCCAGTCGGCGAGCTGGTCGTCGCCGATGCGGCCGACATTGAAGTACGCCGCGTCAGGGTGCGCCAGGTAGAAGCCGCTGACGCTGGCCGCTGGCGTCATTGCCATGCTGTCGGTCAGGCCCATGCCGATCTCGTCGGGCGCGAGCACGCGAAACAGGTCGCGCTTGGAGAGATGGTCGGGGCAGGCCGGGTAGCCGGGCGCGGGGCGGATGCCTTCGTACTTCTCGGCCACGAGCTCTGCATTGCTCAGCGCCTCGGCCGGCGCATAGCCCCAGAACTCACGCCGCACGCGCTCGTGCAGCCACTCTGCGGCGGCCTCGGCCAGGCGGTCGGCCAGGGCCTTGAGCATGATGGCCGAATAGTCGTCATGGGTGGCGAGGAAGTCCGCCTCCTTCTTGTCGACGCCCAGGCCCGCGGTGACGGCGAACATGCCGACGTGGTCGCCCTCTTCCGCAACAAAATCGGACAGGCAGCGGTTGGGGCGCTTCACTCCTTCGACGACGGGCCTCTCTGACTGCATGCGCAGGCCGTGCCAGACCATGGGCGGTTCGCTGCGAATGGCAATGTCGTCCTCGTTGACGCGCGCGGCCGGGTAGAGGCCGAAGACGGCATGCGCCTGCAGCCAGCGGCCGTCGATGATCTTTTTCAGCATCGCCTGCGCATCGGCAAACACCTTGCGCGCCTCGCTGCCAACGACAGCGTCATCAAGGATGGCCGGATACGGGCCAGCCAGGTCCCAGGTCTGGAAATAAGGGCCCCAGTCGATGTAGCGGGCCAGTTCCGCAAGGTCCAGGTTCTTCAGCACACGACGACCGGTGAACTTCGGGGCGGGCGCGACGCGGCTCAGGTCCAGCACGGCCTTGTTGGCCCGTGCGGCAGCCAGCGTCACCAGCGGCGTCTGCTTCTTGTTGGCATGCAGTTCGCGGGTCTTCTCGATGTCGGCTTTCAGCTCTGCGATATAGGCCGCGGCGCGGTCATCGCTGAGCAGCTCGGTGCACACGCCCACGGCGCGCGACGCATCGGGCACGTAGACCACCGGGCCGTCGTAGTGCGGCGAGATCTTGACGGCCGTGTGCACGCGGCTGGTCGTGGCGCCGCCGATCAGCAGCGGCATGTGGCGCGACGAAAAGTAGTCGTCGCGCTGCATCTCGGCCGCGACGTGCTGCATCTCTTCCAGGCTCGGCGTGATCAGCCCGGACAGGCCGATGATGTCCGCGCCCTCTTCCTTGGCTTTGCGCAGAATGTCCTGGGCCGGCACCATGACGCCCATGTTGACGACTTCGTAGTTGTTGCACTGCAAGACCACCGTGACGATGTTCTTGCCGATGTCGTGCACGTCGCCCTTGACGGTGGCGATGACGATCTTCCCCTTGGGCTTGGCGTCGCCGCCGCCCTCGATCAGCAGCCGCTTTTCTTCCTCGATATAGGGCAGCAGGTGGGCCACGGCCTGCTTCATGACGCGGGCGCTCTTGACAACCTGCGGCAAGAACATCTTGCCCTGGCCGAACAGGTCGCCGACGACGTTCATGCCGGCCATCAACGGGCCTTCGATGACGTGCAGCGGCCGGCCGCCCTTGGCCAGAATGGCCTGCCAGGCTTCCTCGGTGTCTTCGGTGATGAAGTCGGTGATGCCATGCACCAGCGCGTGCGACAGCCGCTGGTTCACATCGCCGGCGCGCCAGGCCAGGCGGGCCGAATCGTCCTTGCCGGCACTCTTGGCGCGGTCGGCGATCTCGATGAGGCGCTCGCCCGCATCCGCGCGGCGGTTCAGCACAACGTCCTCGACGCGCTCGCGCAGCTCGGCGTCGAGGTCGTCGTACACGCCCACCATGCCGGCGTTGACGATGCCCATGTCCATGCCCGCCTGGATGGCGTGGTACAGGAAGACGGTGTGGATGGCCTCGCGCACCGGCTCGTTGCCGCGGAAGCTGAACGACACGTTGCTGACGCCACCCGACACCTTGGCACCGGGCAGGTTCTGCTTGATCCAGCGCGTGGCTTCGATGAAGTCCACGGCGTAGTTGTCGTGCTCCTCGATGCCGGTCGCGATGGCGAAGATGTTGGGGTCGAAGATGATGTCCTCGGCCGGGAAGCCGACCTCGTCGACCAGGATGCGGTAGGCCCGCTCGCAGATTTCGGTCTTGCGGGCGAAGGTGTCGGCCTGGCCCTTCTCGTCGAAGGCCATCACCACGGCCGCGGCACCGTAGCGGCGCACGAGCTTGGCCTGGCGGCGGAACTCATCCTCGCCTTCCTTCATCGAGATGGAGTTGACGATGCCCTTGCCCTGGATGCACTTGAGGCCAGCCTCGATGACGCTCCACTTGGACGAGTCGATCATGATCGGCACGCGCGCGATCTCGGGCTCACCGGCGATCAGGTTCAGGAAGCGCACCATGGCCGCCTGGCTGTCCAGCATGGCCTCGTCCATGTTGATGTCGATGACCTGGGCGCCGTTCTCGACCTGCTGGCGCGCGACGGCCAGCGCCTTCTCGAACTCCCCCGCCAGGATCATGCGCGCGAAGGCCTTGGAGCCGGTGACGTTGGTGCGCTCGCCGATGTTGACGAACAGGCTGCCGGCATCGATGGCGACGGGCTCGAGGCCAGAGAGCTTCAGTGCAGGAGGCGAAGGGGGCGTGGTCATCGATGGGGCTCAGGCAGAGGATCGATGAGCGCCGTTTTCAGAAATCCGAGCCTGGCAGGCAAGAAAACCCGTCGCAGCGCTCCTCGGATGGCCGGGAATTCTACGCAGCCACCCCTTCGTCCTCGCTCAAGATCGGCTTGCCGAAGCCGAAGGCCGTTGAGAATGCCTCAATCCATGGCCTCTGAACTCATCCCTCTACCGACCCGCACGCTGCGCCTGGGCATGACCCTGCCCTACGACCTCTTCGACGCCAACGGCAAGCTGCTGTTCGCGCGCGGCCAGGTGCTGCGTGACTCGCCGCTGGTGCGCAGCCTCGTCGATGGCGGCGCGTGGGTGAACTCCGCAGACACCATGGAGTACCAGCGCGCGCTGGCCCATCGGCTGGACACCATGGTCATGCAGGACGTGCCGCTGTCCGACATCGTCAAAGCCGACGGCAGTTTCCGGCTCGACACTCTGGCACCGACCAAGGTGGAACTCGGCCCGCGCGAGGCCTGGTCCAACCTGCTGCTGCACACCCACAGCCTGCTGCGCGAGGCCGATCCGGTTGATTTCACCGCCCGACTGGCCGCGCTGCGCGACACCGCGCTGAAGCGCCTGCACGCCCACCCTGACGCAACCCTGATGCTGCTGATCTTCGAGAGCAGCCAGGAATTCGGCGACTACAGCGCCCGTCACGCGCTGCTGACGCTGCTGCTCTGCGACCTGGTCGCCCAGCAGATGCAACTGGCACCGGAACTGCGCAGCGCGCTGCAGGGCGCCGCGCTGACGATGAACTACGGCGCCGGCCCCGCCCATGACCGGCTGGCCAACCAGCTCGACGCGGCCACGCCCGCCCAGCGCCAGGCCCTGGCCGCTCACGGCGACCGCGCTGCGCAGCGCCTGGCCCAGGTCGGCGTCACCGACCCCGTCTGGCTGACCGCCGTGCGCCTCCATCACGAGGCCGGGCCCGGCCCGCTCGGCAGCCGCAGCGATGGCGAGAAGCTGGCCCGACTGCTGCGCCGCATCGACCTGTTCGGCGCGCGCTTGTCGCCCCGCCGCAGCCGCCAGGCCATGAGCGGCGCCGCGGCCGCCCGCGCCGTCTTCCTCGACGAACTCGGCCAGCCTGACGAAGCCGGCGCGGCGCTGATCAAGACCGTGGGCCTGTACCCACCCGGCAGCATCGTGCGCTTGGCCAATGGCGAAGTCGGGCTCGTCTTCAAGCGCGGCTTCAGCGCCAACGAGCCTCTCGTCGCTGCATTGATCGGCAAGAGCGGCAGCCCGTTGAGCAACCCCGTGCCACGCGATACGCGACTGGCCGCCCAGGCCATCTCGGCCAGCCTGGCACCGGCGGATTTCAAGCTGCGCGTGAATCTGGAAGCCCTGCTGAAGCTCTAGACGGCGGTTGAATCGACCGGCAAGAGCGGCCCGCGGGCCGCTCTTTTCATTCCGCCGCTTGCATTCGCCGGACTGTGCATATATTCTGTGTATACACATTATGCACAGCAGTCTCTTCATCTCGCAGACCGACGCGAGGCCGATGTACCTCCAGATCGTCGAGCAGATTCGCCAGCGCGTTGCCGCCGGGGACTGGCCGGCCGGGCAGGAGCTGCCGTCCATCCGCGCGCTGGCGGCGGACCTGCGGATCAGCGTCATCACCGTGAAGCGCGCCTACCTGGACCTGGAATCCGAAGGCGTCATCGTCACCCGCCACGGCAAGGGCTCCTTTGTGGCCGACGCGCAAGGCTTGGCCAAGGACATGCGCCTGGCGCAGCTCGACACCCACCTGAGCGCGGCCGGCGAGATTGCCAGGTCGCTGGCCATGCCCGAGCCGGATTTGATCGAACGACTGCGCAACGCGCTGAATCAGGAGCCCGACAAATGAGCGCGAAAGCCATTGAGATGAACGGCGTGCGCAAGGCGTTCCGCTTCTTCACGCTGGAGAACGTGTCCCTCGACCTCGAACAAGGCCAGATCATGGGGCTCGTCGGCCCGAACGGCGCCGGCAAGAGCACCACCATCCGGCTGCTGATGGGCCTGCTGACGGCCGACGCCGGCAGCATCCGACTGCTTGGCCATGACATGCCTCAAGACCAGGCCGCCGCCAAAGCCGATGTCGGTTTCGTCAGCGACGACATGAAGCTGCTGCCGCAGGCCACACTCGCCTGGCACATGGACTTCGTCGCGTCCATCTACCCCGGCTGGGACGCGCAGTACGCCACCCAGTTGCTCAAGCGCTTTGGCCTGCATGCGGGGCAGACCGCCAAGAGCCTTTCCACCGGCGAGCAGGCCAAGGCTCTGCTGCTGCTGGCCTTGGCTCGCCGCCCGCGCCTGCTGGTGCTGGACGAGCCCACCTCGGGCATGGACCCGGTCGCCCGCCAGGAGCTGCTGACCGAGTTCATGGACGTGCTGCGCGACGACAGCCGCTCCATCCTGTTCTCGTCGCACAACACGCTGGACGTGGAGCGCATTTCCGACCGCATCACCTTCATCGATCGTGGCCGTGTCGTGGCGTCCAACAACAAGGAAGATTTCCTCGAACGCTGGCGCACGCTGCGTTTGCGGCTACCGGACGGTGCGCCCGATTGGCGTCTGCCAGAGATCGTCCACCGCGACGTCGACGGTCCCAACGTCACGCTGACCATCGACGGCTTCAGCGACGACTTCCTCGCCCGCCTCGGCGCGCCCGTGCAGGAGGTGCACCGCATGAGCCTGGAAGAAGTCTTCGTCGCCACCGTCATGCACAGCAGGCAAGCGCAGGAGGCACGCCCGTCATGAAGCTGCTCACCCGCAAGCTCGTCGCCAAGGAGCTCTACGTCTACCGCTGGCTGCTCGTCGGCGCCACCGCTGCCGGCTTTGCCGGGCTGCTGACCGCGGCCAGCGGCGAGGTGGGCTTCAACATCGGCTTCATCGTCTGGCTGACAGCGATCATTGCGTTGGGCGTCATGCTGGCGCTGTTCGGCGTCGCCTCCGAGCGCAAGGAGCGCTCGCTGCTTTTCGTGCTGAGCCTGCCGCTGTCGCCAGGCGACTATGTGCGCGCCAAGCTGCTGGGCCTGCTCGCCAGCTTCCTGTTGCCGTGGGCTGGCTTAAGCGCCGGCGCGGTGGCGCTGATCCTCGTCATGCCGGGCATCGCGGACGGGCTGCTGCCCTACGCCGTGCTGCTGTGCGTCTTCCTGCTGCTGAACTTCGCGCTGGTGCTGTGCGCCGCGCTGAACATCAGCTCCGAGGCGGGCATGGGCGGCGTCATCATCCTCACGAACATGTCGGTCTCGCTCTTCATGATGGGCGTCGGCCGCATTCCCGAGGTGGGGCAGTACATGCTCGCCGCCACCCCCGTCTGGAACGGCACGTTCTGGCTGCTCCTCGCCGCTGAAGCGGCGCTCACCGTCCTCGCCCTGTCCCTGCCCCTGTTCACCGCCGCACGTCGGCGCGACTTCCTGTGAGGAGGCATGAACCAACCCCTCACGCCCGCTCATCCCACCGCAACGCCGCCACTCGGCGTTGCAAATGCTCGCCGTAGCACGGGCTACGGCTCCGCTTTGCGCCTTGATTGGCGACGCCGCGACGGCCTGCTCGGCCGCGCGGGGTCGATCCACACCTCCTAGGGAAACACCATGACTTCACAACCCAACGGCGAGAGGCTGCACGCCCTCGACGCAGTGCGGAGCTTTGCCCTTTTGCTGGGCGTGGCCTTCCACGCCAGCATGTCCTTCATCCCCGGCATCCCCAAGGGGCTATGGGCCATGAGCGACAACTCGCCCAGTGCCTTCCTGGGCGACGCGGCCTTCGTCGCGCACAGCTTCCGCATGACGCTGTTCTTCTTCATCGCCGGCTACTTCGCGCGGCTGCAGCACCAGAAGCTGGGCACCGCGGGCTTCTGGCTCAACCGCGGCAAGCGCATCGCCGTGCCGCTGGTCGTCGGCTGGCCACTGGTGTTCGTCGCCATCATCTTCGTGTGGGGAGTGGGCATGCAGAAGGTGTTCAACGGCGCGCCGCCGGCCGCTCCGGAAATGCCCAGGACCTTTGGCGCGCTGCCGCTGTTCCACCTGTGGTTCCTCTACCAGCTGCTGTGGCTGTATGCCGGCGCCTTGCTGGTGCGCAGCATCGTCGCGGCGCTGGACCGAGGCCAGGTGCTGCGCGGCTGGCTGGACGGCGTCACGACCGCTGCGCTGCGCTGGCCGGCCGGTGCGTTGCTGCTGGGCCTGCCACTCGCGGGCTGCCTGCTGTCCCTGCAGATGTGGATGCCCGCGGTCGGCATCCCCACACCGGACCAGTCGTTGATCCCGCAACTGCCCGCCACGGTCGGCTTCGGCACGGCCTTCATGTTCGGCTGGCTGGTGCATCGCGCGCCAGATGCGCTGGCGACGCTGAGCGCACGCTGGCTGCCGCATCTGGCGCTGGCCATCGCGTCCTCGGCCGTCTGCCTCTACATCCTGAGAACCCAGCCGCCATTCGGCATGCCCGATACGCCGAAGCTGATCTTCGCGCTGTCCTTCGTTGCATCGACCTGGTCGTGGACCTTCGCCATCACGGGCCTCGCGCTGCGTTTCCTGTCCGGCCACAGCCCGGCCCTGCGCTACGTGGCCGATGCGTCCTACTGGATCTACCTCGTCCACCTGCCGCTGGTCTGCGCTCTGCAGGTCTGGGTGGGCGACTGGCCGCTGCACTGGGGCGTGAAGTACCCGCTCGTCCTGCTGAGCAGCCTCGCCGTGCTGCTGCTGAGCTACCAGGGGCTGGTGCGCTCGACGGTCATCGGCAAGGTCCTCAACGGCAAGGCTTATCCCCGTCGCGCCGTTGCCGTCTCCACCGAAGAAGCGACGACCGATGACGTCGTCGCCTCGCTGTGCGGCGTGTCCAAGCGCTACGGCAAGCTGGAGGCGCTCAGCAGCGTCGACCTGCAGCTCAGGCGCGGCGAGCTGCTCGCACTGCTCGGCCCCAACGGCGCCGGCAAGTCCACGGCCATCTCGCTGTGGCTGGGCCTGCACGACGCCGACGCCGGCATCGTGCGCCTGCTCGGCGGCTCGCCGCAGGAGATTGCGCGGCGCCAGGGGCTGGGCGTCATGATGCAGGACGTTGAGTTGCCCAAGGACCTCAAGGTGCATGAGCTGGTCGCGCTGTCGGCCAGCTACTACCAGCACCCGCTGAGCGTGAAGGACGCGCTGGAGCGCGCCGGCATCACGGCGCTGGCCAATCGGCCCTACGGCAAGCTCTCCGGCGGCCAGAAGCGCCAGGTGCAGTTCGCCATCGCCGTCTGCGGGCGCCCTCGGGTGCTGTTCCTGGACGAGCCCACCGTCGGTCTCGACATCCAGGCCCGCGAGCTGATGTGGGCCAACATCCGTGCACTGCTGCGCGAGGGCTGCTCCATCCTGCTGACGACGCACTATCTGGAAGAGGCGGAAGCACTGGCGACCCGCGTGGCCGTGCTCGGCAAGGGCCGCGTCATCGCCTCGGGCAGCGTGGCTGAGATGCGCGCGCTCGTATCTCGCCGCCACATCCGCTGCGAGACCTCGCTGGTGCCGGGCGACGTGCGCCGGTGGCCGGGCGTGGTGGACGTGAGTTGTGACCACGACCAGCTCGCCATCGTCGCCACGGATGCCGAAGCGGTGGTGCGCCGCCTGCTCGCGGCCGACCCGCAGCTCTCGCGCCTGGAAGTGAAGCAGGCCGGGCTCAATGACGCTTTCAACGAACTGACCCGGGAGGCCGCATGACCACCTTGACCCGCCCCACCCCGGCTTTCGCGCCGGCCCACCGCACCACATCGCCCTACACGGCCGAGATCCGCCTCGAACTCATCCGCCTGCTGCGCGCGCCGGCCTTTGCGCTGCCGATGTTCGTGCTGCCGGTGGCCCTGTACCTGCTGTTCGCCTTCGCGGTGGCCGGCGAGATGACGGCCAAGGACCCGGACGCCGCCCGCTTCATGTTCGCCGGCTTCTCGCTGATGGCCGTGACCATGGCCGCGGTGTTCGCCACCTGCCCGTCCATCGCCATGGAACGAGAGCTGGGCCTGCTGACCCTCAAGCGCGCCCAGCCCGCGCCGCCCGGCGCCTGGCTGACGGCCAAGATCGTCGCTGGCGTCGTGACCGGCGTGATCGCCTACCTGCCCATCCTCGTCGTCACCGCCGTCAGCGGCCAGGCTGGCTTGAGCGCCGGCCAACTCGCGGCCATGAGCGTCGTGGTCATCACCGGTGCCATCCCTTTTTGCGCCCTGGGTCTGATGGTCGGCGCGCTGGCCAGCGGTTCGGCCGCGCCGGCCTACGCCCACCTGCTCTACCTGCCGGGGCTCTACCTGTCGGGCGTGTTCTTCCCGCTGCCCAAGTCCATGTACTTCCAGGCGCCGTTCTGGCCGCAGTTCCACCTCAACCAGCTCGTCTTCGCCGCGGGCGGGGTGGAGAAGTTCCGCTGGATCGCACCGGAGATGGCCTTCGCCATGCTGTTCGGGTTCACGGTGCTTTGCTCCGGGATTGCGCTGTACCGCCTGAAGCGGCGCGGCTGACAAACACAAGGGCGGCCCGCAGGCCGCCCTTGCTCTTCAGCCCCGATGTCGATCAGCGCTTGACCGAGCCATTGGCCGCGCCGTCCACGGCCACCGACTTGTCGGTGCGCGAGGCCTTGGCCGAGGCGCCGCCCGCAGCCTGGGTCTGGCGGCCGGTGGCCTGGCCGCTGGCATTGCCGCTGACTTCCTTCTTGCTGGCGCTGCCCGCGGCGGCACCCCCCAGCGTCAGCGGCGAGGTGGCGGCGGGCGCGGTGGAGGCCGTGGGCGTGGCCGGAGTTGCCGGCATGGCGGGTGTCGTGGCCGTCGGCGTGGCCGGGTTGGCGGGCGTCGTCGCGGCCGGCGTATCGCCACGGCTCAGCGTACCGTTCAGCATGCCGCTGCCTTGGCCCGCCAGATTGCCACTGACGCCGTTGGCCGTGCCATTCAACGCGCCGCTGATGCTGCCATCGGCGCTGCCCGAGGCGCTGCCGGCAGCATTGCCCAGCGAGTCCTTGGCGCCTTCGCCGGCGGTCTTCAGCTCACCCACCTTGTCGGTCGCGGTGGACTTCACCTCGCCGACCTTGGCCGTCGCCGTGTCCTTGACGCCGCCGACGGCGCCCTTGGTCTTGTCCAGCGTGCCCTTGACGAGGGAACCGTCCGCCGAGCCGCTGGCATTGCCGTTCGCGCGGCCACCGACATCGAGCTGGCGGGGCGACAGCGCGCCATTCACACCGCCGGTCAAGCCACCGGTGAGGCCGCCACCGCCACCGCCGAGCAGGCCGGCGTGGGCGTTGGAAGCGAGCAGGCCGGCTGCGACGGCCGAAATGGTCAACACGGTGCTCAGCGTGGTGCGAAGAACTTGGGTGCGACGAGTTGCAAACATGATGGATCTCCGGGTGGTTGTTGCGGAAGAGCCAGCCATTCCGGCCCTTTCACTGAGTACAACGACCGCTGCCGAGACTTCCTTCCCGATCGAGATGCAAGTGTCTGTTTCAGCGTGCCTGGCGTGCTTGCAGCTGCTCGGGTACCACGCGCAGGTCTTCGGCGACGAGGCCACGGCCATAGACCGGATCGCGGCCGGGCGCGCCCAGATCGATGGCGGCAGCGGCCAGGCGCTCCAGCACTGCCGCAGCGGCGGCCGGGTCGGGCTCGCGCAGTTCCGCAGCAAGCAGGCCCGCCACCAGCGGTGCCGCAAACGAGGTGCCGCGCGCGATGCCATAGCCGCCGCCACTGCGGGCCACGGCGACATCGGCGCCCGGCGCCGTCAGCAGCACCTGTGGCCCCTGCGCCGCCTCGGGCAGCACGCGGCGCGATGGGTTGACGCCGGTCACGCCGATGACGCCGGCATAGGAAGCCGGGAACAGCGGCGGCGCGGCCGGGCCGTCGTTGCCGACCGCCGCGACGAGCAGATGCCCGCGCTTGACCAGGGCCGCGACGCCCTGCTCCAGCAGCCGGTTCGGTGGGCCGACCAGGCTCAGGTTGATGACGGCGACGCGCTCGCGCGCCATCCAGGCCAGGGCGCGCACGACCTCCTCGGCCGAGCCGCCGTCGGGCTTGTCGCAGTACACGTCGGCAGCAAACAGCTCGGCCTTGGGTGAAGCGCCCGCAAAGCCGCGGTCGCGGCCGACGAGCAGGGAGGCGATGGCCGTGCCATGTTCGCTCGCCACCACGCTGCCAGCGCAGCCGAAGCTGCCGCCGGCCGCATGGCGCAGGGCGGTGTGACGGCGGTCCACGCCACCATCGATGAGGCCCACCCGCACCGGGCCGCGCGGTCTGGCCGGGGCGACAGCAGCACCGGGCACGAGCTCCCCGCTGCGCGAATACAGATGGTTGAAGTCGGCCTGCAGATCGGGCTGGGCGGCGCGCAGCTTGTCCAGCGCCTCGGCCGTGCCCAGGCTCGCGGGCACACTCAGCACGACCTCGCGAAGTTCCAGCTCGGGCCAGGCCTCCTCGCGCAGCTTGATGAGGCCCAGGGCCGCCGCTGCGGCCAAGGCGGCATCGCTGGGCGAGAGCAGCACGAGTTCGCGGCGGCGCATCAGCTCGCCGCGCGGGTCGGCCTCGACGACGTCCGAATGGCGCTGCAGCAGGTCGCGCACCGTCGTCGCGCGCAGGTCCACCAGCTGCGTGGTCGACGACAGCAGCTCGGGCAGGGGTTGCACGACGCGGTCCACGACACGGTCCACCACACCGGGCAGGCGCGACACGCCCGGCAGTTGCGGCAGGCGCAGTTGGGCCTGGGCCGGCACGGCCAGGGCGGCGAGGGTCAGAGCGAGAAGAGGTTTCATGGCGTCGCAACAGCTTTTGTGAGGATAACGAGCGAGGGAGGGAACAAAATCCATGCCTCGTCCGTTGTCCCTGTATCGATGCCCGAGAACCTTTCCGAACTTCGCCAGGAAATTGCTGCCCTGCTGCCGCGGCTGCGCCGTTTCGGCCGCACGCTGGCCCACTCCCGCGAAGACGCCGACGACCTTGTGCAGGTCGCCATCGAGAAGGCGCTGAACCGCACCGACCAGTGGACGCCTGGAACGCGTCTGGACAGCTGGATGTTTCGCATCATGCAGAACGCGTGGATCGATGAACTGAGGGCCCGTGAACGGCGCGGCCAGACTTTCCTGCCCGAGGAGGAAGGCGAGCACGTGGGCGATGACGGCGCTTCGGGTTCTCAGCTCGACGCCATCCTCGTGCGCAAGGCCGTGGCCAGACTCAGCGAGGAGCACCGCACGGTGGTCGGCCTGGTGCTGGTTGAAGGCCTGAGCTATCAGGAAACCGCCGAGACGCTGGGCGTGCCGGTCGGCACTGTGACGAGCCGCGTCGCCCGCGCCCGCGAGGCGCTGCAGGAACTGCTGGGAGAGTGGCCATGAACATGAACGAGGATCAACTGAAAGCCGAGCGCCGCCGCCTGGCCGCCGCCTTTGACGGCGTGCTGAAGGAGCCTGTGCCGGAGCGGCTCAAGGCCCTGCTGGCCGAACCTGCCGCCCAGGTCGTGGATCTCGGCGCCGTGCGCGCCCAGCGGCGTGCCATGTCCAGTTGGGCCGCCTGGGGCGGCATGGCCGCGACACTGCTGCTGGGCACGCTGATCGGCACCCGCCTGACGCCACCCGGCGCGACCGACGAGAACCGCCTTGTCGCCACCGGCGCCATCGCCCAGGCGCTGGACCGCCAGCTCGCCAGCGCACCAGGCGGCGCAGTGGCCGTGCAGGTCAGCTTCAAGGCCAGGGACGGCCGCTACTGCCGCAGCTTCACGACCACCGCCTCGGCCGGCCTGGCCTGCCGCGACGGCGACGGCGCCTGGGCCCTGCAGCAGGTCGCGGCCGTGGCGCCCACGCCCGGCACCGGCATGCGCCAGGCCGCCACCGCCCTGCCACCCGCCGTGCTGGGTGCGATGGACGGGCTCATCGCCGGCGAAGCCCTCAACGCCGAGCAGGAGCGCACCGCGCGCGACGCCGGCTGGCACTGAAAGCACCGCGGCTGGGCTAGCATGGGGCAGCCGGGGAGGGCAAACCACATACCAACCCCTAGCTTTGCCTTCGCATGCCCTGGCGAATCTCTGCAAGCCTGCTGCGCTTCAAGCGCTACCTGATCCTCGGCAACCTCGTCATCCTGGCGATGGTTGTCCTGGTCGCGCTGCGGGTCGCCTATGCCAGCCAGCAGACCCATGAGGCGCAGGCGCGCCAGACGGCGGCCAATCTGGCGCACACGCTGGGGCAGAACGTCAGCGCGGGCTTCAGGCTGGTGGACAACAGCCTGCAGTCCTTGCTGAAGCGGCTGGATGAGCTGCCGGCCAAAGGGGCGGACCTTCGCGAGATCGCGCGCATTGCCGAGGAGCAGCGGGCCCTGGTGCCCACCATCGATGCGCTGCGCGTGACCGACGCCAACGGCCTGGTGCTCAACCCCGGCGACAGGCCGGCCGTGTCCATGGCCGACCGCGACTATTTCCGCGCGGCGCAGGCCGACCCGACGCGCACGGCCGTTTCCGAGCCCCAGCGCGGGCGCATCATCGGCGGCTGGGGCCTGGTCCTGGCACGCGCCCGCACCGCCGCGGATGGCCGCTTCTTGGGCGTGGTCTATGCCAGCATCAAGACGGAGCGCTTCCGTGACGACTTCAAGCGTGCCAACGTCGGCGCCCAGGGGGCCGTGACGCTGCGCTCCAGCTCGCTGCAGCTGATCGCGCGGTATTCACCGCTGGATGCCAACCCCGAGGCCGGCACCGGCACGACCCGGGTGTCCGAACAGCTGCGCGCGGCACTGGCCGCGAACCCGAAGCAGGGCAGCTTCGTCACACGCACGGCGCTGGACGGCGTGGAACGCGCCACCGCCTACGAGACCGTGCCCGACTACCCGATGCTGATGCTGGCGGGCCTGGCCACCGAGGACTTCTACGCCGGCTGGCGCCGGGAGGTCGGCGTGCTGGCCGCGCTGCTGTTGCTGCTGGAGGCGCTGCTGGTCGCGTTCTCGGTCTTCATCTACCGCGCCCAGGCCCGGCAGGTGCAGGAGCGCAGCCGCGTCGAGCTGCTGGCCGCCGAGCGCGGCGCGCTGCTGGACAACGAGCTGGTGGCGATGGTCAGGCTGCGCGGCCGCAGCGAGGTCTGGCACAACGCCGCCCTGGATCGGCTGTTCGGCTACGAGCCTGGCGAGCTGAGCGGCCAGCCCTCACGGTTGCTCTATCTCGACGATGAGTCCTACGCCCAGATCGGCCGCGCCTCCCAGCGCCTGGAGGCACCGCACCGCTACCGCACCCAGCTGCGCATGCGGCGCAAGGACGGCAGCCCGGTCTGGATCGACCTGAGCGGCACAGCCCTGCCGGACGGCGAGTCGTTGTGGCTGATGCTGGACATCACGGCCATCAAGCACAGCGAGGAGCAGGCCCGCCACCTGGCCTTCCACGACATGCTGACCGGCCTGCCCAACCGGCACCTGCTGTTCGAGCGCCTGGCCTTCCTGCTGCGCGACGCCGAACGCAACGACCGCTGGCTGGCTGTCTGCTATCTGGACCTGGACGGCTTCAAGGCCATCAATGACGCCCAGGGCCATGACGCCGGCGACGCGCTGCTGCGCATCACCGCCGAGCGCCTGAGCGCCAGCGTGCGCGGCAACGACGTGGTGGCGCGTATCGGCGGCGATGAGTTCGTGCTGGTGCTCAACCAGCTCAACGGCCTCTACGACGAAAGGCATGCGCTGAACCGGCTGCTGACCGCCTTCGAGGCACCCATCCCCCTGCCGGGCGGCGGCGAGGCCCGGGTGGGGATCAGCATCGGCGTGGCCATGTACCCGCGGCATGGGCGCGACGTCAACACCCTGATCACCTGCGCCGACCGGGCCATGCTGGCCGGCAAGCGCACCGGCAAGGGCCGCTGGGTCATGCATGAAGACGAGGACGGGCCGACAGCTTGAGCCGCGTGCTCAACTCAACTGCCGCGCCCCTTGGTCAGCAGTCAGGGTTCGGGGATGCGGCTGATCTGCACGCTGACGATCTTCCAGGCGCCGCCGCGCTTCACGTAGATGTCGATGTAGCGGTAATGGCTCTTGAAGGCCTGGCCCTGATAGCGGCCCGTCATGCGCGTGCGGCCGCTGAGCAGGGCCGTGTCGCCATAGACGCGGACCTCAAAGTCCTCGACGGTGTAAGGGTCGATGACAAGGTCGGGCGAGACCAGCCCTTCGACAAAGCTGGCCTTGGTTTCGACATTGCCGCGGCCGTCGATCTGGCGGAAATCCTCGGCCATGTTGGCCTCGATGGCGGCGCGGTCCCGGCGGACGATGGCCTGGTCCCAGGCGTCCGACTGGGCCTTGAGCAGCGCGAGCAGGTCGGCCGGCGGGGCGGCCTGGGCCAGGCCGGCTGCCAGCATCAACCCCATCAAGAGACCGCGACGCTTCATCAGGCCACTTTCAGACTGCGCCAGATCAGCCCCGTGATCAGCTCGCGGGCACGGTCGAAGTCCTCTTCTTCCAATGCTGGCTTGCCCATGTAGAGAGCGAACTGCGGCCCCAGGTCGGCATAGGCCTGGGTGGACGACCAGATCAGGAACATCAGGTGGGTGAAATCGACGCGCCGGATGCGGCCCTCGGCCGCCCAGCCCTCGAAACGCGCCACGTCGGCATGCAGCAGCGGCATGACCTGGGCCTTGAGCACGTCCTGGTAGCGCGGCGCGCCAGCCATGATCTCGCGCGTGAAAACGGCGTTGCCGCTGGGCCGTTCACGGCTGAATCGTAGTTTTGCCGACACATAGGTGTGGATGGCGGCTTCGGGTTCGTCGGCCTCGGTGATGGCGTTCATGTTGGCCATCCACTCGCCCATGACGCTGTCCAGCACGGCGCGGTAAAGCTCCTCCTTGCTGGGCCAGTGATAGAGCAGGTTCTGGCGCGACAGATCGAGCACGGCAGCGATGCTGTCGAGGCTGACACCTTCGAATCCGTATCGGGCGAACTGGCGTTCGGCTTCAGCGAGGATGGCCTCCTGCTTGCGCAGGGTGGCGGCGCGCGGGGTGCGCGCGGCAGCGGTCACGGTCATGCCCGCATTCTGACGGCGCGCACCAAGCTGAAGCTGCGGGTTTTTACGCTTAGGTCAATTTTTACGGAGTAGTAATGTTTGGGTGTTTTCCACCCGGAGATTCCCGTGGACCTTGCCGATCTGAAATCCGGGCGCCTGACGCCCGATGACTACGCGCAGAATTTTGCCGACGCCCATCCGCCGCTGAACCGGACGCAGGCGCTGATCGAGGCGGAGCGCTGCTATTACTGCTATGACGCGCCCTGCCAGACGGCCTGCCCGACCGGCATCGACATCCCCAGCTTCATCCAGCGCGTGGCGCAGGACAACGTGCGCGGCGCGGCCGAGGCCATCCTGACGGCCAACCCGCTGGGCGGCATGTGCGCCCGCGTCTGCCCGACCGAGGTGCTGTGCGAGCAGGCCTGCGTGCGCAACACCAACGAGAGCAAGCCGGTGGAGATCGGCATGCTGCAGCGCTATGCGGTGGAGGGTCACTTCGCCAACCCCGGCGCCAAGCCGCTGTTCGAGCGCGGCATGCCGACGGGCCGGCGCATTGCCGTCGTCGGCGCCGGGCCGGCCGGCCTGGCTGCGGCCCACGGCCTGGCGTGGCGCGGTCATGACGTCGTGCTGTTCGACGCCAACTCCAAGCTCGGTGGCCTGAACGAATACGGCCTGGCGACCTACAAGGTGGCCGGCGGCTTCGCGCAGAAGGAGATCGACTGGCTGCTGAGCATTGGCGGCATCACGCCCAAGTTGAACTGTCGACTCGGCCGTGACGTCACACTCGACGGCCTGCTGGCTGAATACGACGCGGTCTTCCTCGGGCTGGGCCTGGGTGGCGTCAATGCATTGGGCATTGCCGAACCGCAGGTCACGGGCCTGCGCGACGCCGTCGACTTCATCGCCGAGCTGCGCCAGAGCGCGCCCGAGATCGTCACAGTGGGCCGCAAGGTCGTCGTCATCGGCGGCGGCATGACAGCCGTGGACGCGGCCGTGCAGAGCCGGCTGCTGGGTGCCGAGCAGGTGACCATGGTCTACCGCCGCGGGCCCGACGGCCTGTCGGCGTCGACCCACGAGCAGCACTGGGCGCAGACGAACGGCGTGACCATCCGCTGCTGGGCTCGGCCGCTCGGCGTGGAAGGCCAGGGCGGCGTGCTGCGAGGCATGCGCTTTGCGGCGACGAAGCTGGAAGGCGGCAAGCTCGTCGACACCGGCGAACAGTTCTTCATCGAGGCCGACATGGTGCTGCGCGCCATCGGCCAGACCTACCGGGCCGAAGCGGCGGGCAATGCCATCGAGCTGGAAGGCGGGCGCATCAAGACCGATGCGGACGGCCAGACCAGCCTGGCCCGCGTCTGGGCCGGCGGTGACTGCCGCGCCGGCGGCCGGGACCTGACTGTCGAAGCCGTCGAGCACGGCAAGCGCGCCGCCATCAGCATCGACCGCGCTCTGGGCCTGAGCGCCGTCCGCCATCACGATACGGAGGCCTCCCATGGCTGACCTGAGCACCAACTTCCTGGGCATCCAAAGCCCCAACCCCTTCTGGCTCGCGTCCGCACCGCCGACCGACAAGGAGATCAACGTGCGCCGCGCCTTCGAGGCCGGCTGGGGCGGCGTCGTCTGGAAGACGCTCGGCGAGGACCCGCCGGTCGTCAACGTCAACGGCCCGCGCTACGCCACGCTGTGGAGCCAGGACCGGCGCGTCATCGGCTTCAACAACATCGAGCTGATCTCCGACCGGCCGCTGCAGATCAACCTCGACGAGATCCGGCGCGTGAAGCGAGACTTCCCCGACCGGGCCATGATCGTGTCGCTGATGGTGCCGGTCAACGAGGCGAGCTGGAAGGCCATCCTGGAGCGCGTGGCCGACACCGGCGCCGACGGCGTGGAGCTGAACTTCGGCTGCCCCCACGGCATGAGCGAGCGTGGCATGGGCTCGGCCGTCGGCCAGGTGCCGGAGTACATCCAGCAGGTCACCGAGTGGTGCAAGAAGCACACGAAGATGCCCGTCATCGTCAAGCTGACGCCTAACATCACCGACGTGCGATTCCCGGCGCGGGCAGCCCATGCGGGCGGCGCCGATGCGGTCAGCCTCATCAACACCATCAACTCGGTCATGGGCGTGGACCTGGACCGCATGACCATGAGCCCGGTCACCGACGGCCTGGGCTCGCACGGCGGCTACTGCGGCCAGGCTGTGAAGCCGATCGCGCTGAACATGGTGGCCGAAATCGCCCGCGACGCGGCAACCGCCGGCCTGCCAATCAGCGGCATCGGCGGCATCACCACCTGGCGCGACGCGGCCGAGTTCATCGCCATGGGCTGCGGCACGGTGCAGGTCTGCACCGCCGCCATGGTCTACGGCTTCAAGATCGTGCAGGACATGTGCTCGGGCCTGAACACGTTCATGGACGAGAAGGGCTACAAGAGCATTGCCGACTTCCAGGGCCGCGCGGTGCCCACCGTGAAGAACTGGAACCAGCTCAACCTGAATTACGTCGAGAAAGCCGTCATCGACCAGGACAGCTGCATCAAGTGCGGGCGCTGCCACGTGGTCTGCGAGGACACCTCGCACCAGGCCATCTTTGCGATGAAGGACGGCCAGCGGCATTTCGAGGTCAACGATGCCGAATGCGTCGGTTGCAATCTCTGCGTGTCGATCTGCCCCGTCCCTGGCACCATCTCGATGCGCGCGCTGCAGCCGGGCGAGACCGATGCGCGCACGGGCCGCGTCATCGACGGCAGCTATGCGAACTGGACCACGCACCCGAACAACCCGATGAGTGCCGGATGCACTTGAAGGAATCGAGATGAGTCCCTACGAAGTCGGTCATTGGATCAGCGGCGCCATCACGCGCGGCAGCGGCGAGCGCCAGCAGGACATCTACAACCCCGCCACCGGCGCGGTGCAGGGCAAGCTGCTGCTGGGCAGCGTGGCCGACCTGGACGCCGCGGTCGCGTCCGCTGCCAAGGCCGCCAAGGCCTGGGGCCAGACGCCGGCGCTGGCGCGCTCCCGCGTGCTGTTCAAGTTCCTGTCCATCGTGCAGGACAAGCGCGAAGAACTGGCCGCCGCGCTGGTGCGCGAGCATGGCAAGACCATGCCGGATGCCTTGGGCGAAGTGGCCCGTGGCATCGAGAACATCGAGTTCGCGACGGCCATGCCGCAGCTGCTCAAAGGCGAGTACACCGAGCAGATCGCGCGCGGCCTGGACGCCTGGAGCGTGCGCCAGCCGCTGGGTGTCGTCGCCGGCATCACGCCGTTCAACTTCCCCGCCATGGTGCCCATGTGGATGTACCCGCTGGCCATCGGCTGCGGCAATGCCTTCATCCTGAAGCCCAGCGAGCGCGATCCGTCGGCGTCGCTCTTGATGGCGCAATGGCTCAAGGACGCCGGCCTGCCCGACGGCGTGTTCAGCGTCGTGCAGGGCGACAAAACAATAGTCGACGCCATCCTGGCCCACCCCGGCATCGCTGCAGTCAGCTTCGTCGGCTCCACGCCCGTGGCCGAGCACATCTACAAGGTGGGCTCTGCCCACGGCAAGCGCGTGCAGGCCCTGGGCGGCGCGAAGAACCACATGGTCGTCATGCCCGACGCCGACCTCGAACAGGCCGTCGACGCGCTGATGGGTGCGGCCTATGGCTCGGCCGGCGAGCGCTGCATGGCGATCTCGGTGGCCGTGGCGGTGGGCGATGCGGCCGATGCGCTGGTGGCGGCGCTGGCACCCAAGGTGGCCGCGCTGAAGATCGGTGAAGGCCATGGCAGCGGCATCGAGATGGGGCCGCTGATCACGCGAGCTTCACAGCAGCGCGTGGAGAAGCTGATCGGCGAAGGCGTGGCGGCCGGTGCGAAGGCCGTCGTTGATGGCCGTGGCCACCGTGTAGCCGGCTTCGAGGACGGCTTCTTCGTCGGTGGCACGCTGCTGGACGGCGTGTCGGCCGACATGAGCTGCTACACCGAAGAGATTTTCGGCCCGGTGCTGTGCGTCGTGCGCGTGCCGGACCTGGCCGGCGCCATCGCGCTGATCGAAGCGAACGAGTACGCCAACGGCGTCGCCATCTTCACGCGTGACGGCCACGTGGCGCGCGAGTTCGTGCATCACATCCAGGTCGGCATGGTGGGCGTCAACGTGCCGCTGCCGGTGCCCATGGCCTTCAACAGCTTTGGCGGCTGGAAGCGCAGCCTGTTCGGCGACCACCATGCCTATGGCCCCGAGGCGGTGCGCTTCTATACCAAGCACAAGGCGGTCATGCAGCGCTGGCCGGATTCCCTGCCCAAGGGCCCGCAATTTGCTTTCCCGCAGAACACCTGAACTCGACGGAAGCTGACCATGAACGATCCGACGCTGAGCAATCCTGACCTGGTCCCGACCACGGCCGCCCAGCGGACCTGGCGCTGGTACCACTTTGCAGCGCTGTGGGTGGGCATGGTCATGTGCATCCCGGCGTACACGCTGGCGGCCAGCCTCATCGAGTCGGGCATGAGCTGGAGCCAGGCCGTCGGCACGGTCTTCCTGGGCAACCTCATCGTGCTGGTGCCCATGCTGCTGATCGGCCATGCCGGCGCCAAGTACGGCATCCCATATGCGGTGCTGGCGCGGGCCTCCTTCGGCACGCAGGGCGCGCGGCTGCCGGCGCTGCTGCGGGCGCTGGTCGCCTGCGGCTGGTACGGCATCCAGACCTGGTTTGGCGGCCAGATGATCTACACGCTGGCCGGCGTGCTGATCGGCCACCCGCTCACGGGCGACCCGCTGCCGGGCCTGGGCATCAACGCTGCGCAGCTGGGCTGTTTCCTGCTGTTCTGGGCCCTGCAGTTCTGGTTTGTCGTGCACGGCATCGAGGCCATCCGCAAGCTCGAGACCTACACGGCGCCGATCAAGATCGTCATCTGCTTCGTGCTGCTGTGGTGGGCCTGGGACAAGGCCGGTGGCTTCGGCCCCATCCTCGACCAGCCCTCTGCGTTTGTTGAAGGCGGCAAGAAGGCGGGCCAGTTCTCCGCCGTGTTCTGGCCGTCGCTGACCGCCATGGTGGGCTTCTGGGCCACGCTGGCGCTGAACATCCCTGACTTCACCCGCTTCGCCAAGACCCAGCGCGATCAGCTCATTGGCCAGGCCATCGGCCTGCCGCTTCCCATGGGCCTGCTGGCAGCGCTGGCCGTATTCGTGACCTCGGCCACCGTCGTCATCTACGGCAAGGCGCTGTGGGACCCGGTGGACGTGGCCAGCCGCATGACCGGTGCCGCGGTGCTGATCGCCTTGCTGGTGCTGCTGATCGATACCGTCAGCGTCAACCTCGCCGCCAACCTCGTCGGCCCGGCCTACGACTTCTCGGCGCTGGCGCCGGGTCGCATCAGCTACAAGACCGGCGGCATGCTGACTGCAGGCATCGCCATCGCCATGATGCCGTGGAAGATCCTTGAGTCCACGCAGGGCTATATCTTCACCTGGCTGATCGGCTACTCGGCGCTGCTGGGGCCTGTGGCGGGCATCCTCATCGTTGACTATTACGTGCTGCGCAAGACCGAGCTGGTGGTGGAAGAGCTCTACCGCGAAGGCGGCCGCTACAGCTACCGCGGCGGCTGGAACATCGCCGCCGTCATTGCCTTCGCCGTCGGCGTCGCGCCCAACATCCCCGGCTTCCTGAATGCCGCTTTCCCGGCGGCATTCCCCGAGGTCGGCGCGGTCTTCAAGGCCGTCTATACCTATGCCTGGTTCGCCGGTCTAGCACTGGCGGCCATGGTCTACGCCGCACTGATGGCCGGCAAGACCCAACCCCAAACGCTCACAAGGCGCGCGACATGACTTCTTCTCTCTTGATCCGAGGCGCCGTCGTCGTCAATGCCGACGCCGAGTCCCGCACTGATGTGCTGTGCGTCGACGGCCGCATCGCCGCCATCGGCGAACGCGCCGCGCGCGAAGCAACGGCCGGCACCACGACGCTGGACGGCACCGGCCAGTACCTGCTGCCCGGCGGCATCGACCCGCACACGCATATGCAGCTGCCCTTCATGGGCACGGTGACGCAGGACGACTTCTTCACCGGCACCGCCGCTGGCCTGGCGGGCGGCACGACGTCCATCATCGACTTCGTCATCCCCAACCCGCAGCAGCCGCTGATGGACGCCTACCAGCAATGGCGCGGCTGGGCCGAGAAGAGCGCTTCCGACTACGCCTTCCACGTCGCCGTGACTTGGTGGAGCGAGCAGGTCCACGCCGACATGGGCACGCTCGTGCGCGAGGAAGGCGTGAACAGCTTCAAGCACTTCATGGCCTACAAGAACGCCATCATGTGCGACGACGAGACGCTGGTGAACAGCTTCAAGCGCGCGCTTGAACTGGGCGCCATGCCGACCGTGCACGCCGAGAACGGCGAGCTCGTCTACCTGCTGCAGGCCGAGGTCGCCAAGATGGGCATCACCGGCCCCGAGGGCCACCCGATGTCGCGCCCGCCGATGGTGGAAGGCGAGGCCGCCAACCGCGCCATCGCGATTGCCGACGTGCTGGGCGTGCCCATCTACATCGTGCACGTCAGCTGCATCGAAAGCGCCGAAGCGATTGCGCGTGCGCGTGCCCGTGGCCAACGGGTCTACGGCGAGGTGCTGGCCGGCCATCTGCTCATCGACGACAGCGTCTATCGCGACCCGTCGTTCGAGAAGGCTGCCGCCTATGTGATGAGCCCGCCCTTCCGCCCCAAGATCCACCAGGAGTTCCTGTGGCGCGGCCTGCAGTCGGGCCAGTTGCACACGACGGCGACCGACCACTGCACCTTCTGCGCCAGCCAGAAGGCCGCCGGCAAGGACAACTTCGCCAAGATCCCCAACGGCTGCGGCGGCGTGGAAGAGCGCATGGCCGTGTTGTGGGATGCCGGCGTCAACTCGGGCCGCCTCACCCCCAGCGAGTTCGTCGCCATCACCTCCGCCAACGCGGCCAAGCTGTTCAACATGTACCCGCGCAAGGGCGTCATCGCCGAAGGATCGGACGCCGATCTCGTGCTGTGGGACCCGGCCGGCATCAAGACGCTGAGCGCCAAGACGCAGTTCTCGAAGAACGACTTCAACATCTTCGAGGGGCGCACCGTGCGCGGCATTCCGAGCCACACCATCGCGCAAGGCCGCGTGGTGTTCGCTCGGGGCGAGCTGCGGGCGGAACAAGGCAAGGGCCGCTATCTGAAGCGCCCGCCGTTCGGCCCGCAGTTCGATGCGGCCGCCAAGCGCGCCCACGACCTCGCGCCCACTGCCGTCGCGCGATGAGCACGCAGACCGTCATCCCGCAGCTGCGCATGACGGATGCGGCGCGAGCGCAAGCTTTCTACATTGACCAGCTCGGTTTCAGCATCGACTGGCAGCACCAGTTCGAGCCCGGCCTGCCGCTGTTCCTGCAAATCACCCGTGAAGGCCAGACGATCTTCCTGACTGGCCACGCGGGCGACTGCCAGCCCGGTGGCGCCGTGTACTTCTGGGTGCCCGACGCTGACGCCATCTACGCCGCCTTCATTGCCAAGGGCGTGAAGCCCGTCAAGGCCATCGAAGACATGCCCTGGGGCGTACGCGAGTTCCTGCTCGTCGACCCCGACCACAACAAGCTGCGCTTCGGCACGAAGCTCTAAGGATTCGTCATGGATACCGTCGTCACCCGCCCCGACATCACGAAGCTGCGCGTCAACGGCCAACGCCTCTGGGACTCGCTGATGGAACTGGCCCAGATCGGCGCCACCGAGAAAGGCGGCGTCTGCCGCCTGACGCTGACCGACCTCGACAAGCAAGGCCGCGACCTCGTCACGCGTTGGGCGCGCGAGGCCGGCATGACGGTCACCATCGACCAGATCGGCAACGGCTTCATGCGCCGGCCGGGCCGCAACAACAGCCTGCCTCCCATCATGACCGGCAGCCACATCGACACCCAGCCCACCGGCGGCAAGTTCGATGGCAACTACGGCGTGCTGGCCGGCATCGAGGTCGTGCGCACGCTCAACGACCACGGCATCGAGACCGAGGCGCCCATCGAGGTCGCCTTCTGGACCAACGAGGAAGGCTCGCGCTTCGTGCCCGTCATGATGGGCTCGGGCGTGTTCGCCAAGGCCTTCACGCTGGAGCACGCCTACGCGGCGACCGACACCGAAGGCAAGACGGTCAAGGGTGAGCTGGAGCGCATCGGCTACATCGGCAGCCAGGTGCCCGGCGACCACCCTATCGGTGCCTACTTCGAGACCCACATCGAGCAGGGCCCGGTGCTGGAGGACCATGACAAGACCATCGGCGTCGTCACCGGCGTGCTGGGCATTCGCTGGTATGACTGCGTCGTCACCGGCATGGAGGCCCACGCCGGCCCCACGCCGATGGCGCTGCGCAAGGACGCACTGCAGGTGGCCACCAAGCTGATGCAGGAGGTCGTCGCCTGTGCCCACCGCCACCCACCGCATGGCCGCGGCACGGTGGGCATGGTGCAGGTGCATCCCAACAGCCGCAACGTCATCCCCGGCCGCGTGAAGTTCAGCATCGACCTGCGCAACGCCACCGATGCGCTGTGCGAGGCGATGGACGCCGACATCCGCGCGGTGGCCGCCAAGCTCAGCGCCGACAGCGGCCTGCCCATCGAGATCACACCCGTCAGCGCCTACCCGGCCCAGCCCTTCCACGCCGACTGCATCGCCGCCGTGCAGAAGGCAGCCGACACGCTGGGCTACAGCAATATGCGCGCGGTCTCCGGCGCCGGCCACGACGCCGTCTACATGGCGCGCCTGGCCCCGGCCGGCATGATCTTCATCCCCTGCAAGGACGGCATCAGCCACAACGAGATCGAGGACGCCAAGCCCGAGCACATCGAGGCGGGGTGCAATGTGCTGTTGCAGGCGATGCTGGAACGCGCGGGCGCAGCTTGAGTCCCTCAATGGCGAGCCAAATCGCGTAAGCGGTGCGAGTTCGCAAGCATTTCTAGAATGCCAAGCGTGGAACGGATCGACGCGATAAACCCTGAACGCTTGGCTTGGTGCTTGGCGGACATGCGTACGTCGGTGGATCAGGTATCCAAAGAGACTGGTCTATCGGCCGTGCGTCTGCATGACTTGCTTCACAAGGAAGGACCAGGGCTCACCTATCAACAGCTGCGAAAGTTGGCCGACTACTTTGGGCGTTCGGTGCTCTTTTTTATGGAGGAAGGGGGCGTCGTTGAAGCGGACGTGCACTCGCCGCAGTTTCGAACGCTGACAGGCCTTAAGCCGGAGATGACTCGGCGAATCCGACAGTTGATCGAGCGAGTTGAACGGCAGCGCCGCATCTACTTAGATCTTCTTGATGAGCTAGCACCGGAAGATCGACCACGCTTCGCCCCTCCTCAGCTTCCTCAAGATCCGGTAGCGGCGGCCGCAATCGCGCGTGAGTGGCTTCAGCTTGGCGGCGTCAACAGTTTTGACGGCTACCGCAACGCTATTGAGGCGCAAGGCGTACTGGTGATGCGCACCAATGGCTATGCAGGGCCTTGGCAGATTGCCAAAGATGTGCCTGTCTTGGGTTTCGCGCTTTACGACGAAGAAACACCTCTGATTCTCGTGAAGAAGCAGGAAGCCGAAGCGCGGCAGACATTCACGTTGATGCATGAGTTGGGCCATCTGCTGCTTCATAAGGCCAGTTCGATTGACGACGACGCTGATCTTTGGGCTGCTCGTGGTCGCGAACGAGACGTCAATCG
Source organism: Roseateles sp. P4_D2 (assembly GCF_056401875.1). Taxonomy (NCBI): domain Bacteria; kingdom Pseudomonadati; phylum Pseudomonadota; class Betaproteobacteria; order Burkholderiales; family Sphaerotilaceae; genus Roseateles; species Roseateles sp. P4_D2. Next base: position 72,086 of record NZ_JBFUIM010000004.1, on the reverse strand, counting down.
CTTCGCAGCACATCTGCTCCTGCCTAACGAGCTTTTAGGTGCGATACCGGATGCAGGTCGCCCCCGGAATCAAGCTGAACTGCACGAATGGCTGCGTCCGTGGCGAAAGTTGTGGGGCCTGAGTGCTGATGTCGTCTTGTTACGCCTCGTCGAGGCTGGGCGGATGCCAGCAGAACAATATGCAGCCTACAAACAATGGCGAGATGCGCGCCCGCGGCCAGCGGCTGAGGCGGCGCCAAGGATGTATAGACATCGGGAGCCGAAGCATTTGTTCGGTGATCGCTACGTACGCACGGTGCTTGGTGCATTGAACGCGCGCCAGATTAGCCTGAACAAGGCGAGTGATTACCTGGATGGAATCAAGGTAAAGGACATCCACTCGTTGGAGGCGTTCTATGCAGGTGCTTGACGCGTCGTCAGCGCTCTACGCATGGGACAACTACCCCATTGAACAATTTCCCTCACTTTGGCTTTGGCTCGGCAGCCAGATAGCCACCGGAGACTTGCAAATCAGTTCCGTGGCGCTTGAAGAAGTTGAGCGGAAGTCACCTGAATGCGCGGCGTGGTTGGAGGCCGAAAATGTTTCGGTCCACAACGTGGACCAGAAGATTCTCCTGGACGCGGTTCGGATCAAGGCGCTTCTTTCTATTGAAGGGGATCGGTTTGGCGGGGGCGTAGGCGAAAACGATCTGTTGATCATCGCGGCGGCAAGATCGAAAGGCGCCGTTCTCATCACTGACGAACGGCGTCAACCAGACCTGCCACGCACCAAAGCGAATTACAAGATTCCTGCTGTCTGCGGGCTGCAGACGGTCGAGGTTTCTTGTCTGAATTTTCTGGAGTACCTCAAAAAGTCCAAGGTGGTCTTTGGCTGAATTGAAAAGGCCTTGAGCTACTGCAAGTCGTACCGTCAGGATGCCAGCGGTTTCCGCACAGCCCACATCTGCACCACGGCCCAACTCGTCTCGGGCAGCAGGAAGAGCAGCAGCACCGGCTCGCCGGTCTGCGTCCATGTCCAGCCCATCCACAGACTGAACAGCCCTCGCGCCACCGCGTCGTAGCGGCCGAGCTGCGCGGTCGGCCCGCGCAGCCGCAGCACGGCCCAGACGATGACGACGCTGCCCATCAGCAGTGCGAACAGCATCTGCATGGGCTCGAACGCAGGCAGGGCCTGGCCGCCAAGCGCCTGGTTGACGGCGCTTAGGTGGCCGAAGGCCAGCGCAAAGCTCCACGGCGTGGCAAACGGTGCCGTGACGAGCAGGTCGTAGGCCGCGCTGGCCCACACGACACGACGAAATTGCGGCGGGCTGAACGAGGACATAGAGGGTCGAGAAGTGACGAAGGCCGCCATGCTCAACCCTCGAGTACGCTCCAAGGTCAAGCCCCTTGAGCAACCACGCCATGCAGATCGGCACTCTCTCCGCCCGCACCGGCCTGAGCCGCGACAGCCTGCGCTTCTACGAGAAGCGCGGGCTGCTGCAGGCGCGCCGCGCTGACAACGGCTACCGCGACTACCCCGAGGAGACCGTGCAATGGCTGGGCTATGTGCGCACGGCCCAGCAGCTGGGCTTCACGCTGACCGAGATCGCGGCCGACATGCCCTTGCTCGCCCAGGGTGAAGAGGCCGGCCCGGCGCTGCGGGCGGCGCTGGCGCGCAAGCTGGCAGACATCGACGCGCGCATTGCGGCGTTGCAGGGGCTGAGGGCCGAGCTGTCCATGCGGTTGGCCGAGACTCCCGAGACAGGCGCGAGCTGCCCGCTGCGACCTACCGCCTGACCGATCAAGCCACCGCGCTTCTCACGGCCTCGCGCACCAGGCCGTCGAGCTTGCCGGTGATCTGCGTGAACTCTCCCGACACGACCGCGAACTCGCGGCCCGAAGTGCCCGCCCGCGCCGCGACGACCTGGGCGTTGAAGGACACGATGCGCGCATGCCTGGCGATGAGCTCGATGTCGCCCATGACGGCCGTCAGCTGTTTCTTGGCCGTGGCGGCCTGCTGGCGGGCGAGGTCCTCGTAGATCTGGGTCAACCGGTTCAGCGTGGCAAGCAGCGGCGTCGCGGCCTCGACGAGTTCCTCAAGCAGGGCCGGTGCGCTGTGTGCGCTGGCCGAGATGGCCTCGATGGCGCGCCGGGCCAGTTCGATGAAGCCGACGATGCGCTCGTTGGCGCGGTCAGGGCCGAAATAGGCCTGTTTCAGCTCGCCGCCCAGCGCGTCGGGTGACAGCTCGCCCTGCAGCAGCGCCCCATGTGCGTCGCCGAAGGTGGTCAGTGCGTCGCGGGCAATGGTCAGTGCACCGTCGCGGCCCTGCGAGGCGAGCACTGCATAGAGCACGACGCGCTGCGACGTGAAGCGGCGGCGGCCCGACAGGTTGATGGTCTTGCCGAACAGCTCGCCCGCGGTCTGCTTGGGTGCAGCAGACGCCCGCTTTGGTGCATCGGCAAGCGCACGCGTGTGGTGCAACATGAAGGACTCCGTGAACTGGTTCTCGACCGACGCCTCGTACAGCGGGCGTGCCGGTCATGTGACCTCGGGTTTGCACGGAGCGTGCCAGCGCCAGGGACGGGCGCCCTTCAGCGGGGCAAGCCACGTTGCAAACGCTGCGTCGCCAGTGCCAAGGTCTCGCCCCGCTTCGCAAAGCAAAACCGCACATGCCCGCGCTCCTGGGGCTGCTGGTAGAAGACCGACAGCGGGATGGCCGCGACGCCGACCTCGGTGGTCAGCCATTTGGCGAAGTCCAGCTCGGGCCGATCCGACACCGCGCTGTAGTCCACCGTCTGGAAGTAGGTGCCCTCGCAGGGCAGCAGCTTCAGCGGCGTGGCTTCCAACGCGGCGCGGAAGCCATCGCGCTTGGCTTGATAGAAGTCGCTCAGGCCCTGCCAGGGCGCAGGGTTGGCGAGGTAGGCCGCGATGGCGTGCTGCGTCGGCGTGTGGACCGTGAACACCGTGTACTGGTGCAGGCGCCGGAAGGCCGCACTCAACGCCGGCGGCGCGGCGACGAAGCCGACCTTCCAGCCCGTTACGTGAAAAGTCTTGCCAAAGCTGCTGACGAGGAAGCTGCGCTCGCGCAGACCCGGGTAACGCGCCACGCTCTCATGCGGCGCACCGTCGAACACCATGTGCTCGTAGACCTCGTCGCTGACGATGAAGAGGTCGTGCGCTTCGGCGATGCGCTCCAGCTCGCGCAGGTCCTCGGCGGTCGCGATGCGGCCACTGGGGTTGTGCGGTGTGTTGATCACCAGCGCCCGCGTGCGCGGCGTGATGGCTGCGCGCACCGCCGTCCAGTCGATGCGGTAGTCCAGAGTCATCGGCACGCCGACGGGCACCGCACCGGCCAGGCGGATGGCCGGGTCGTAGCTGTCGTAGGCCGGCTCGATGATGATGACCTCATCACCTGCGCCAACGCAGCTGTGCAACGCCGTGATCAGGCCTTGCGTGCCGCCAGCCGTGATCGTGATGTCGCGGTCCGCGTCGTAGGCCGAGCCGTAGAGCGCATTCAGCTTGGCGGCCACGGCCTGGCGCAGCGCCGGCACGCCGGTCATCGGCGGGTACTGGTTGTGGCCGGCGGCCATCGCATCCGTGACGGCCTTCAGCAGGGCCGGGTCGGCGCCGAAGTCCGGGAAGCCCTGGCCGAGGTTGACGGCGCCATGCTCGGCCGCCAGGGCCGACATGACGGTGAAGATGGTGGTGCCGGTGTTGGGCAGCTTGGTGGGCAGTGCAGGCATGGTCGGTGATTCTGCGCGAGGCGGCGGCCCCATCCTCACCAAGCGCCTATGCTGATGCGTCTGGCGTTCCTCACACAGCCCTTGACCTCGATGCCACTCACTCTGCGCGCCGGCACGCCGGACGACGCGACGACGATTTCCGCGCTGGCCATCCAGGTCTTTCTGGACACCTATGCCACCGAGGGTGTACGCCCCGACCTGGCCCGTGAAGCCCTGCGGGAGTACGCGACCGAGGCCTTCGACCTGCGGCTGCGCGAGCCGCAGCGGCGCTTCGTGCTGGCCGAGCGCGGCACGGGGCTGCTGGGGTTTGCTGAATTGACACTCACCGACCAGGCCGCGCCCGCGGGCCAGTGCGCGGGCGCCGAGCTGGTGCGCCTGTATGTGCAGCCCACCGCTCAAGGCACGGGGCTGGGCCGGCGGCTGATCAGCGCCGCACAGGCGCTGGCCGCCGAAGCCGGCCTGAGCGCACTGTGGCTCACAGCCTGGGACGGCAACCAGCGCGCACTGGCGTTCTACGCCCGCGAGGGCTATGCCGACATCGGCGCCACCAGCTACAGCTTCGAAGGCAACAGCTATGGCAACCGTGTGCTGGCACGGGAGCTCAGGCGGCCTTAGGCCCGCCCAGCAACATCCGCCGCGCCGCCAGCGCGATCGGAAAGCCGAACACGAAGCAATGCGCCGCAATCGCCGCCGCATCCAGCTTGGGCGGCCAGAACGGCGTGTGCAGGGCCGACAGCGGCAGCACGACGTTGTTCATGCCGAAGTAGACGACAAAGCCGTAGGCCAGGCCGGCGGCGGTCGCATTGCGCAGCAGGACGGGCAGGCGCAGCGCCACCACGCAGAAGATGGCGGCCCAGATCCATGCGATGCCGTAGTGCAGCGCCACGCCCAGCGCAAAGGTCTCCGGCCCGCCGCCAAAGGCCGCCTCGCGGCCGATGAGGCCGGCGGCGACGCCCTGGAAAACGCGCAGCTTCATGCCGTAGTAGCTCAGCGCAAAGATCAGGTCGCCGGTGCCGGCCAGCAGGCCGCCCCAGAAGATGGCGCGGGTCAGTGGTTTCATGCTCATGTGATGCTCCCGGGCGGGCCCTTGAGTTCGACGACATTGCCTTCGGGGTCGCTCAGATAGATGGACGGCCCCTCGCCTTCGGCGCCGTAGCGGCTCTCGGTCTTGCCGGCTTCGACACCGTGAGAAACCAGGTGGGCACGGATGGCTGCCGCGTCGAAGGGTTCGACGCGCAGGCAGAAGTGGTCCATGTTGCGACCCTCGGCGCCGGGCGCTGCGCCACCCATGCGGCCGAGCTTGCCGGCCACCGGCACGAGGTCGATCAGCGAGTGGCCAGCGCGCAGTTGCACCAGGCCGATCTCGTCCTGGCGGCGCTCGATCGAGCAGCCCAGCGTGTCGACGTAGAAGCGCACCATCGTGTCCAGGTCGATGACACGCAGCACGAGGTGGTCAATGCCTTGCAGCTTCAGCATCGCGGCGTTCTCCTTTTTTCGGTGCGCAGCATCATGCCGCGCCGGGCCTGTGCTGAAAGTGACGGCGGGTTTGTCCGGAGTAACGAAAGGGCCTGCCCACGCTCAATAGAGGCATGCAAACCCCGCAGGCCCTCACACCATGCTGCCCGGAATGAGCTGGCTGACCCGCCTCGGCTTTGTCGCGCCGGCCGCTTCGGCGTCAGGGGACGAGGCCGCCCTGATGGCCCGCGTGGCCAATGGCGATGCCGATGCGCTGGCCCTGCTCTACCGGCGCGAGAGCGGCTCGGTGTATCGCTACGCGCTGGCCCTGGCCGGCGACGAGGCCACCGCGCTGGACGCCGTGCAGGAGGCTTTTGCCCAGCTGCTGCGCGGCCCGCAGGCTTACCAGCCCGGCCGCGGCTCGCTCGGCGCCTACCTCGCCGGCATGGCCAGGCACCAATTGCTGACCCAGTGGCGCGACGCACGCCGCCACGTGCCGCTGGACGACTCGCTCGACACCGACGACACCGCCGAGCTCATGCCGAGCAGCGACACGCGTTTGAATCAAAACCAGCAGCAGGATGGCCTCTGGGCCGCCATCCGCCGGCTGAGCTGGCCGCAGCGCGAGGCCATCGTGCTGGTGGACCTGCAGGAGCGCAGCTACGACGACGCCGCGGCGATTGCCGGCGTCAGCGTCGACGCGCTGCGCACCCGCCTGCACCGCGCCCGCCAGCGGCTGGCCGACCTGCTGGCCGTGGGAGAACGACCATGAGCATCGACAACGACACGCCAGCCTGGCTGCTGCCAGCCCGCGCGGACTTTTCCAAGCTGCAACCCGGCGCGGAACAGGACGCCGCCGTACTTGCCTGCTTGGCCGAGCAGCAGCACCTGCTGCGCGTGCGCCGCATGGCGGCTGAAAGGGCCGAAGCCCATGAGCCGCGCTGGCTGCGCCGTCTCGCCTGGGGCAGCGGCGCGCTCGGCGCCACGGCCGCCGTGCTGTTGAGCGCCATGCTTTTGCTCGACCCGCCGGGCAGCCAGACCGCCCAGGCCGCCACGGCCGGCAGCGGCTTCATCCCGCTGGTGTCCGAGCGCGAGTTCCAGGCCGCGCTGACGGCCGAGCGCAGCGCCGCCGTGTGGCTGCAGCCCACCGAACTGCCGCGCGAGCGCCTGGCGCTGCTGGGCCTGCCCTTTGACGCCGCACGCGCCGACGAAACGGTGCGCGCCGAACTGATGCTGAACCCGAGCGGCCAGGTGCTGGCCGTGCGCATCCTGAATTGACTTGACGACGGAGAACGACATGAAGAAACCCATCACCGGCCTGGCACTGTTGGCCCTGGCGGCCTCGGCCACCGCGCTGGAGGCCGACCGCCTGATCGAGCGCGATTTCGAACGGGATATCGAGCGCAGCGTGCAGATCGCCCTGTCCGACATGCCCGTGCGCATCGCTTTGGGCGACCAGGCCTTGAGCTTCGCCGGCCGCGAGCTGGAGAGCGAGCGCGTCGTCAGGGGCGCGCCCTACTGCGCCACCGCCGTGCACGAGAACGTACAGACGCTGGGTGACGGCAACCGCATCGTGCGCAAGCAGCAAAGCCAGCTCTGCCGCGACGGCGAGGGCCGCACTCGCCGCGAGGTGCAGCGCGAAGGCGGCCCCAAGGTCATCTACCTGAACGACCCGGTGGCCAAGGAGAGCTGGGTCGTCTACCCCGACCAGAAACGCGTGCAGCGACTGCGCAGCAACGCGGCCTGGGCGCCTGGCGCCGACGCGGCGGCCCATGCCGCCTGGGAAGCTTCGATGCAGGACTGGGGCGAGCGCATGAAGGAACAGGCGGCGCGCTGGAAGGAATGGGGAGGTCGGGTCGCCGAGCGGGCGCGCAGCGTGGATGCGGAGCGCGTGCGCGCCCGGGCGATGGCCGGTGAGCCGGGCATCGTCATCGAGCAGGAGCTGATGACAACACCCGCACCGGGTGCCAGCGCCGTCGAGCGTCGCCGTGAGCTGCGCGTCATCCGCGCCAGCGAAATGCCCGCGCCGCCTGCCATGCCCGCCCCACCCACACCGCTGATGGTGCCCACGCCGCCGGTGCCGCCCATGCCGCTGCTGCTGCCTGGCATGCTGCCGCGCGAAGGCGGCACGACGACGGCGCTGGCGCCCAAGGAGATCGACGGCCTCAAGGTCAGCGGCGAACGCACCACCTGGACCATCGAGGCCGGCAAGATCGGCAACGAGAAGCCCATCGTCAGCACGCGCGAGGTCTGGCGCAGTCCGGAACTGATGCTGACGGTCATGAGCCGCGACGCCGACCCGCGGATGGGCGAACAGAACTACCGGCTGGAGAAGCTCAAGCGGGGTGAGCCCGACCCGGCGCTGATGAAGCCGCCGGCGGAATTCAGCGAGAGCCCGCGGCGCAGCGCCAAGCCAGCAAGCGCGCCGAACCGCGCCTCCTGAGGCTCAGGCCGCCGCCAGCATCTGGCTGAAGAACTTCTCGCCACTGACGCGCGGCTTGTAGGCCGACACGGCCTTGGCAATCGCCGCGATGTGGTCGGGCGTCGTGCCGCAGCAGCCGCCGGCGATGTTCAGGAAGCCGGCCTTGGCGAACTCGCCCACGAGCCGCGCAGTCACGTCCGGCGTCTCGTCGAAGCCGGTGTCGCTCATCGGGTTGGGCAGGCCGGCGTTGGGGTAGCAGCTCACCGCCACGTCGCCCGCCACCTTGGACAGCTCCTCGATGTAGGGGCGCATCAGCGTCGCACCGAGGGCGCAATTCAGGCCGATGGCGATGGGCCGCGCATGGCGCACCGAATGCCAGAAGGCGGTCACCGTCTGGCCGGACAGGATGCGGCCGGAGGCGTCGGTCACCGTGCCGGAGATGATGACGGGCAGGCGCTCGCCGGTGTCTTCCATCAGCTCGTCCAGCGCAAAGATGGCGGCCTTGGCGTTGAGCGTGTCGAAGATGGTCTCGACCAGGAAGAGGTCGCATCCGCCTTCCAGCAGCCCCTTGGCCTGCTCGTAGTAGGCGGCCCGCAGGGTGTCGAAGTCGACATTGCGCGCGCCCGGGTCGTTGACGTCGGGGCTGATCGACGCGGTGCGCGGGGTAGGGCCCAGGGCGCCCGCCACATAGCGCGGCTTGTCGGGCGTCGAGTACTTGTCGCAGGCGGCGCGGGCCAGCTTGGCGGCCTCGACGTTCATCTCGTAGGCCAGGCCGGCGAGGTCGTAGTCCTCCTGGGCGACCGAGGTCGCGCCGAAGGTGTTGGTCTCGATCAGGTCGGCGCCGGCGGCCAGGTACTGCTCGTGGATCTCGCTGAGCACGTCGGGCCGCGTGAACATCAGCATCTCGTTGTTGCCCTTCAGGTCCTTGTGATGGTCCTTGAAGCGCTCGCCGCGGTAGTCGGCCTCGACCAGCTTGTAGCGCTGGATCATGGTGCCCATCGCACCGTCGAGCACGGCGATGCGTTGCTGGAGCAGGGCGGGCAGGCCCTGGGCGCGGCTGTACTTGGGGGTTTGGGCGATGGACTTCATGGCGCTATTTTCGCTGGCTCCTGGCGCGTGAACCGTTGACGCGCAGGAAACCCTGATTTGCGAGCATTCCTACGATAGGAATCAACGCGCCAAGACCATGTCGCAGCTCGGGCAATGGCCTCGAAAGCCCTTAATCCTCGTTGAAAAAGGCTTGCGCCTCGGCCAGCACCACCTCGGGCACTTCCTCGGCGATGTAGTGGCCGCTGTCAACGGCGCGGCCGCTGACGTGTTCGGCCGCCGCCTGCCAGAGCTTGAGCGGGTCAAAGCAACGACCCACCACGCCATTGGCACCCCACAGCACGCGCAGCGGCGGGGTCACACGCCGGCCCGCGGCACGGTCGGCACGGTCGTGTTCGAGATCAATGCCGGCGCTGGCACGATAGTCGGCGCAGACGCCCGCGGCCGAACCCGGTCGCACCATACAGCGCTCGTATTCCGCCCAGGCCCGCTTGTCGAAGAAGCCGCTGCCCCGCCGGCCCATGCCGTCGCGCAGATAGGCGATCGGATCAGCCTCGATCAGGCGCTCCGGCAGCGGCGCCGGCTGGATCAGGAAGAACCAGTGCCAGTAGGCACGCGCAAAGGCCTCGGTCGTGCCCTCGTACATGGCCAGCGTGGGCGCGATGTCCAGCAGCATCAGTCTTGTCACAGCCTGGGGGTGGTCCAGCGCCAGCCGGTGGGCCACCCGCGCGCCGCGGTCATGGGCGAGCACGGCGAAGCGCTCATGGCCCAGGGACTGCATCAGCGCGATGGCATCCCGCGCCATTTCTCGCTTGGCATAGGCCGCGCTGCTCTCACCGGCCGGCGGGCGGTCGCTGTCGCCATAGCCGCGCAGGTCCATCAGCACGACGCGTCGCGTCTTCGCCAAGGTGGGCGCAACCCGGTGCCACATCGCCATGGTCTGCGGGTGGCCGTGCAAAAGCAGCAAGGGCGGCCTGCCGGAATCCGACGGGCCGCCCTGGCGGGCGAACAGCGTGACGCCGTCGCGCTGAACGGTTAGCGGTTGGAAGTCGGCCCACATCGTGGACCGATTCTGCCGCCACCTTCAGTTGTCCGCGGCGCAGTGCCGGTGCCGCAGCCGACGGGGTCGACATCTTGCGGGCCGAGCGCTAGGCCGCTCCCGAGCCGGCCCGCGCTGGCGATGTGCTTGCGGTTCGATGCCGCAAGCATCGCCGTCCCCCCGGGGGCTGAGGCCGGACACATGGCGCCCAGTGGGCGCCATGTGCCTGCCGAAGGGCTGCGGCACTGCCGCAGCGCGGTCTGCAAGACCGGTCGGTCGCACCGCGTTCAGCGGTGTGCGGCCGGACGAGGGGCTGCATGTCAGGCCGTGCGCAGGAAGTAGAGGTTGGCGCTGCCACGCGTCAGCAGCACGAAGCCACGCAGAGCCGGCACGTAGCGCATGCGGTTCTGCAGGCCGCTGCCGTTGTCGGGGGTGGGCGCGATCTTCTGGCTGCCACCATTGAGCAGGCTCATGTCCCAGACATTGCTGTCATTGGGCGTGACGACATAGACGCGACCCGCCGCTTCGCCCTGGCCGCTGTAGAACAGGAAGCGGTCACTGTCCGGGTCATAGTCCATCGCCGCATAGCTCGGCTTTTCGTTCTGCCATTGCGTCAGCGCGCTGCTGGCGTTGAATGTGACGGCGATCTGCTGGCCGCTGCCCAGGGGGACGCGGCTGGCCACCATGCGCTGCGGGTCGAAGCCCTGGCCGTCGCCCCATTGCAGGCAGAACATCTGGTTGCGTCGCGCATCGAAGGCGATGGGCCAGCGCACCGCGTCACCCACGGGGTTGGTGACGAGGTCCGTCCACTTCTTATCGACGGGCGACCACTTTTTCAGGCCGGTGCTGACAACCTCGCCGGTCGCGCGGATCTGCGCAGCACCGTAATAGCCCGAGGGCATGTCGGCCCAGGTGCCGGCCTTGTCCCAGGTGTTGGTGTCGAGGTTGAAGGCGTCGACCTTGGCAAAGTCCCAGGATGAACCGTACACACCGCGCGCACCGAACAGCATCAGGCGGTTGATCTGCGGAATGAAATGAGCCGTGCTGTAGAGGTGGCGCGACGAGGGCATGCCATCGGTGTAGTGGGCAACATTCTGCGCGTAGCTCTTGCTGGCCGCCAAGCGCACCTTCCAGGTCGGCGCGTCCGACGCGAGGCTGATGGAGACGACCCGGTTGTCATAGGAATCGGTATGGCCACCGGCCGCCGCGATGATGATTTCGCTGGTTCGGTCGTTGATGGCGATGCCGCTGTAGGCATCGACTGCCGCGCCGCCGGCGCCAGCCGTGCCGGGGATCTCGAACCAGGTGTTCAAGGGCTTGCTGGCCAGCCAGCTTGGAATGACCCGCGCCGGCGCCACCGACCAGACCGGCGCGCTGTTGAAGGCATCTCGCAGCGCCGGATAGTTGCTGGCCGAAATGAGGCGCTGGTAGGCAGTGGCAGCGCCGTCGACGCCATGCCTGACTGCATAGGCCATGGCCGTCGTCAGGTTGCCCCATGCCGCGCGATCACCCGGCATGATCTCGCCCGCCAGCTTGCCTTCAACGGCGCCGAACCAGGCCGGCAGGCTGGCATAGCTGGCCAGGTAGACGGCCGCATCGTTGGGATACCAGGGTCCCTTGCCGGTCTGGAAGTCGGGCACCGCAACAGGCGAAATGCTCATGGTGTACACGGCCGCGTTCACGTACCAGAAGCCGGTGGCCGGCCCCAGGCGCATGACGGCGCTGCGCGCCTTCCAGCGGAAGAAGGCCGCGTGCTTGGTTTCGACGGCCGCCGGTACCGGCAGGCCCATGGACAACGAGTAGCCGAAGGCGGCGGTGACGAAGTCCTGCTGCCAGACCGCACCGAACTGCATGGTGTTCTCGTAGCCTTCGCCCGGCTGGATCCAGCCATAGGGGTTGTTGGGCTGGGCGACGTAGACGGCGTGGAAGTTCTCGATGTTGGACTGCACGCAGTTGATGAACTCCTGGCGCAGCGTGGTGTCGTCGTCCGGCGTCACGTTCAGCGCCTGAGTCAGAGCGCGCCACTGCCACGCAGCGGAACGGGTCTGCCAGCCGCCGAAGCAGGACTGCACCAGGCCTTGCGAGCCACGGCGCATATTGGGCTCGTCGGCCTTGCTCAGGTAGTTCAGCGTGGCGGCGAACTGCACCTGCTCCATGAAGTACCAGCGCCCCGTGACCAGATAGGCCATATAACCCACCGAGGGGCTGTGGGCGCAGTCCCAGCGCGGCGACTGCGTGCCGGTGGGCTGGGGCGTGAACTGGCTGCGCGTCGAACTGCCGAGGTCGCTGACGCGGCTGTCCTTGTGCAACACCAGGTTGGGGTACTGGGAAAAGCGGATCGGGCGCTGCGTCTTCTCGTCGCGGTAGAACAGCGGATAGCGACCGGCGGCGAAGCCGTTGCGCACGACGGCCGCATAGGTGTTGCTGCTTTCGCAGGTCAGATAGAGCGCGTCATGCATCGGCAGCAGGCCGATGGGTTCCTGGTAGCCGGTGGCCGCCATGGAGTCACCTGCGTAGGTGAAATTGGCCTTGTCCAGCGGCGTGTAGCTGGTCACCAGCCACTGGGCGACGGCGCCATTGGCGTCCACGCGGGCGCTGTAGGTCGGCACCTGCTCGGTGGCCTGCAGATAGGCCAGGTCATGGCGCGGCGTCACGTCGGGGTCGGTGCCTAGCCAGTAGGACAGGGCCGTGCCGTTGATCAGCGCCGTGCGGCAATGGTGGGACAGGTCGATGGTGGCCGAGAAACGCTGCGTGCCATTGATCTTGAAGGTGTAGGTCGCCGCCTTGCTGGTCGGGCCCGCCACCATCAGGTAGCCGTTCTCGATCCAGGGCAGGATCTCGACGGCGCCGCCGGCGAACAGGCGCACCTCCAACCAGGCCACCAGGTGAGCGTCACTGCCCACCGGCTTGCGGAAGACCCAGGACGACATCTGCGCGCCACTGACCCAGGTGGCCTGCGGCGCATCCCAGTCGGCAGCGCCAAAGCTGGCCGTGCCGAGGCTGCCGGCGCCAACCTCGGCGGTGATGCCAGTTTTCTTCAGGTCCGCAACGGTCAGCAGCGCAGCGCTGCCAGCGCTGGCTGCAACGCGACGCAGCCGCACGGTCAGCAAGCTGTTGGCCGTCAGGTCGGCAAAGCCGGCGATCTGGGCGAACTTCAGGGAGCCGTCAGGCCAGGTCGTACGTGGTGTGACCTGCAACACAGACAGGCTAGAGCCCACCGTGCTGCCCGCCGGGATGTCGCCGCGCTTGAAGGCGAAGCCCAGGCTGAAGGGCGCCTTGGCTTGCGTCTTGGTACTGACCAAGCTGAACTGCATCGCGCCAGTAAACAGGCCGAGCGTCGGAGTGGCCACAGGTGCGGGGGCCGGAGCTGGAGCCGGGGGCGGAGCCGGAACGGGTGCGGGGGCAGGAGCGGTCGTGGGCAGCTTGATCACCGAAGCAGTGACGGTCGCTCCGTCCGACGCAGTCGCCTCGGCCATGGCCTCTCCCCCTCCACCACCGCAACCGGCCAAGGGAACAGCTCCGCCAAGAGCGGCTGAATACTGGAGGAATTTACGGCGCTGGGGGTCAGTCATGGAAAAGCAATCCTTAGCAGCGAACGTCGCTGCACTTCGGTACTAGGGGGGTGGCCTAGGGGGGCGGAACGGATTCTGATGGCAGGCCCTGACGGGACCGTGGCTAAACGTTACGAACTAGGGGGCGCGGAGGGTATAAGTTTGGGTTATGCGTCTCGACCTTCACCGCCCTTGCCGCGACGGGTCGTGCTCCAAACAATTCCCGCCCGTTCTCCCTCTGAAAAGCCACCGTCATGAAGCCCCTGCACTTCGCCCTGCTGACCCTGGTTGCGCTGGCCAGCGCGCCTGCGGTGCAAGCCCAAAACAAGCCGCTGATCTACTGCGCCGACGCCAGTCCGGAAGGTTTTGACCCTGGAATGTGGGACAGCGCTAGCACCAACACGGTCAGCGCACAGATGTTCGACGGGTTGCTTGGCTTCAAACGACCCACGACGGAGCTGACCCCCAAGCTCGCCACAAGCTGGGAAATCTCGCCCGACGCGAAGAGCTTCATTTTCAGATTGCGGGACGGCGTGAAGTTCCACACCACCCCCTGGTTCAGGCCCACCCGCAACCTCAATGCAGATGATGTGCTGTTCACTTTTCAACGCTTCATCGACCCCAACCACCCGTTCAACAGGGCGTTTCCGGCAAATTTCATCTACCCGCAGAACCTTGGACTGACCAAGCTGATCGAGGGCATCGACAAAATCGACGACCGCACAATTCGTTTCCGGCTTCGTCAGCCCAATGTGACATTCGTCGCAAACTTCGCCTTCGCCTGGGCGGGCATCCAGTCCGCCGAGTACGCCGCGCAGCTACTGAAGGAAGGAAAGGCCTCGCAAATCAATGTGCAGCCGGTCGGCGCGGGGCCCTTTCGCTTCAAAAGTTATGCCAAGGACGACGTGCTGCGTATGGAAGCGCACCCAGATTACTGGGGCGGCAAGCAGCCCACGTCGAATCTGGTCTTCAGCATCAGCCGTGAGCCCAATGTGCGCGTGCAGAAGATCGCCGCCGGCGAATGCCATGTAACGGCAGCCCTGCGCGACGTCGACATCGCCCCGCTGGCGAACAACGCCAACATCAGCATCGAGAAGATCCAGGCGCTCAACATCTCCTACCTGAGCTTCAACCTGAAGAAGCCGCCCACCGACAAGCGCGAGGTGCGCGAGGCCCTGGACATTGCCGTCGACCGCGACGCCATCTTCAAGGCCCTGTTCCCGCGCGGCGACGCCATGCAGGCCGTCAGCGCCTTCCCGCCGGCCATCCCCGGCTACAACAAGAAGCTGAAGAACGAGTTCGACCCGGCGAAGGCCAAGGCGCTGCTGGCCAAGGCGGGCTTTCCCAACGGCTTCGAGATCGACCTCTGGGCCCTGCCCGTGCAGCGCCCGACCAACCCGAACGGCCAGTTGATGGCCCAGCTCATCCAGCAGGACTGGGCCAAGATCGGCGTGAAGGCGAACATCAAGACCTTCGAATGGGGCGAGTACCTCAAGCGCGCCAACAACGGCGAGCACAACGTCTACATGAGCGGCTGGAGCGGCGAGACCGGCGACGCCGATGACTTCCTGACGCCCAACCTGAGCTGCGCGGCCAACAAGAGCGGCATCAAGTTCTGCAACGCCGAATTCGAGAAGCTCATCGACGAAGCCCGCGCGACGCCCGACCAGAAGAAGCGCGTCGCGCTGTACGAGAAGGCCCAGGAGATCTTCAAGCACGAGCGGCCCTGGATCACGATGGCCCACTCCACCGTCTACATCCCCATCCGCAAGGACGTGGTGGGCTTCAAGATGGCGCCCAACGGCTCAGTGAACTTCGAAGGGGTGTATCGCAAGTGAGGCTGCGCCACATCGAAGTCTTCCACGCCATCATGCAGGCCGGCACCATCAGCGGTGCCGCCCAGCTGTTGCACATCTCCCAGCCCGCCGTGACCAAGGTGCTGCAGCATTGCGAGCTGCAGCTCGGCATGGCCCTGTTCGACCGCGTGCGCGGCAAGCTCTACCCGACGCCCGAAGCCCAGCGCCTCTTCGTCGAGATCGACAAGCTCAACCGCGATCTCGTCGGCATCCGCCGCCTGGCGGCCAACCTGAAGAGCGGCGAGAGCGAGCAGGTGCGCCTCGTTGCCACACCAGCCCTCGCGATGGCCATCGTGCCGGCCGCGATGACGCCCTGGTGCAAGGCCTACCCGAACGCGAGCTGCTCGCTGGCCACCCATCACACGCGCGAGATCGTCTCGGCGCTGCTGCTCGGCGAGGCCGACCTGGCCCTGTCGCTGCAGGACCCGCGCCATCCCGGCATCAAGGCCGAGGTCATCGCCAGCGGCGCCATGGTTGCCCTGTGCCCCTTGAGCAGCCCCGAGGCCAAGGGCGAGGGGCCGCTGGGCCTGGCCGACATCCGCACCGAGATCGTCGGCCTGCAGAGCGACGACCCGCTCGCCGGCCTGCTGCACCACGCCGGCGAGGCCCTGGGCCAGCCGCTGGCCAGCCGCATCACCGTGCAGACCTACCAGCTCGCACGCGCCCTCGTCGAGGCCGGTGTGGGCATGACGCTGGTGGACCCCTTCACCGCCGCCAGCGCCGACGCCAGCAAGGTCCGCGTGCGGCCGCTGTCACCCACCGTGCCGGTGCAGCTCTATCTGCTCAGCGCCGCCAGCGCGCCGCTGGGCCAGGCCTCGCGCCGCCTGGTCAAGTTCATCACGGCCGCTGCGCACGAACACCTTTCTCGACTGCCGTGATTCGCATCGAAGACATTGCCTCGCATTCGGACTTCCGCCCGCTCGCGTCGCTGCAGCACGGCATCGCCGTGGATCTGCGCTACGCGACGGCCGACAACTTCGTCGGCCATTCCGTTTACGCCGGCATCGATTGCGCCTGGCTGCGCCGCGAGGCCGCGGACGCGCTGGAGCAGGCCGCCGCCTGGCTGCATGAGCGCCGCCCCGGCTACCGCCTGCTCGTGCTGGACGCCCTGCGCCCCCAGCGCGTGCAGCAGCGCCTGTGGGACGAGCTGCAGGGCACGCCGTTGACGATGTATCTCGCCCACCCCGAGCGCGGCTCCATCCACAGTTTTGGCATGGCCGTGGACCTGACGCTGCTCGACCCGCAAGGCCGCGAGGTCGACATGGGCAGCGGCTTCGACGAGATGACGCTGGCCTCCCACCCCGACCACGAGGCCGAGCACCTGGCCCTGGGCGCGCTGACGCCCGAACACCTTGTGGAGCGTGGCTGGCTGCGCGCAGCGATGCGCGAGGCGGGCTTTCACGGCATCACCACCGAGTGGTGGCATTTCGACTTCGGCGACCGCGTGGCGGTCAGGCGGGATCTGCCGCGGGTGCTTTGACGTCGATGCGCTTCTCCATGAAGACGCTCAAGGGATCGTCGGCATAGCCGCCGTAGGGCCCGCGGCGAACGTAGCCGCATCGGGCATACAGCGCCAGCGCTTCGAGCTGGTAGGGCCCCGACTCCAGCGTCACCAGCCTGCAACCCCGAGCGGCCGCTTCGGCTTCCAGCTCGGACAGCAGCCGCTGGGCCAGCCCCTGGCCACGTGCCGCCGGGCTGATGAACATGCGCTTGAGCTCGCCGAACTCCGGGGTCAGCACGACTGCGCCGCAGCCCACGGCCCGCCCCACCGTATCCCGGGCCACGGCGAAGACGACGTTCGGCTGGGTCAGCGAAGCCAGGTCCAAGGCATACCGGGCTTCGGGCGGATAAAGGGTGTCCTGGTAGGCGTCCAACTCGGCGATGAGGGCGATGACCTCCGGCTGGTTGGCAGATTCAAAGGTGATGCTCGTCAAGCAAATGGCTCCATGGCTTGTAGGGAAGGCATAACTCGCCTGACGCGCCGGTCTGCGTCACGGCCTGCTCACTCAGTTAGGTGGTGGGCCCAGACATCATCCATTCCGATGGCGCGATGTCATAGGAGTCTTGTGCACAGGCAACGGCCTCCTCAAGGGTTTCATGCCAGGTATCGGCGGCATAGCGCCCATCCAACGAATGGCAAACAAGCAAGAAGTTCTTGTTTCCATCGTCTGTGATCTCGAATCGAAACTCGATCTCCAGCGCGTTATCGTCATCAGGATCTGCGGGCGACCACCCACTGTTTGGGTGCCCGAGGATGCGTACCGCTCGGCGAGCGATGGTTGCGTAGGATTTCATTGATGCGCTCTGACGTGTGAGCTCAGCGGACGGCGAGGCCGTCCGCTGCAGTGCCCGGTTGGGCCACACGGATGGCAGTGACCACGCATGTTGCAGTAGCCCCATTGAAGGGGGCCTTCAACTCTTGCTCGACGTGGTCAATCTCAACTTGAGCGTCAAGCATAAAGTGCTGCGTAGCCTCTAGCGCGGGGATAAGACAGCCCCAGTTTGAAGATGCTCCGCCCGATTCACGCAGTTCGATTTCGGGCCAATCGCCGTGGTGGCCGGGCCAGAAATGAATGACGGTTCCGCTGGTCGTGTTTGTTGGCAGCGATCCCTTGTCGACTTGCTCCCACCAGTCAGCCGAGCCGACGAGTCCATGAGTCTGCTTCAGCCCATGGGGACCATCCCCTTGCGAGGCAGCCTGCATGCTCGCCAAGCCGGGATCGCTTCTCAAAGAGTAGACGGTTCTCATGGCGCCCAACGTCCGCTGCAGCAAAGGGTTGTCCGGCATGCGCCACCCAGTGGCGACCCCGTTCTGCGCAATAACAACGAAGCCGCTGAACTCGCGATCAGCAATGCGGATCTCGCCTTCCCCGATGTGAGTTGCCGCGAAGCGGGCGGCCTCGCCGATGGGCAACAGCGCACCCAGCTTCCGATGGACTTCCACCAATGCCTCTGACGAGCGAACGTACTCAGTCAGGAGAGCTTCGATTTGGTCGCTGTCGGCGACGACCGCCCATTCCCGACGTGCATGTCCGATCGGCGGAAACTTTTGCCTCATCAGGTCGTGGACGCGCCGCGTGTTCATGCTGGATAGCGTGCAAACTCAGCGGACGGCAAAGCCGTCTGCTGCAGTGAAAGGTTAGGCGGCAGGCGTGAATGAGGATTTAGCAGCCGCATGAGACTGGCCAGCAGAAGATGACATTGACGCGGAGAAGATACCCTGCCACGACGGGCCCTGAGAAGCAAACGAGCGCTAGAAGGGCGAAAACCCACCCATCGACTCTTGCCTTCCAACCCGTTCGGACCTTGGTTCGGGACCACACCCAGGCGCCGGGAAAAGGGGACTGACCGGAACGAAGCGTCAGGATTGCGGCGCGCGAGGCTGAGAAGCCCGCCGATAGGAACAAGAGGACGAAGGCAATGATGATGCCGCGATACCAAGGCAGTGACTCGCATGTGGGAAGACCCTTGACGAATTCCATGAATGGATCCCACCAGCGATCCATGGCGACAGACAGAGCGATTCCGAAGACCACGCACAGCGCCAGCTTGACGCGACTCGCGATGGTCGGTTCGATGAACTTGGCTTCCATGCCGCCTAACGCGCGAGCTCAGCGGACGGCGGAGCCGTCCGCTGCAGCGAAAGGTTGGACGGCATTCATTGCCACTCCCACGACGGCAGTTCCGCACCATCGGGCAACTCGCAGCCGTAGAAGGTGGCGCCTCTGACCTTAACGCCTCTGAGGACGGCACCCGTTGCCCTGATCGACTCGATTGAAGCGAGCTCGAATATGGCACCCGTGAGGTCAGCGTTGGAGAAGTCGGCGCACTTGACGTTGCATTCCCGAAAGCTCGTGCCGCGCAAACTGGCGCCAGCAAAGTTGGCGCTGTGGAACCACGAATGCTTTTCAAAGTCAGCGCCATCTAGCTGCACGCCCGACAGATCGGCGTCACTCAGATCGGTTTCCGGAAAGCAGCGCTCTCCCGCGGCGTAGCGGCTTTCAAGCTCAGCCCGAGTTTCTGGTGGTCGATAGTCGTTCGCGCGTTCAGGCACGGATGTAGCCATTGCTGTTCAACGTGGAAGGTGAGCGGCGCCACGCAGTGGCGTCCGTTCTAGTGGCAGGTTCTCTGGAGCTTCTGCGGGGCACTTTCCGACGGGGTTTAGCTCACCACTCTGTGCGCAAAACAGCCTACGCAAGGCTGATACGTTCACGCTGCGTTGCTGGCTCGTCCGCACCAAGCCCGCTTGGGCGTGCGCGCCTGCTACGCAGCGCAAGCTAGCAGTTTTTCGATGCTGTATAAACATACAGTCGTCGCTTTATCCTGTTAGGTTTTCTGCAGCAGAAGATCAAGGGAACGTGTTCTAGGGCGACAGCCACTGCTGCATAAAACCGGAGCAGCCGTTGCAAGTGTTTGATGGGCAATGACTATGCCAATAAAACATCGGCAAAAGCGGCGCGAAGTTACAAGTTCTCCGCCTGATGGCACTGCAGCGAGTTGCCTATGCCATTGCATGACGCCGCACCAACTCTCCTGCCCATTCCGCCACCCTCGCCCTCACCTCCGCCGGCCCCATTGCTTCAGCCTCCGGCGCCAGCGACAACACCAGCCGCGCCGCCTGGTCCACGCTCTCGATGGGCAACTTGACCCTGGCCCAACGCTGCGGCCCCGCCGGCTTCTCGGGCACCGCGGCAGCGACGGCCTGGGCGGCATAGCTGCCCTTCTCGGCCAGCCGCCGGCGGCCCTCGGCGGTGATGCGGATGACGGCGACCTCGGGCCGCAACTCCCTCTCAAAGCGCTGCAGCGAAGCCTGCCACCAAGTCGACAGATCGAAGTCAGCCGGGCGCTCGAAGCTCTCCTCGCCGACGCTGAGCGACTGGATGTTGGCGACCTTCAGCGTCAGCGTGCGCGCCCCGGCCCGTGCGACGGCATACCAACTGCCGCCCTTGAGCACGAGGCCGAGCGGCTCGGCGCGCCAATCCCGTTCGCCCTTCCAGCTCAGATAGCGCAGTTCGACGCGGCGGCACTCCAGCACCGCCTGGGCCAGCGCCGGCAGGTGCGCTGCCGGCTCGCCGCCCTGGTACCAGTCCAGCGGGTCCACATGCAGCCGCGCCTGCAACCGGCCGGCCAGCGCGGCGGACTCGCCCGGCAGCGCCGACTGCAGCTTGAGCCGCAGCCGCTGCGAGGCACCGCCCAGGCCCAGTTCGCTGGCCGCCCCCGGCAGGCCCAGCAGCGGCAGGGCCTGGGCCTCGTCGCCGAGCAGGCCGTTGAGGCGTGTTGCAAAGCCCTCGCGCAGCTTGAAGCCGCCGCTGCGGCCGCGTTCGGCATAGACGGGCACACCGGCGGCGGACAGCTCATCGATGTCGCGCAGGATGGTGCGCACCGACACCTCGAACTCGCGCGCCAGCGCCGGCGCCGTGATCTGCGGGCGCAGCTGCAGCAGGATCAGGATGGAGAGGAGTCGGCTGGCGCGCATGCTTGAAACCTGGACTCGGCAGTTGGCCGCTTGCTACTCATCAAAAACCTCGGCGCTTTATGAAGTGGCCGTGGCCTCCACCCTCACCACTTCGTTGCCAGGCGCTGCACGTCCGCTGGTTCGGCGCTTCGGGCCGCCGGCTGCGTTGCTTCTCCTTGTGGGCTTGAGCCCACATCGTCGGCGCGCCTTGCCCGCGGCCCGCCTCGCCACCCCCTCGGGCGCGCCCGACTGCCGAGTCCAGGTTGGATGATGTTCCGCAAAACATGACGCCGATTGTCATGTCATGCCGCGCAGCATGCGCCACCTCCACTCACTCACGAGATGCGCATGACCGACAACTCCGAACGCCGCCGCCTGCTGCAAGCTGCCGCAGCCCTTGCGCTGACGCCGAGCAGGGCCGCACCTGCCGAACCCGCCGAACCCCAGCCCGGCCCGGCCATGACGGGCGCCCTGCCCACCACGCGCACGCCCGGCAAGCCCGGCGACTTTGACTTCCTGAGCGGCCGCTGGAAGATCCTCAACCACAGGCGTCGCAATGGTGTCTGGGATGTCTTCGAGGGCGAGGCCACGGTGCACGCCATCCTGGCCGGCGTCTGCAGCGTCGAGGAGCTGCGCATCCCAGCACGGCAGTTCGGCGGCATGGGCCTGCGGCTGCTGGACATGAAGAAGGCTCAGTGGTCGGACTTCTGGGTCAACGCCGCTTCGGGCGAGCTGGGCGCACAAGGTCTGCCAGGCAGCTTCGAAGGCGGGGCGGGCATCTTCCAGGAGCAGTCCGAGGAGGACGGCAAGCCCGTGCTCTACCGGAGCGTCTGGGACCGCATCACGCCGACGAGCTGCCGCTGGCAGCAGGCCGCGTCGCGCGACGGCGGCAAGACCTGGGTGATGGACTGGGCTATGGATTGGACGCGGGTGGCGTGATCAGCGCGCCCGTCGCTCGTCCGCCAGGCGCTCGAGCACAGCGCGGATGCCGGCGCCTTCGCTGATCTGCGGGTTGGAATAGCCGTCGCTCTTGCCCGCCTCCTTCTCCCTCACCTCGATGACCTGGCGGGCCCATGCATGTGCCTCGGTGAAGGACCAGGTCTTGCGCAGCGCCTCCTCGTACATCGCCCGGCCGAAAAAGGTCAGCTCGGAGCGCTTGCCGCAGCCGTAGGAGGTGTGGTCCGCGTCGGCCGCCGTCATCACCAGCGTGCCGTCGCCGGCCAGCGGCGCGATCCAGCTGCCCGAGTAGCAGGCCGACACCGAGATCACGCGCCAGCGCACGCCGGCTTCGTCCAGCCAGCGCTTGAGCAGGTCGGGCGTGACGGGCTCGGTCTTCAGCGGCCAGGTGTCGTTGGCCAGCTTGCCGTCGCGGCCGCCGTGCGAGGTCAGGTGCAGAAAGAGCACGTCCCGGTCGCGGTCCATCACCGCGGCCATGCGGGCGATGGTCTGGCGCAGGTTGGCCGGCGTGCCCCAGGGCAGCGTGTCAGTGGTGGCGCGGTTGGCCACCAGCTCCACCAGACGACCGTCCGCGCCGAAGCGTTCGCGCATCGTCTTGGCAACGGTGGCACTCTCGCGCATGAAGACGTCTTCCGAGGCGTTGGGCGCGTAAGTCGCTGCGTAGACGTTGACCCGGCCCGGCTGCGGTGGTCGCAGGCCCTGCAATGCAACAGCGACGAGCTGCGCTTGCCTGCCTATGGTCTCGTCGGTCAACGGCAACCCGACCTCGGGTTCGGCGTCCGCCTCGGCACTGGCCACTGGCTCGGCCCACCAGAATGTCGGCGGCGCGAGCCAGCCGTTCAGCATCAGCGGGATAGGGACCAGCAACAGGGCAGCACCACGCGCCAGCCCGGAACCCGCCGCCCGCCACAGCAGCACGAGCCGCGTCAGGCCAGCCCAGCACAAGGGCACCAGCCATGCCGTCAGCTGCAGGCTCAGGGGCCAGCTCTCAAACGGATCGAGCGCGGCTCGCATCCCAAGAAAGACACCGCCGGAAAACAGGCCGAGCATCAGCCCGGCAATGCAAACCAGTGCAAACAGCGTGGCTGGCCTTGGCGTCGCTGGCGCTTGTGCCGAGCGAGACCGCGCCACCACCCAGCACAGCCAGGCCATGATGGCGATGCCCGCCCAACCTGCGAGAAAGCCTTGCCAGAGCAACATCGGCGCGCCCTGCATCATCACGCGCTGAGCAATGAACTGCAGCAGATAGCCCGCCAGGATCGGCGCCGCCACCGTCACCGGCGCGGCCTCCAGGCCCTCCCATCGCGGCGGGAGGAACACCAGCACGCGCGCGCCTTCGCGCAGCCATGACGCGCCACCCACTGCGGGCGCACCGTCGTCCAGCGCCGCAGCCGTCAGCAACGGCCCGCCTGCAGGCGCGTCCTGCGCCTGATCTTCTTCATTCATCCACCCGCCCTCCCCTGCCGGCCACCGTCTCTAGCCGATGCACTCGAAGCGCTGCCGCACGACGCCGTCAACCTCCAGTGTGCCGGTGAACATCTCGTAAGGCCTCACCCACCAGCCGCTGTCGTTGTACAGCGGCCGGTAGAACACCACGACCTCCAGCGTCTCGCTATGGCGAGCCACATGAAGCACTTCGTATTCGCCGCCCTTGTAGTGACGGTAGCGGCCGGGGGCCAGGTGGGGCAGCGGGGGCAGGTCTGAGCTCATGCCCCCGATTTCACCTCAGTGGTCGACGTACCGACGTTCTTGCGGGCCGAGCGCCGGGCCGCTCCCTAGCCGGCCCGCTCTGGCGATGTGCTTGCGGCTCAATGCCGCAAGCATCGCCGTCCCCTCGGGGGACCGGCTGGGCACGCCCGCGTGCAGCGGGGCGAGACTGGACGAGGGGTTCACCGGAATGCGGGGTCGCTTTCCGCGCCGCGGCGCGGCTGCCAGCCCAGGCCGTAATACTCGCCGCGGTCACGCGCCCAGGGGTCGAAGGCGTTGGTCACATGCGCCAGCTCGGGCGCCAATTCGGGCACGGTGCGCAGCAGCACGCGCTTGAAGGGAGAGACCTCGATGCGGTGGCCGTTGCTTTCCTTGGCCTCGAACTGCTTGCCCGTCGGGCCGTTGTTCATCAGCCATTCGATGCCCAGGTTGCCGTAGAACTCGGGGCGGAAACTGCTGGTGAAGAAGCGGTCGCTGAACAGGCGCCGCGACGCATTCAGGATGAAGACCTGGAACTGCGTCTCCGAGATCGCATAGCCATGCGGCCGCGTGAACTCCGAGAGCCAGCCCACCACCGTGTCCACGTCCTCGATGTTGTCCACCAGGCTGCCGTCGGGCTTGCCCAGGCAGTCGTTGATGGGGCTGCCGTCGAGGTTCCTCTGCGCGGCGGTGATGACCTTCTTCGCATCGCATTTGTGCTGGCCATAGATGCCGCGCAGGTCGTTGATGACCTTCTGCTGGCGAGCGCGTTCGGGTGAATCCGCCGGCAGGCGGGCGTCGATGAAGTCGTCGAAGCTGGTCAGCTGGCGCAGCCCGTACTGGCGGCGGAACTCGTTGAAGCGTGGCACACCGTGCTCGCGGTCGCGGATGATGTCCAGGGCCGCGACGTCGATCTTGCCGGTGCTGGACTGCAGCCGCGGTATGGCCAGGTTCTGCAGGAAGGCCGGCGTGTTGCCCAGCGTCAGCAGGCCCAGGCGCTGGCGGCCCATCGACAGCGCCCAGTCGGCCGCGCCTTCGTTGGCGAGCGCGCCGGTGGCCTTGCCGCGGAAGGTCTCGATGACGGGCACCTTGGCGGCGATGCGATTGGGGTCGCTGTCCCAGTGGCGCAGCTCGATGAGGTCCGGCACCAAAGCATGCAGGCGGTAGACGCTGACGAACTCCTCGGGGAAGTTGAAGGGCGAGCCGAAGTGGTTGACGCCGCCGTTCACGTGGTCGGGGTTGGCGAGGTTCCAGATGTCGTCCTTCTTGGCGTCATGGCGCGCAAAGAAGCTGTCGTCCTTGTAGACCCGCGCACCGAGGCCAAAGATGCCCGGCCCCGAGGCCAGGGCCGAGTACCACTGGCCGGCTTTCTTGGCGTCGGTGCTCTTGCCGTAGTTCTGCACGACGATGGCTTCCAGCGCGTTCTCGACGAACGGATGCCCTTCGAACAGGCCGCCCCAGTTGGCGTTCATGCCGAGGTACAGGGGCTCGTCGTAGAGCAGCTGCGTCGTCCACTCGATGGTGTGGATCTTGGCGATCTCGGCGGCGACGACGAGGCGCCCCACCTCGAACAGCACGTCGGGCGACACGTCGCGGTAGCGGATCACGGCTGTCGGGTTCGCCGGGTCGCGCAGGCCCGAGTCGGCATCCGGCGTGGCCGCGGCGCGGCGGCGGAACTCGGCGACGAAGGCGTTGTGCTCACGCGAGAACACCGTCTGATAGAAGCCGACGCCAATGCTCCAGTTGTCGGGGAAGGCTGCCGCGCCTTGGCCGGCCCATTGCGGCAGGATGGGGTCGTTCGCCGCGAAGACGGGCAACTGGCCCAGGGCCTCGCCCGCGCCGCCACGTGCGCCGGGCGGCATCAGCAGCTTGGCCGGGTCGGCCGGGTCGCGTTTCACGCGCTGGCGCGAGACGTTGTTGTAGCCATAGATCTGCGAGGCGTCCCACCAGGCCGTGTTGTTGTTGGCATGGGTGCGGAAGGCGCGTGCCAGCGGCTTGGTTCCGTCAGCCGCCGTGTAGCGCGGCGGCGCATTGCCGTCGGCGACAAAGGCGCGGTCGATGCGGTCATCGGGCCGGCAGCCCAGCTTGGCCGCATCGCCCGTGCAGCCCACCGGCATCCACTTGGGTTCGTTGCGGCCCTCCTCCATGTGGGAGAACCAGTCATGCGTCATGTACTGGATCCAGAACGCCGCCAGCACGTTGAAGAAAGGCGCCTTCTGGTAGTCGCAGTTGGCGTCCACCGGATTGCCGGGCAGGCCTTGCCCGTCGCGGCATTTGGCGGGGTCGCTCTGCGCGCGGGTGAAGAGCTTGCGGCTGATCAGCTGCGGGTCGGGCTGCAGCAACGCGATGCGGTCACCATGGCGGTTGCGCGCCAGGGCGTCGTCGCTGATGTCGGGGTAGGTCGCCTCGAACTGCACATTGCGCGCGAACAACGCGCCGGCCGAGCCCATCTTGGGATTGCGGATGTCGTTGCAGACGCCGCTGAGCTGGCGCCAGCGGATCAGATCACCCTGGCAGAGCTGCTGCCCGTCGCCGCCCACGGCCGCGTAGAACGGTGAATCGGCCGCCAGCCGCATCGAGGGCCAGGTCTTGACGGCCGCGCCCGCCACGCCTTCACGGCCCTGGGCGTAGTCGGCAAAGCTGCCGGAGTTGTCGAACAGGTTGAACTTGATCAGCTCCATGCGCTGGTACTCGAGGTCCAGCAGCGCACCGTCGACGCCCCGGCCGTTGGGCCCGAGATGACTCCCGACGCCACTCGTTCCCGGCAGCAGCGTGGCCTTGTCGCCGGTGGCCCAGTAGTTGGACCAGTCGACATAGGGCGTGTTGCGGAAGGCCGCGGCCTTGTCGCTGCCGCGGCAGCGCGCCACCTCTTCGCCGACCTTGCCATTGAAGCGCTCGCCGCGCTCGTCGGCCACCTTGCGAAAGCCCCCGGCCACCATGGCCGTGCAGTTCCTGGTGTCGTCCAGGCTGGCCTGGGGGGTGGTGCTGATGCAGCCGGCCAGCAGCATCGGCGTGAGCAGCAGCCAGGTGAGTGCATGCTTCATGAGCTTCTCCTCGTCTTGTTCTTCGCAGATCGCGCAACATAGCGAGGCTACGGCCATAGCGTCAATCCTTCGAAGGCCCCGAAAAATTCACCTTGAGGACAGCCACCCGTGCCTGCCCTTGCACGCGACTGGCAACAGGCCGCGGCAGCTGATGCCGCCAGGGCGCACACAATGCCGCGCAAATCGTCGAATCCGCGCGACCGAGCACGCGGCCAGCCCCTCATCTCTGATTGTTTGCGAGCGATATGAACCCGTCACGCCGTCAACTCCTGCAGTTCAGCGCCGCCACGGCCGGCCTGCTGGCCGCCGCCCAACCGGTGCGCGCCGCGGGCGGGCCATTGCTCGCGCCACGGCTGCGCCCGGGCGACACGATCGGCCTCGTCAGCCCCGCCAACGCCACCTTCGAGCGCGAGCCGCTGAAGATGGCCGTCGAGGTGCTGCAGGCCCTGGGCTTCAAGGTCAAGCCGGGCGAATTCGTCGCCGCACGCCGTGGGCCCTTCGCCGGCACCGACGCCCAGCGTGCCGCCGACATCAACGCCATGTTTGCCGACGATTCCGTGGCCGGCATCCTCGCCATGACCGGCGGCTCGGGCTGCAACCGCATCGTCGACAAGCTCGACTACGAGCTGATCCGTCGCAAGCCGAAATTCTTCGGCGGCTTCAGCGATCTGACCTGCCTGGTGAACGCCATCCACCGCCAGACCGGCCTCGTCGCCTTCCACAGCCCCGTGGCCGTGTCGGAATGGAACGACTACTCGGTGCAAAGCTTCAAGGCCATCGCGATAAATGCCGAGGCCGCCGTGCTGCGCAACCCTGTCGTCAAGCCGGTGGACGACCTGATCGCCCGCGAGGAGCGCATCACCACCGTGCGCCCCGGCAAGGCGCAAGGCCGGCTGGTGGGCGGCAATCTCACCGTGCTGGCGTCGATGGCCGGCTCGGCCTATTTCCCCGATTGCCGTGGCGCCCTGCTCTTTCTCGAGGACATCAACGAGTACATCTACCGCATCGACCGCTGCCTCTCGACGCTGCGCCTGGCCGGCGCGCTGTCGCAGCTGAGCGGCGTCGTGCTCGGCCGCTTCACCAAATGCGAGCCCGGCGAGGGCTACGGCAGCCTGACGCTGGACGAGGTGTTCGACGACTACTTCCTGCCGCTGAACGTGCCCGTCTACCGGGGTGCGGCCATCGGCCACATCAAGCGCAAGCTGACCGTGCCGGTCGGTGCGCCGGCCGAGATGGATGCCGACGCGGGAACGATCCGGCTGCTGAGCCCGGCCGTGGCCTAGGTTCCCCGGCGCCCCCCGAGACTGCCGCATGCGTGCCAGCGGACCGCGCCTGCTGCTCATCCTCACCGAATGGCCGCCCGCCATCGGCGGCATGCAGACGCACGCCAGGTATCTGGCGGCGCACTTCGCGCGCCACGCCGCCTGCGTGGAAGTGCTGACTTATCGCGTGACCGACCCGGCCATGGCCGAGGCCGCGCGCGCGTTCGATGCCGGCTGCTCCCATGCGGTGCATCGGGTCCTGTCGCGGCTGGGCTATTGGCACAACCAGGAGCTGCTGCTGGACCGCATCCGCGTGTTCCGGCCCGATGCGATCTATGCATCGACCGTGTTCTACGGCCTGCTGCGCTCGCGCGCCGGCGTTCCGGTCGTCTGTCGCTCGGTGGGCAACGACGTGCTGCGGCCCTGGCTGGGCTATCCCTACCCCTGGGGCAGCCGGGCCATCGGCTCGGCGGCCATGCAGCGTGCGCTGAGCTGGTGGCTGGAGCATGGCCAGCATCCCGACTGGGTCGACCGGCTGTTCCGTGACGGCCGCCACCGCGTGATGCGCCACGCCGCGGCGGCCCACAACGGCATCCTGGCCAACAGCGACTACACGGCGAACCTGCTGCGGGCGATTGGCGTGGCGGGCGAGCGGATCGAGGTCGTCTCGGGCGGGGTCGCCGCTGGCGAGTTCCGCCCGCCGCCCGGTGCGCGGTCTGCAGCGCGCGCGGAACTCGGCATGCCCGAGGCTGCGCAGGTGGTGCTGACGGTGTGCCGGCTCGTCGAAAAGAAGGGCGTTGAAGTCCTGCTCGATGCCTTGGCCAGGTTGCGCGGTGAATTCCCTGCCATCCGCCTGTTGGTCGTTGGCGACGGCCGCCGGCGCCGGGCCTACGAAGCCTGTTGCGCGCGCCTGGGGCTGGCTGACGTGGTGCGCTTCGAAGGCCGTGTGCCCCACGAGAAGATTGCCCGCTACTACTGGGCGAGCGACGTGTTTGCGTTGGCCAGCTACGAAAGCCACCACGCCGGCGCGCGTGACGTGGAGACCATGGGCCGCGTGCTGTGCGAGGCCAACGCCGCCGGCGTGCCCGTGGTGGCCACCGCCAGCGGCGGAACGCCGAGTGTGCTGCGTGACGCCGACAACGGCCTGCTCGTGGCGCCGGGCGACGCCCAGGCGCTGGCCGCGGCGATCAGGTCGCTGCTGCGCACACCGGCGCAGGCCAGCCGCCTGGCCGGCAACGGGCTGGCGCGTGCGCGGCTGGAATTCGATTGGTCGGCGGTGATGGCACGCAACGAGGCGGTCGTGGCTCGGTCGCTGGCGTCGCCACCGGCGCAGTGAACCAGCGGCGGTCGCAAGGCCGCGCCGTCAGCGCTGCGCCGTGACCCAGTTCACGAGCGCATCCAGCATGGTGTTGGAGGGCAAGATGCGCTGGCGCATCGAGCGCGACTACCAAGACCTCAAGCAGCAGCTGGGGCTGGGGCACTACAAAGGCAGAGGCTGGCGGGGCTTCCATCATCACGCCAGCCTGAGCATTACCGCTTACGGCTTCTTGATGACGCAACAGCTCCGGCATCCCGAAGGCGCCGGATCGACTGTCACGCACCCCAGCGCAGGTCATTGAACGTGAAAGCTTGTCTTGCAGAAAGAGGAAACGCACGTCGCCACCAGCGCAAGACCTTCCTCCCGCGGCCAGCCGTAGCCGTCGAGGATCGCGAAGACCAAGGACGCCTCCAGGTTCTCGTCATCATGAGAGCCTCGGCCCGCCCGCAGTGCCTCGCGCAGGCGCTGCAGGCGCGCGTTCAACAACGGCCGGTCGTCCACTGCGCCGATGCTGGCCAGCACCATCGCCGCCTGCGCCGTGTCGTGCGCGGAACCGTTCTCCAGAGTCCTGCGATAAAAGGCGCGCATCGCGTCAGCGGGTAAGTGGCTGGTGACCTTGGCGGTGTAGCTCATCACATCGCCCTCGTCTTGTTGCGCAGCGACCTCGAACTGCGCCGAATAGGTCTTGGGGTCCCAGCGCATCAGGTAGACAAGCGCGGCAGCTCTGGCATTGGGCAACCAGCGCCCCTGAAGCGAGGGCATCAGCCGGGCGACGTCCTGGATCAGATCCGGTGTGGCGAAACGCGCCACGAAAGCCAGGGTCACACCCAGCCCGATCTGACCGGAGGTTGTTGCCGCTGTCGGCGCCTCCTTCAGCAGCTTGCGGCGAAGACAATCGTCAACACCGGCCAGCGTCGCCACGGGCAAGTCCCGGACCTGCTCGAAATACATCGGATGATCGCCGCACGCGTGGCGGACGACATATGGCTGGGCCAGGTCGGGATATTGGTTCACGACCAGGCTCAGCGCGTTGGCGTCGTCCGGATGCGCGTCCAGGTAGTGCTGCAACGCGGCGACGATGGCGAGGCCGTCGAAGGCGCCGCGGAAGTCGCGCGCCAAGCCGACCAGTTGGTAGCTTTGCAACTTGTCGAGATGCGCGGCAATGAAATCCCGAGCGACGACAAAGTCGGTCACATCCATGGCCGCTGCGTCACCGCGGAAGGGTTCGAGAACCAGCCAACTGGCCTGCAGACGGGACTCCCCATCGCGCAGCGGCAGGGTCGCAGCGAGTCGATGCAGCGCCGCCGCGCGGATGCGCTTGCTGAGCGCGGCGTCTGCCGCCCAATCCGCCGGCCATGAAGCCTCGACGCTGCTCTTCAGGAGCACGAGGTCGTCGATCAGATCCGTGCGCGCCAGCGCCGGGTCCATGACAGCCTTCTCAAGCGCCTCGATGACTCGCTGACGGTCGCTGGCATGCCAAAGCCCCCGCAGGATGTCGATGCGGTACGGATGAGCGCCTTGCGGTTCGAGAACCAGATCGAGCTTGGCCTGCGTCGCGGCATCGGAAGACATTTGGGCCAGCGCTTGCACGGCCGCCGCCGCCTTGCGCCCTGACCGCGCACCGGTGATTTCTGCAGCCAGCATGCGGACGCGCGCCGCATCCTCATCGGGCGACGGCATCTCCACGGCAAACGTGACGTCGTTCGTGGTGAGTGTTTTGCGTCCCGCCCGCCGAGTAACGACGTGCACCGAATAACGCCCCGGGCGATCGAAGCGGTACCGCTGATCGAGAACCAGCGGTAGCGACAACTCCTGCCCCTCGGGCACAGCCTGCCGGTTGATCACGTCGTGCTGCTGCGGCATCCAGCGCTCGTGATCGATCGCGGCGGGAGGGCTGCCCTCAAGCGCCGTGATGACGACCTCGTCAGAGAGGTAGTCGCCCAGCGAATTGGTGACGATGCGCTCCGGCGCCTGCAGCGCGTGGAATCTCAGATCCAGCGCAATGGGCTCGCCGGCCTTGAACGCCGCCCGGCCACTCTTGACCGACAAACTGACCCTGACTGGCGCATCGGCCGCGTCGGCCTGCGCTGGCGCGGGCTGGATCGTCAGGCAGGCAATGAGGAGCGACAGGAGCGGCAGGCGCATGGAGATATCCCGGTTCAGGAATGGGATCGTAGGACCATCACGCAAAACCTGGACGTCGCTCCCGTTTCGATGGAATCCCGCCTCCGCGCGTTCGCCGCGAGCAGCTCAGGCGGCGGCACGAAGCGCCCGCGCCTGTGGCCATTGCGTCGCAAGCGTCTACGCATGGATTTCAACGCCCGATCGGCACGAAGACGGTCGCCGGTGAGCACTGCGGGATGACAACACAGGGTCGGCGTCGGGCTGGGCTCGCTTCACGACGCGCGAGCCCGGCGACGACTACTTCCTGCCTCTGAACATCCCCGTCTTCCGCGGCGCAGCCATCGGCCACATCAAGCGCAAGCTGACCGTGCCGGTGGGAGCGATGGCCCAGATGGATGCCGACGCCGTCACGCTGCGCCTGCTGGCGCCGGCCGTCGCCTGAGGGCCACGGCCGAAGCCGCCTCCCCGGCGGCGCCCTCAGTCCTTGCGCTG
This sequence comes from Roseateles sp. P4_D2, assembly GCF_056401875.1. Classification (NCBI taxonomy): domain Bacteria; kingdom Pseudomonadati; phylum Pseudomonadota; class Betaproteobacteria; order Burkholderiales; family Sphaerotilaceae; genus Roseateles; species Roseateles sp. P4_D2. Next base: position 40,655 of record NZ_JBFUIM010000004.1, on the reverse strand, counting down.
GCTTGCCCGATGAAGGCGCTGCCGTCACGGTGGGACGTCCCGACGCAACTGCGACGGACCGCCTGCCGCACGCCCAAGAGCCTCAACCCAAGCGCCGCCTGCGCGCCAGCAGACCCACCGCCCCAATCCCGGCGAGCAGCAACGCGTAGGTGCGCGGCTCGGGAACCGCGCTGATGGAAATATTGAGCACCGCATCGCGCACTGCAGTGCCATTGGCCACCAGGTGATAGGTGCCGGGACCGATGGCCCCGTCGAAGGTCGACACGGCGTATCCGGCCAGGACACCACCGAACGCATCGCTGATAACGAGGGTGTTGCTGGCATCGAAGATGTCGATGTTGACGCCGACGAGGCGCGGCCCCGGGCCGGCGGCAGTCGAGATCTCCCACACTGCACGCCCGGTCAAGCCGGTGATGCCCGCCCCTAGCGTGAACGTGACGCTCTGCGACAGCGCACCGGTTTCCTGCGTCACCACCGTGTCGACGATCAGCGTGTCGCCAGAGCCGAACGTTCCCTGGAGCGTCGCTGTGGCATTGAGCACGTTGAAGTCGACCTCCCGGGTCATCGCGTGCGCTTGCCCCACCATTGTCGCGAACCACGTCGCGGCCAATGCCAATGCCAATGCCGCCTGCCTGAACCCTGCAAATCTAGCCATCGCGATCTCCTGTTGCCTTGGCATGGCGCCCGATACCTAACCGGGTGCCGAGCAGAAAACATAGGTGACGCTGCGGCTTAAGCAACTTTCCAACTAGGGGTTCGGCAAGGCGATTGACACACACGATCCGGCGTGATGTCGACGGGTCGTGTTGCAGCGCGGTCAGTCGGCCAACAAACGCCGCCGCCTGACGCCGCTCGGGATCAAGCCTTCAGCGCTGCCCTGCCACCCACTCCACCAGCGCATCCAGCACCGGCCGCCCCTTGGCCGCAGCCTCGGGATGGTTGAGCAGCGCGACGAAGACCCAGGGCTTGCCCGACGCGTCTGGCACAAAGCCGGCCAGGCCGACGGCATCGCGCAGCGTGCCGGTCTTGAGGCGCGCTTGCCCAGCGGCGGGGCCGTCCTTCAGACGGCGTGACAGCGTGCCGTCGACACCGGCAATGGGCAGGGTGCCGAGCAGTTCTGGCGCCTGGGCGCCACGCTGCCCTGCGCGCAGCACGCCGGCCAGCAGGGCCGGGCTGACCCGCTCGCCGCGCGACAGGCCCGAGCCGTTGTCCAGCACCAGCGCTGCCGTGTCGACGCCATGGCCCGCAAGCCAGTCGCGCACGACGCGCTCAGACGCCGCCAGCGTCGGCTCGCCGGGTTGCGCCGCCTGGGCGCCGAGCTGCAGGTAGATGAGCCGCGTCAGCGCGTTGTCGCTGCGCTTCATGACCCCGCGCAGCACCTCGGCCAGCGGCCGGCCGCGGTGCGTGGCGAGCACGACGGCACCGGCCGGCGCGGCCGCCTCGGCGTCACCCGGCCCCATGCTGCCGCCCAGTTCGGCCCAGAGCTGGCGCACGGCCCGTGTGGCCAGCCACTGCCGGTCGACGATCTGCAGCGGGGCGCGCTGATGGCAGCCAGCCGGGAAGGCCCCTTGCAGCTTCAGCGCCCAGCCCTCGCTGGCGGGCTGGACAAGAGCGGGTTTCCAATCCTCGTCCCAGTCCTTGCACGGCCTTGCTGACAAGGTCATCGAGCTCGCATCCACGCTCAGCCCTGGCAGGGCCGGCAGGGCGCGCGCCGTAACGCCGGTGGCCGTGGCTTGCAGCTCGAAGTCGAGCAGGCTGCCGTTGAGATGCAAGGCGTCGGGGATGACGTTGTAGTCGAACTCGGGGGCATCGTCGAAGGGCGGCAGGCCGACATCGAAGCGGGTCGGTTTGAACAGTGTGCGGTCGATGACGAGGCCGCCGCGGATCTCGCGCACGCCGCTTTCGCGCAGCTGGCGCAGCAGCCACCACAACGCCGGCCAGTCAAGGTCGGGATCGGCGCCTCCTCGCAGGATCAACGGGCCGTCAATGGTCCCTCCGACAGGAACCGAACCTGCCAGCAGCTCGGTGCGGCCGCGGTGGTTGATGCCGAGCTTGTCCATGGCGACGGTCGCCGTCACCAGCTTCATCGTCGAGGCCGGCGCCATCGCCGCGTCGGCGCGTTGGCTCAAGGCCGGCCGAGAGCCGTCCAGCGGTTGCAGCACAAAGCCGAGGCTTTCCGCCGGCAGGCCGGCCTTGGCCAGCGCAGCCTGTACGGGGTCGGGCACCGAGGTCGTCGCGCAGCCGGCCAAGGCCAGCGCGGCAGCAAGTAGCCAGGCGCGCATCAGCACAGCCCCAGGGAATAAGCGACGAAGCGGGCCAGGGCCACATCCTCCAGGCCGATGCCCACGCTCTTGTAGACGACGATGTCCTGCGCCTCGCGCGGACGCGGGCTGACGATCAGTTCGCCCAGCTCAACGAGCCGCTCGGGCGCGATGACGCCCGGCACGGCCTGCACGATGTCGCCGGCTTCCAGCTCGGCGGCGGTGCGCCATTCAACGACGACCAGGGCCGCACGGGCCAGCAACGCATCGTCCAGCTCGCGCGCCGTCTTCGTGCTGGAACCAACCGCGGCAACGAAGGCACCGGGCTTGACGAGAGCGCCGCCGAACAAAGGCGTGGCCGAGCGCGTCGCCGTGACAACCACCTCGGCCTCGGCAGCCGCCGTGGCGGCGTCCACAACCTGGGCCGGGAAGCCGATCTGCGCCTCGATGTCGCTCGCGAAGGCCTCGCCGCCACTGCGCGCGCAGACGAGCACGCGCTCGAAGCGCCGCACCCGCGTCAGCGCCTCGACATGGGCTCGCGCCTGGATGCCGGCGCCAAAGACGGCCAACGTCCTGGCCTCTGGCAAAGCCAGCAGGTCGGCCGCCACGGCGCTGGCCGCGGCCGTGCGCAGCCGCGTGAACTCGTTGGCCTCCAGCGTCGCAATCGCCTCGCCGGTCTCGGCCGAGAATAGGCTGACGAGGAAGTGGTACTTGCCGTTGCGCGCCGAATAGACCTTGGTGCCGAGCACCGCCGGCAACTCACCGTCGGCGTCGAGGATGGCCCCCATCGCGCTGATCGCGAGCGCGGCGCTGCCCTGCGTGGCGGTGGCACGGTGGCGGGCCAGCACCTGCGCCTGGCCGCGGCCGTGCTGGGCAAAGGCGGCACGCAGGGCGGCCACGGCGCTGTCCGGGTCGAGTACGGCCGCGACATCGGCCTCAGTGATCAATCGCATGAAGAAAACCTCCGCCGGCACTGTATGAGGGCCGCCGCGCACCGTGCGCGTGCTTTCACATCAGCACGCATTCCCGCAGGTTATGTGCAGCGCACAAGCATTCATTGAACAGCGCGCAACACCTGGGGTGCGGCCCCCTGGGCGCTCCCCCGCGCGCCAGCGAACATCGGCGGCAATCGAATCACATGCAGGAGTCCTTGAGATGAAGTTGAATCGTCTGGCAACCCAGCTCGCCATCGTCGGCCTCGCCGGCCATACCGGCGCTGCCCTGGCGCAGAACGACAGCGCGCGACTGGAGCGCGTCGAGGTGACGGGTTCCAGCATCAAGCGGATCAAGGATGAGGGCGCCCTGCCCATCCAGGTGATCAGCCGGCGTGAGCTGGAGCGGGCCGGCATCGCGTCGGCCGAGCAGATGATCATGCAGCTCAACATCAACGGCAACGGCCTGGACAACCTGGCCGGCAATGCCGACGTGGTGGACGGCGCCGCGCGCGGCAACAACGGCGCCAGCAGCGCCAACCTGCGCGGCCAGGGCAGCAATGCGACGCTGATCCTGCTGAACGGCCGCCGCGTGGCGGCCCACGGCCTGAACGGGGGCACGGTCGACCTGAACCAGATTCCCTTCGCCGCCATCGACCGCGTCGAGATCCTCAAGGACGGCGCCTCGGCCATCTACGGTACCGACGCCATCGGTGGTGTCATCAACTTCATCCTGCGCCAGAACTACAGCGGCGTGACGATCAACGCGCTGGCCGACGTGCCGCAGCAAAAAGGCGGTGAGATCTACGGCGCCTCGGTGACGGCCGGCTACGGCAACCTGGATACCGACGGCTTCAACTTCCTGGCCTCGCTGTCGGTGCGCGACAACAAGGTGCTGCGCGGCGACCAGCGCGACTTCGTCAACACCTACCAGCCCGATCGCGGCCTGTCGCCCGACACGCGCGGCACGCCGATTGCGACGCTGTTCGCTGTGGCCGGCACCACGCCAACCGGCGCTGCGCTGGGCAACGTGCTCAGCCAGGGTGGCAACAACACCGCCGGGCCGTTCGACTTCGCCAACCCGGCGCTGCGCGTCAACGGCATCAACATCCTCGACCTGCCCGGCGGCGCCGGCTGCTCGTCGGTGGATGGCATGAGCCCTTACCAGGAGACGCTCTGGGCCACCGCGGCGTCCAAGTACGGCTGCGCCTGGGACACCGGCCGTGCCGCCGTCATCCAGCAGCCGATCAAGAACACCAACCTCGTCAGCCGCCTGACCTTCAAGCTGGGCGACCACCGCGTGTTCGGCGAGGCCGTGCTGGGCCGGGCCGAGTCCACCAAGAGCTTCTCGCCCAACCAGATCACCAGCGGTTCGGGCACCGCCACCATCAATCTGGCCGGCACTGTTTACCCCAGCCCCTTCCGCAACCTGCGCTACCCCAGCACCGGCGCAGGCTACAACGACGTGTTCAACGCACTGGTCAAGTCATTCCCGGCGCTGGAGGTCAACCGCGGCCTGCCGATGGCCTTCCGCTGGCGCTGCATGCCCTGCGGCAACCGCGAGATCGACACCACGGCCGACACCGCGCGCTTCCTGGTCGGCGCGGACGGTGCCTTGCCTTTCCTCACCGATTGGGACTACCGCGTCGGTTTCTCGCGCGCCGAGAGCAAAGGCAGCTCCACGGTCGGCAAGGGCTATCACTACTGGCAGCCCTTCGCCGACCTGATCAACACCGGCGTGCTCAATCCCTTCTCGCTGACGCAGACGCCCGAGGCCCTGAAGGCGCTGGACGCCATCACAGCCGAGGGCGTGACGCTGTACGGCGGCAAATTCACGATGGAGCAGGCCGACGCGACCGTGTCGGGCCCGGTGTTCAAGCTGCCCGGCGGCACGGTGATGGCTGCATTGGGTGTCGACTCGCGCACCGAAAAGTACAAGTTCGACGGCGACCAGCGCTCCAATGCCAACACCGTCGCCGCACAGATCTTCAACGTGCCCTTCGACAACGCACTGGCCACGGCCGGCACCCTCAAGCGCACCATCAAGGCAGTGTTCGCCGAGGTGGCCGTGCCAGTCATGAAGGACATGGAGATCACCGGCGCCATCCGTCGCGACGACTACACCGGCTTCGGCTCGACGACCAACCCCAAGGTCTCGCTGCGGTACAACCCGACCGAGCAGCTGCTGTTCCGCGGCGCCTACAGCACGGGCTTCCGCGTGCCGACCTTCAAGCAGATGTTCGACCCGATCACGGAGAGCACCTTCGTCGGCGCCGACTTCACCGACCCGGCCACCTGCTCCTCGCGCGTCGTCTCCAACACGCCGGGCTGCCAGTCCGTGCGCGACTTCAGCACCCTGTTCGGCGGCAAATCGACGCTGGGCCCTGAAGAGGCCAAGATGTACAGCGCGGGCGTCGTTTTCCAGCCAACGAAAGACCTGGTGGCCAGCCTGGACTGGTGGTCGATCGAACGCACCGGCACGATCCAGTCCTTCGGCCTGACGACGCTGGCCGAGAACTACCAGTACTTCAAGGACAACTTCATCCGTGACGGCAGCGGCAAGCTCCTCGCCGTCGACACCCGCTATGTGAACGCCGGCGAGACCAACACCAAGGGTCTGGAACTGGGCCTGCGCGGCAACACCAACGCCTTCGGCGCGGCGTGGACGGGCAGCTTCGACGTGTCCTACCTGCTCGACAAGAAGTCGCGCCTGGTGCCGAGCGCGCCGATGGGCAGCAGCGAGGTCGGCCGCTTCACCCGCGCCGGCGACCTGGGCATCCGCTGGAAGCACACCGCCACGCTGACCCGCACCGAGGGCGACTGGGCGGCCACGTTCCAGCATGTCTACCGCACCGGCTACCAGGACTTCGTGCTGCCCGGCGTGGCTAACGGCACCGTGACGCCGGCGAACTGGAACCCGCGCGTGGCGGCCTACTCCATCCTGAACGCCAGCCTGGCCTACGGCGGCATCAAGAACCTGACCATCACGGCCGGCATCAAGAACCTGCTCAACGAAGACCCGCCGTTCAGCGTCACCTACGACACCAACACCGGCGCCGGCTCCAGCTGGGAACCGCGCGTGGCCGACCCGCGCGGCCGCTCGTTCACGCTGCGCCTTGAGTACCGCATGTTCTGACCCCTCTGACTCCCTGCCGGCCCCGGAAGCCGGTTTCCAGCCCCGCCTGTGTCGGGGCTGTTTTTTTGATGAGTGCCAGTTGTGCCGCGAGGCGGCCCAACCCGCGCAAGCGCGGCACGCCTGGCGGCGCGTGACTGGCCCTCCTCACTCGGCTGCTTCGCAGTCGAGAAGGCCGTTCACACGAGGGTCAGCGTGCCGGCAGCGACGGCCATCTCGGCGGCTACGCCCAACGGCAGCGGCCGATTCGGCTGACCATGGCCCGAAGGCCAGCCGGCGAGCACCGGGCAGCGCAGCTTGGGGAGGTGATCAGCCAGCACGGCGTCGGGACTCTCAGCGCCGCTGAAGCTGCCAACGACAAGACCGGCAATACGGTCCAGCACGCCGGCCAGGCGCAGCTGGCTCAGCATGCGGTCGACACGATAGGGCTCTTCACTGATGTCCTCGATGAAGAGCAAGGCGCCGTCGGCATCGGGCAGATAAGGCGTGCCGAGCAACGCACAGAACATCGCCAGATTGCCGCCGATCAGGTGGCCCCTTGCGCTACCGCCGTGGCTGAGCGCATGTGGTGGAGGCTGACCGATGACGTCACCGACGCGCCAACCGCGGGCCAGGCCCTCGAACAGCGCATCGGTGTCGGCTTGCGCGCCGGGCAGGCCCCAGTCGCTGGCCGGCATGGGCGCGTGCAGGGACGGGATGCCCGCCTGGCTGCGCAGTGCATGCAGCACGGTCAGGTCGCTGTAGCCGATCAGCAGCTTGCGCGTGTGCGCCAGCAGGCCGAGGTCGATGCCATCCATCAGCCGGATGCAACCGGAGCCGCCGCGCAGCGCGAGCACGGCGTCGAACTGCGGGTCGCCGAAGGCCGCGTGCACGTCGGCCAGGCGCACGGCGTCGGGTGCGGCGAGGAAGTCCAGCGGTGGCGGGCCGAAGCAGCTTGGCAACAGACGGGCTTGATAACCGCGCTCGCACAACCAGCCTTCAACTGAATCGAGCCGACCTGGCTTGGGCGGGCCGGCCGGCGCGATGACGGCGACGCATGCGCCCGGGCGCAGCGGCGGGATCAGGAATTCGTCTTCAGCCATTGGTGAACGGCTGCGCCCAGGGCCGGCAGCTTCCAGGTTGTCGAAGCCTCCGGATGCGGTGCGTAACGCATCCCCAGGCTGGTGGTCACCGCAATCAAGTAGTGCAAGTCGCCGTCGTGCACGATGCCGGCATCGCTCGTGTAGTTCTGCGTGTTGCCGGTCTTGTGCGCGAAGTGCACCGGGATGCCGGGCACCCAACCCGGCAAGGCTCGCAGCGACTCGCTGCTGAGGTTGTGGTGCAGCTTCTGTGCATCGAGCGCGCGGCGGATGACTTCGCGGCTGGCGGGGCTGATCAGCGTGGGCTGGGCGGGCGCATCAGCGTCCAGCCGCCACATCAGCCGCAGTGCGTCCCAGGCCGTCATCTGGATCTGGCCCACGCCCGAGCCGGCCGCATTGCCCCAACCGCCATCGGGCTGGGTGTTGGCGATCATCAAGCCCGGCAGGCCAGCGGCAGCGAACAACTCGTGCATCTCGTTGTGCACCTCGCGGCCGCCTTCGCGACGGATGGCACGGCGCTCGTGCAGATGGGCAACCAGCGCCGAGGTCGCTTCGTTGCTGCTGACGGTGATCATGTCAAACAGCCAGTCGGCCATTGCGCGGGTCTTGCCCGTGAAGTTCAGAGGCAGCGCCCAGTCGCTGCGACCCGCATCGACGAGGTGACCGATGCCGACGGCCACCATCATCTTCAGCAACGAGGCCGGATAGGGCGCGACAAAGCGCGGCCCGCTGCCGAACCAGGCCGGGAAGTCGATGCGAGTCCAGTCCGCGCCAGGCAGCCAGGCGTAGGAATCGCCCTTGGCGTCGCGCACGTCGGCATGAAAGGCGATGTTGGCGACGGCACCGGTGGTGGCATCGAAGCGCGCAATCAGCCCCTGCGGATGCTCGCGCGAGAACAGCACATTGGCGCAGACCGGCGCCTTGCCGTCGCGCGGAAAAACCGCCACCGCGAGGTCGATGCTGGGCTGGGCATCCAGCGGCTCGCCGCCACGCAGGCTGTCGGCCGTCTGCTCGAAATGCCGGGCCTGGACGGCTTGCAGCAGCGCTGCAGCCAGGTCGTCTTTCCTCACAAGCTCAATCCCTCCAGGGGCAGCGGGCTCGCGCGGCCCGACACCAGTTCGGCCACGATGTTGGCCGTTGCGAAAGAGAACGTGAACCCCAGGGCACCATGCCCGACATTCAGCCACAGCCCGGGCACGCCGCTGGCGCCGAGGATGGGCGCGCCGCTGGGCGTGGCCGGGCGCAGGCCGGCCCAGGGCATGGCGCGGTCATAGTCGGCCGCGTGCGGGAAGGTGGCTCGCACCGAACGCTGCAGCGAGGCCAGCCGCCTGCCATCCAGACTCAGGTCGTCGCCGACCAGGTCGACCATGGCCGCGATGCGCAGCTCCTGGCCGATGCGGGCGTAGAGGATCTTCTTCTCGAAGTCGGTCACGCTGACCTCGGGCGGCCGGTGACCAGGCTGGATGGGCGCCGTCAGGCTGTAGCCCTTCAACGGGTAGATCGGCAGCTCGACGCCCACCGTGGCCGCCAGCGCCCGGCTGTGCAGGCCGGCGGCGAGGACGACCGCATCCGCGCCAATGCCGCCGAGTTCGGTCTGCACGCCCAGCACGCCGCCCTGGGCATCGCGCTGCAGGCTCTTGACGCGGCCGCCGAGCCGGCCGCGAAAGCGCTCGTGCTGGCCCAGCCTTTCGTACAGCGCCGTGCAGAAGGCATGGCAGTCGGCCACCGCCTCGCCGGGCGTGAAGATGCCGCCGGCCAGCGTGGCCTCGGTGTCAGCCAGGGCGGGTTCCAGCGCGACGCACTCGTCATGCGACAGGGCCTGTTCGGCACCACTGCCCTTCACACGGGCGGCGACACGCACGAACTCCGTCGGCTTGCGGTAGACGACCAGCTTGCCCGGCGTGCGCAGCGCGATGCTGTCGCCCAGCTGCGCCTGGGCCTGCAGCCGCGCGAACGAGGCCTGGCTGTAGGCGCCCAGGGCCAGCAGCCTCTCGGTGGTGCGCCGGTTGACCGGCCCGCGGCAATTGCGCAAAAAGGCGATCAACCAGGCCCATTGCGCCCAATGGGCCTCGGGTTTGAAGCGCAGCGGGCCGTCGGGGTCGAGCAACCAGCGCAGCGCCTTCAGCGGCACGCCAGCGTCGGCCAGCGGCGACACGTAGCGATAGCTGAGCTGGCCGCCATTGGCACGGCTGGCGCCCTGGGCCACCTCGCCGTCGCGCTCGATCAGCGTGACGCCGTGGCCACGCTCCAGCAGCGCCCAGGCGGTGGTCAGGCCCACCACACCGCCGCCGATCACCACGCAATGCTTCATCCTGCCCTGAACTTCTTGAACCTGGCGGCAGGGTAAAGACGGCGTGCGGCCGCTGCCAATGAAACCGGCGGCCACGGCCATAACCGTGCGACATGGGAGCGGGCGCACTCAGAGGCCGGGCGTCGGCCTGGCGCGGCGGTTGAAATGATCGTCAAGCACATCCAGATAGGCGCGCTGCGTGTCGGGCGGCAATGAGATGCGCAAGGTGTCGCGCAGCATCGCGGCGCCCTCTGGCGTACCCAGAGCCGCGTCGATGATGCGGATGGCCGCGTGGCCCCAGGCGGTGCGCGGACAGGCGATGCCGCTGACGATGGCCTCGCTCGCACCCTTGATGGGCAGCGCCGCCAGCGCCGGTTCGCCCGATTGTTCGTCCGCGGGCTGGCTGGCCTGGGCGATCAGGACGTTCGGGTAGTCGAGGGTGTAGTCCGCCCGGCGCTGCATGAGCATGGGCAACAGGCTGCTGCCGTAGTCGCCGCCGAACAGGTGCTGCACCTGCGGGCCGGCGGGCTGGGCCTTGATCAGCGCATCCAGGGCCGGCCCGTAGCTGCGTCCCTGGGCGAGCACGCCGCGCAGCGAGGCGTCGGCCAGCAGGGCCTTGAGGTCCACGGCGCCGTTTGCGTCCAGCGGCAGCGCGGCGCGGCGGTCCCGGCGCACGATGAGCTGGGGCGGCGGCACCAGCCAGGTGTCGGTGAAATAGGCCAGGCGCTCGCGCTCCGGTGTGCGCGCGGCGCCGGCATGGCAGGCCCGCCGACGCTCGCGGATGAGCACCCAGCTGCGCTCGGCATTGGCCACCGTGGGCTGCAAGGCCACACCGGGCAGCCGCGCCTGCAGCCAGCGCGTCAGCTCGTCTGCGGGGTGGCGCATGACGTCGCCATCCGGCACCACCATGGTGTTGCTGACCAGCCAGAGGATGGAGTCGACCGCCGGCGGCGCGTCGGCGGCCTTGCCGGTGCTGCTGGCTACCGCAATAGCAAGGGCAAGGCCGGCCTCCCGGACTCGCATGCGCGGGTCCTCAACCAGCCAGCACGGCCGCCATCGCCTCGGCGGTGGCTTCGACGTTGCGGGTGTTCAACCCGGCCACGCACATGCGGCCGGAGCGCAGGATGTAGACGCCGAACTCGGTCTTGAGCCGCTCGGCCTGCTCGGCGGTGAGGCCGGTGTAGCTGAACATGCCGCGCTGGGTCAGGAAGTAGCTGAAATCGCGGCCCGGCAGCTTGGCGGCGAGCACATCGTGCAGCTGGCGGCGCATGGACTGGATGCGCTCGCGCATGTCGGCCACTTCGGCCTCCCACATCTCGCGCAGCACCGGCGTGGTCAGCACCTTGGCCACGACCTGGCCGCCATGCATCGGCGGGTTGGAGTAGTTGCGGCGGATCATGAATTTCATCTGGCCGAGCACGCGCGCAGCCTGGTCGGCATCCGGGCAGACGACGCTCAGGCCTCCGCAGCGCTCGCCGTACAGGCTCATGCTCTTGGAGAAGCTGTTGGCGATCAGGAAGGACAGGCCCTCGTCGGCCAGCAGGCGCGGCGCAAAGGCGTCTTCGTCGATGCCGTCGCCATAGCCCTGGTAGGCCAGGTCCAGGAAGGGCAGCAGGCCGCGCTCGCGGATGACGGGCACCAGCGCGCGCCATTGGTCCTGCGTCAGGTCGACGCCGGTCGGGTTGTGGCAGCAGGCGTGCATGACGACGATGCTGCGCGTGGGCAGGGCCTTGAAGAAGGCCAGCATCGCGTCAAAGCGCAGGCCGCCGGTGGCCGGGTCGTAGTAGGGATAGGTCTCGCAGGTGTGGCCCGAACCCTCGAAGACCGCACGATGGTTGTCCCAGGTCGGGTCGGAAAGATAAATCTTGCTGTCCGGGAAATAGCGCTTCAGCAGATCGGCGCCGACCTTCAGGCCGCCACTGGAGCCGACACCCTGGATGGTGGCGATGCGGCCGGCCTTGATGGCCGGGTGATCCACGCCGAACAGCAGGGCCTGCACGGCGCTGCGAAAGTTGGCCGCGCCTTCCATCGGCAGATAGGGCCGCGGGCCGGCCACCTCGACAACGGCCAGTTCGGCCGCGCGCACCGAGGGCAGCATGGGGATGCGGCCGTCGTTGTCGAAATAGATGCCGATGGACAGGTTGATCTTGCCGGCGCGGGGGTCCTTCTGGAAGGCCTCGTTGAGGCTCAGGATGGGATCGCCGGCATAGGCATCGACGTGCTCGAACATGGGGTGGGTCTCCGATGGGAAGTGCCGATTATCCAGAGCCTCGTCATCAAGGCTGTGGACTGCGGTTGAACCCACCGGTGCTAGCCTGCGGCGGCTCAGGGAGAGCCCTATGCCGGTGCGTCATGTCTTCGTGTTGATGTTGGAGAACCGCTCCTTCGATCACTTCTTCGGGCTCAGCGGCCGCGTGCCCCGGCCCGCCGACCCTCGCTTCGGCCCCGGCGCCACCGACCGCGCCAGCGCTGATCCGCCGCACGAGTTCGATGCCGTTCGCCAGCAGATCAACGGCGGCGCGATGGACGGCTTCCAGGGCGTCGGCTGGCAGGGCTTCGAGCCTGCACAGGTGCCCGTGATCCAGCAGCTCGCCGACGAGTTCCTGCTGTTCGACAACTGGTTCTCTTCCCTGCCGGGCCCGACCTGGCCCAACCGCTTCTTCGTGCATGCCGCGTCCAGCGGCGGCCTGGCCACCAGCCCGACGAACCTGCAGATCGCCGGCTCGGTGATCGCGAGCAATTCGGTCTTCCGCTTCGAGCACGGCACCCTCTTCGACCGCCTCAACCAGCGTAGCCAGCCCTGGCGCATCTATCACGGCGACGTCGTTCCCCAGGTGCTGGCCCTGCCCGGCATGGCCAGCACCTTCATCAAGCCCAACGAACGCTTTCATCCGTTCAGCAATGGCGATGAAGAGCACCCCGTGCACAGCGATTTCGCGACCGACGTCGCCCACGCCAACTACGCCCCCGTCTACACCTTCATCGAGCCCGCCTATGACCCCAGCGGCAGCTTCGGCAGCGGCAACTCCCAGCACCCGCTGGGCCGGGTCAGCGCCGGCGAGGCGCTGATCAAGTCCACCTACGAGAGCCTGCGCAATTCGCCACTGTGGCCCGACAGCCTGCTGCTCATCACCTGGGACGAGCATGGCGGCTTCTACGACCGGGAGCCGCCGCCGGGCGCCACCCCGCCGGGCGACGCGCCGCTGAACCGGCCGACGCCCGACGTGGGCTTCGCCTTTGACCGCCTGGGCGTGCGCGTGCCCGCCCTGCTCGTCTCGCCGTGGGTGGCGCGCGGCAGCCTGGGCAGCCAGGTTTTCCCCGGCCAGTCTTTCGACCACAGCTCGGTGGTCAGATCGGTGTTCGACACCTTCGGCCTCGGCCCGGCGCTGACAGCCCGTGACGCGGCAGCGCCCAGCTGGACCTCCGGCCTGCTGGCCGCGGCCCGCCAGGGCGCCGCCGCCGGCCCGCTGACGCTGGCGGACCCGGTGCGCGATGCCGCGCCGGCCGCCGCGCCGCCTCACCGCGACGAGGTGGACGGCTTCCTCGCCGGCCGCGCGCTGATCGCGCACGAGCTCGACCGTGCGATGACGGCCGCATCGGGCGATCGCCCCGTCGGCAATCTGAAGCCGCTGACGCCGGCCCAGTTCCGCGCCAAGCGCAAGGCGGCGCTGAACGATCCCGAATTCCCGTCGCACGTCGCCCAGTACGTGCAGGAGGTGGGTGCACGCGCTCAGGCGCACCGTGACCGCGTGAAGCGCCGGGCCCGACGCACGGCGGCGGCGCCGGTCTAGCGCCAGGCCACCCAGCGCCCGTGCGGGTGGCTCCAGCCCAGCGCTCGCTCAGCGACCCGGCCGGCTTCGAGGTGGCGCAGCGTCCACAAGGTCATCGACGAGGCGGCCTCGTCGGCAGGCAGGACCGGTTCGGGAGGCACCGCCTCTTGCGCACTCAAAGCCGGCAGATCGCCGCAGATCCAGGCCAGGCCGTGGCTCAGCGCCAGCCGGTCGACCGTCGTGCGCAGCCGGTCGAGGTCGGCGTCATTCAAGTAGTACAGCACCCAGCTCGTCAGCAGCACCGGTTGAACGCCCGCGGGCAGACCGGCCAGCCACGGCTCGATCGCGGCGATGCAGTCGTCGGCCTGGCGCACCGTGTGCGGCAGAGACCGCATCTGATGCGCGGCGCGAGCCAGGCGTTCGCGGCGGGTGGCGTCGTGCGGCCACAAACAGGCCTGCAACCAGCGCAGGCGCTCCGGGTCGCCCGGATCGACGGGGGCGGGATCGAGGCCGTAGCGCAGCGTCAGTCGCCAGTCGGCGGCCGCGGGCGGCGGCGCAGTGCCCAGCCAGCGCGATTCGATCTCGGCGCGCCGACCATCGCGGGCCGGACCGCGCTCATGCCAGCGACCATCGTCAGTGCGATAGCGCAGCGCGTATTGGTCGACACCGAGGTTGAGGCCGGCACTGCAACCCAGGTCCAACAGCGCGAGGTGGCGGGCGCCGGTGGCACGCGCCGCATCGCCTAAAGCCGGCCAGAGGGCCGCGCCGCGGGCGATCTCGTTGGTCTGCGTCGCGCCATGACGCAGGTGATGCAGCAGCGCCGGCCATTCGCGCTCGAGGCAGGCCGACAGCGCGGTGGCCAAGGCCGCGTCCGGCTCACGGCTGCCGCCGGCGCTGGGATAGTAGGCGGCCAGTTCGGGCGCCGCACCGGCCAGCACGCGTTCATGCAAGGCCGCCAGCAGCAGATTGGCCTTGCGCTGCTCGGGGGGCGCCTCGGCCAGCAGGGCCAGCGCCCGGTCGTCGTGGGCGGCCACGCCGCACAGCGCAACGTAGAGCGGTTCCTGGCTGCATTCCTCGCGCCCGAAACGGGCCAGCAGCATCGACAGGTCAGGTCTTTCCATGCACCCAGCATAGGCAGGCCGGGCGTCGCCTTGTGTCGGCCAGCCGACAATGCAGCATGTCCCACGACCCCGCCTTGCAGCGCGTCTTCGCGGCCCATTTCCCGGGGATCGCGTTGCCAATCGACATCGCGGCCGGCATCGCACGGCGACGCCTGGCCGATGGGCGCAGCCTCTTCGTGCAGGGCCAGAAAACGGCGGCCTTCTACGCGGTCGCGGCCGGCGAGATCGAGACCCGTTTCACGGCCGCGGACGGCACGGTGTCGGTCATCGAGAACGTCGGCCCGCCGCGACTCTTCGGCCTCGCCGCCTTCGCCGCCGGCCAGCCTTCGGAATACGAGGCGATCGCGCGCGGCGCCACCGAGGTGCTGGTCTTCGGCCGCGAGGCCTATACGCGCCTGATGGACGAGGTGCCGGGCTTCGCGCGCGCCCTGCTGGCCGAGTTAGCCCGCCGCTATGACGGCACGCTGCGCCTGCTGCAGGCGGCGCGCCACCAGGGTGCAGCCGAACGCTTCGCATTGGCGCTGGCGCAGCTGGCCCGCGAGCGTGGCCGTGCGGCTGACGAGGGTTGGGTCGAAGTGCAGGCCACGCAGGCCGAGCTGGCGCGCCTGGCCCATCTGTCGCGGCAGACGGCCAACGAGCTGCTGGGCGAGGCGGAGGCCGCCGGCCAGGTCAGGCGGGGCCGAGGCCGCTGGCTGTGGCGGGCTCGGTAACGGCCGGAACGGGCGTGCAGGACGGCACGCTCGCTCGCCGCGTTACATGTCGGCGCGCCGGGCTTCGGCCGTAATGTGGCAACCACCGGCCCGGGCTTCCCGACCCGCCGGCGTTTTTCCGGAGCTACTGCCTTGTCCGACATCCAATCCATCGTCATCGTGGGCGGCGGCAGCGCCGGCTGGCTGGCGGCCTGCTTCCTGCAGCGCGCCCTCGGCGCGGTGCGCCAGACACCCTTGCCCATCACGCTGATCGAGTCACCGCGCATTGCCGGCATCGGCGTGGGCGAGGCCACGCTGCCGACGCTGCGCGGCATGATGCAGGCGCTGGGCCTGCCCGAGGCCGCCCTGTTCGGCGCGGCCGATGCGACGCTGAACAACGGCGTGCGCTTTCACGGCTGGCGCAGCGGCGGCAGCGCGGCCGACGACAGTTACGACCACCCCTTCGACGCGCCCCCGCCCTTCGGCGGCTTCGCGACGACGGCCCACTGGCTGAACCTGATGCAGCGCGGCCTGACCCAACAGCCCATGGCCCAGGCCTGCACGGTGCAGACGACGCTGTTCGACGGCCACCAGTCACCGAAGCTGATGGACTCGCCCGACTACCAGGCGCCGGTCAACTATGGCTACCACCTGGATGCCGCCAAGCTGGCCATGCTGCTGCAGCAGACCGCGCTGCGGCGCGGCGTGCGCCATGTGCAGGGCGAGGTGGCCCAGGTGCAGCGCGGCGCAGCCGGCATCGAGGCGGTCGAACTGGCCGACGGCCGGCGCTTTGCCGCCAGCTTCTTCGTCGACTGCAGCGGGGCAGATTCACTGCTGCTGCAGCGGGCCCTGGGCGTGCCCTGGGTGTCCTATGCCGACTGGCTGCCCTGCGACCGCAGCATCGCCGTGCCGGTGGCCTATGCGCGGGACGACACCGCGCTGCGCAGCCACACCGCCATCACGGCCCAGGACGCCGGCTGGAGCTGGGAGATCGACCTGCAAAGCCGCCGCGGCACGGGCTATGTCTATGCGTCGCGCTTTTGCAGCGACGACGAGGCCCTGCAGCGGCTGCAACAGCTCAATGCCGGGCACCGCGCGCTGGCCGCGCCTCATTTCACGACGCTGCGGGCCGGCCATGCCGCGCGGATCTGGGAGCAGAACTGCCTGGCCCTGGGTGCGGCGGGCGGCTTCGTCGAGCCGCTGGAGTCCACCAGCCTCTACCTGGTCGAATGGGCGCTGCAGATGTTCGTCGACCATGTCGCGCCCTCGGGCAACAGCGCGGTTTGCCGCGACCGGCTGAACCGCCTGGCGGGCGACTTCCACGAGGAGCTGCGCGACTTCATCGTCGCCCACTACACACTCTCGCAACGGCGTGACACGCCGTTCTGGCGTACCTGCACCGACGCAGCGGCCCTGCCGCCGCGCCTCGTCGAGTTGCTGGCCCTGTGGGATGCCAAGGTGCCGACGGCCACCGATCTGGACAGTCGCCTGTCGCCCTTCGGCCCGTCCAACTGGTCCTATGTGCTGGCCGGCCTGCATCGCCTGCCCAGCCAGGGCATCGGCCTGGCCGCCCACATCTCCGCGGAGGTCAGCCAGCAGGCCCTGGCCCATGTGCGTGACGTCCGCCGCGCGGCATCGGAGCAGTCACCGACGATGCGGGACTATCTGCGCAGCCAGCAGGGGATGGCCCCGCAGGTAACAGCTCACTGAAGCGAGTCAGGTCGCGGCGAGTGCCGCTTCAATGTCGCCCCGCATCTTTTCAGGCGGGTCATTTGGCGCATAGCGCTTGATGACCTGGCCGTCGCGGCCGATCAGGAACTTGGTGAAGTTCCACTTGATGGCCTCGGTGCCCAGGAAGCCCGGCTTCTCGCTCTTCAGGAACTTCCACAGCGGGTGGGCCTCGCCGCCATTGACCTTGGTCTTGGCCATCATCGGGAAGCTGACGCCGTAGTTCAGCTCGCAAAAAGACGCGATCTGGTCGTTGCTGCCTGGGTCCTGGCCGCCGAACTCGTTGCTCGGGAAGCCAATGACGACCAGCCCCCTGGGGCCGTAATCCTCCCAAAGCTGCTCCAGGCCCTTGAACTGCGGCGTGAAACCGCATTCGCTGGCCGTGTTGACGATGAGCAGGACCTTGCCGCGCTGCGAGGCCAGGTCGGCCGGCTCGCCGCGGATGGAAACGGCCTGGAAGTCGAAGACGCTCTCGCTCATGGGCTTCCTCCCTAGAAAGGCCGTCCATACTAACCCCAGGCAGGCCCGAGGGTTTGTAGCATGGCGCCGCCCGCGCGGCTGGCCGTCCAATCGCGCGAACTTGGCGCCCCGTCCTCCGGGACAGGCTCACGTCAGCAACTTCGGAAACCACCCCATTCATGGATCACCTGGCTTGCTACACCCCGGCCGACCTGGCCGGACGCACCCCGCCCGACTTCAGCACCTTCCGCTGGAAGCTGCTGGCCCAGGGCGACTCGTGGTTCTCGAATGCGCGCGCCAAGCTCAACGCCCACGCCAACCTGCTGCAGGAGCTGGTCTTCAAGTCCAACACGGCCGCGGTCAATTGCGCCGGCACCGGCAATGCGCTGTCGCACATGGTGGACCTCGAGTCCAGCCCGGACTTCGTGCGCCTCTTGACCGGCCCCGACGCGCCGACCTGGGACGGCATCCTGCTGTCCGTCGGTGGCAATGACCTGATCGCCGCGGCACGCACGCCGGCCCAGAACTGGAATGGCGAGCCCATCCCCCTGGAGCTGCGCCTGCTGCGCCGCCAGACCGAATGGGGGCCGCCTTCGGCCGGCGTCGCGCGCTATTTCTCCGAGCCCGGCTGGGCGACCTATTCCGACTACCTGCGTGCCAACGTCAAGCACCTGCTGTCCTTGCGCGACCAGGGCCCGTCCACGGGCAAGCCCGTCTTCATGCATTGCTACGCCGTGCCCATGCCGCGCCCGGCGGCCGCCGAGGGCGGCGATGACCTGGGCGCGGGCGGCCCCTGGCTTTACCCGGCGCTGAAGGCCTATGGCGTGCCCGCCGCCGATTGGGCTGCCGTCAGCCGGCTGATGGTCTTCCATCTGGCCCAGCTGCTGAAGAGCATGGCCGCAGACAAGGAAGCCTTCCGCGGCCTCTTCATCTTTGATTCGACCGCCGTGCCGCTAGCCCTGGCCGCGCCGGGCTCCACCGGCATCAGCGGCGACTGGCACAACGAGATCCACCTCAACCACAGCGGCTGCTTCAAGATCGCACGCGCCTGGAGCGAGCACATCGAGATGGTGCTGGAAGGCAAGCACCTGATCCCGGTTCCCACCGGCCGCAAGGGCCGCGGCAGCAGCGCCAGCAGCTGAACGTCCCGTCTTTCTGGCAGGTCTGCCAGGTCTGCCGGGCCCGGATTACCGGTCCTGCGGCAGGTGATCGGTGCGGGCCAGGTCGAGCAGATGCTCGACCTCTTCCTTGTGCACGACCAGGTTGCGCTGGTGCCAGCGCCGGATCCACCACATGGCACCGGCCACGACGACGCCGAAGATCGTGATCGCGCCGAAGGCCGACAGGCCGAAGCGGGTCATCGCCGTGTAGAAGGCGCCCAGGCCCAGGATGCAGGCTTGCTCGTTGAAGTTCTGCACCGCGATGCTGCGGCCGGCCCCCATCAGGTTGTGGCCGCGGTGCTGCAGCAGCGCGTTCATCGGCACGACGAGGTAGCCGCCGATGCCGCCCAGCAGGATCAGGAAGGGGGCGGCCACCCACACGTTGTGGATGAGGTTCATGAAGATGACCAGCAGCCCCATCGCGATGCCCAGCGGGATGACGGAGGTGGCGCGGTCCAGCCGGCAATACAGCGATGCGACGACGGCACCAACCGCCGTGCCAATGGCGACGACGCCCACCAGCGAGGACGCCTGCGTCGTGCCGTAGCCCAGGGCGGCCGCGGCCCAGGCCAGCACGATGTAGCGCAGATTGCCGCTGACACCCCAGAACAGCGTCGTCGTCGCCAGCGAGATCTGCCCGAGCTTGTCCTGCCAGAGCCTGCTGTTGCAGGACGAGAAGTCGCGCACCAGGCCCAGGAAGCTGTGCGCATAGGGCTGCAGCGGCGCCGAGGTGCGCGGGATGCGCAGATTGAACAGGGCCGCCAGCACATACAGGCCGACGAGGCTGGCGATCGCCGCCTCGGGTGGGGAGTCGATGCCGGTCTCCATCATCGGCATGTCGATCAGCAGCAGCAGGTGCGAGACGCGGTCACCGATCAACTGACCACCGAGCAGCACGCCCAGGATGATGGACGTGATGGTCAGGCCCTCGATCCAGCCATTGGCCTTGACGAGCTGGGACGGTGGCAGCAGTTCGGTCAGGATGCCGTACTTGGCCGGCGAATAGGCGGCCGCGCCCAGGCCGACGATGGCATACGCCGCCAGTGGGTGGGCGCCGAACAGCATCATCAGGCAGCCCACCACCTTGATGCTGTTCGAGAAGAACATCACCTTGCCCTTGGGCACGGCGTCGGCAAAGGCTCCGACGAAGGGCGCCAGCACGACGTAGAACAGGGCGAACATCGGCACCAGCGCGGCGCGCTGCCACTCGGCGGCGCCGGAGGAACGCAACAGCTCGACGGCCGCGACGAACAGTGCGTTATCAGCCAGCGAGCTGAAGAACTGCGCCGACATGATGGTGTAAAAGCCGCGTTTCATCGGTCGGAGCGCAATCCTGAACTGTCTTCTGCTTGTAGGCCGGTAAAACGGGAGCGGCGCGGGTTTATAGCACGCCCCTAGTTCGGCAGCGGCGCCCCAAACCCGGGCGCAAAATCCGGCCATGCCTCGCCCGATTGAAGCCCTGATTCATACCGAAGCGCTCGCTCACAACCTGGGTCGCGCGCGCGCTCAAGCCCCCAACGCCCGAGTCTGGGCCGTCGTCAAGGCCAATGCCTATGGTCACGGCATCGAACGCGCCTTTGAGGGCCTGCGCGCCGCCGACGGTTTCGCGCTGCTGGACCTGGCCGAGGCCGAACGGTTGCGCGCCCTGGACTGGCGCGGCCCCATCCTGCTGCTGGAAGGCGTGTTCGAGCCTCGCGACCTGGAGCTGTGCTCGCGCCTCAAGCTCTGGCACACCGTGCACTGCGAGCAGCAGATCGACTGGCTGGCCATGCACAAGACGCACGAGCCGCACCGCGTCTTCCTCAAATTGAACTCGGGCATGAACCGGCTGGGCTTCACGCCGGCCGCCTTTCGCGCCGCCTATGCGCGCCTGGACGCCCTGCCCCAGGTCGACGAGATCGGCTTGATGACGCATTTTTCGGACGCCGACAGCTTGCGGCAAGGTGTCGACGGCATCACCCACCAGCTCGCCGCCTTCGAAGCCGTGACCGAGGGGTTGGCCGGCGAGCGCAGCATCGCCAACAGCGCGGCAACACTGCGCCACCCAGCTCGCACAGCCCAGGACTGGGTGCGCGCCGGCATCATGAGCTATGGCGGCGTGCCCGACTTCCCCGAACACGATGCCGCCCACTGGGACCTGCGGCCGGCGATGACGCTGCGCTCAAAGATCATCGGCGTGCAGCAGCTGCAGCCCGGCGACACCATCGGCTACGGCAGCGCCTTCACGGCCGAGCAGGTCACGCGCGCAGGCATCGTCGCCTGCGGCTATGCCGACGGCTATCCGCGCCACGCGCCCACCGGCACGCCGGTGCTGGTGGATGGCAAGCGCACGCGCACGCTGGGCCGGGTGTCGATGGACATGCTGGCGGTGGACCTGTCCGAGCTGCCTGCCAGCGGCTTTGGCAGCGAGGTGACGCTGTGGGGCGAAGGCCCGCATGGCTCGCGCCTGCCCATCGACGAAGTGGCGCAATCGGCCGGCACCATCGGCTACGAGTTGATGTGCGCCGTCGCGCCGCGCGTGCCTGTTCGCAGTGTTGGCAATGCCTGATCTCCACTGGACCCCGCGGCCGGACGAACTCGAGTTCGACGCCATCCGCGCCAGCGGCCCCGGCGGCCAGAACGTCAACAAGGTTTCGAACGCCGTCCATCTGCGCTTCGACATCCGCGCCTCCAGCCTGCCCGAGGCCGTCAAGGCGCGGCTGCTGAACTGGGCCGACCAGCGCATCACCTCGGAGGGCGTCGTCGTCATCAAGGCCCAGGACTCGCGCAGCCTGGAACGCAACCGGGCGGACGCCGTCGCGCGGTTGATCGAGCTGGTGCAGGCCGCCGCCCACGTGCCCAAGGCGCGCCGCGCGACCAAGCCGACCTATGGCTCCAAGCAGCGCCGGCTGGAAGGCAAGTCCAAGCGCAGCGACATCAAGGCCGGGCGGCGCAGCAAGGATTACTGAAGCGGGGACGTCATACCCAGCTGGTCGAACAGGAAGGCGTAGATGTCCGCCATCTGGTTCACGCGGATGGACAGCGAGCTGCCCATGCCATGGCCGGCGTGGGCGTTGATGCTCAGCAGCACCGGCCGGCCGGAGCCGGTTGCCGCCTGCAGGCGCGCAACCATCTTGCGCGAGTGCATCGGGTTGACGCGCCCGTCCGTCTCGCCGGTGGCCATGAAGATGGCCGGGTACTTCGCACCGCCATTCACGTGGTGATAGGGCGAGTAGGCGTACAGCGCCTGGAATTGCTCAGGGTTCTTCACCGTGCCGAATTCGGTGACGTTGAATGCGCCGTTCGGGTCCAACTCCACGCGCAGCATGTCGTAGATGCCCACCGTCGAGACGACGGCGCGGAACAGCTCCGGGTGCTGGGTGAAGACCGCCCCCATCAGCAGCCCGCCGTTGCTGCCGCCTATCGCCGCCATGCGTTCCTTTGAGGTGTAGCCCTTGTCGACCAGGTATTGGGCCGAGGCGGCGAAGTCGTCAAAAACGTTCTGCTTGTTCGTCAACGCGCCCTGGGTATGCCAGGTCTCGCCGAACTCACCGCCGCCGCGCAGGTTGGCGATGACGTAGACGCCGCCGGCGTCCAGCCACAGCCTTGTCGCCGCACCCAGGAAGCGCGGCACCAGGCTGACGTTGTAGCCACCATAGCCGTTGAGCAGCAGCGGCGCGCTGCCATCCAGCTTCAGCCCCTTCCTGCGCACGATGTTGAGGGGGATGCGGGTGCCGTCCTTGCTTGTCGCGAACTCACGCACGACCTCCACGTCGCCGAAGGACACCGGGCTGGTCTGGCGCAGCGCCGTGGGCTTGCTCCTGCCGCTGTCGGCGTCGACGCGCATGAACTGCGGCGGCTCGAGATAGGTCTTCACCGCGACGAGCAGGCTGCCGTCGTCCATCACGGTCATCTCGTCCACGGTCGCCACCTCGGGCAGCTGCAGCTGCCCGCGAGGCTTGCCGTCCAGGCCGTAGATGGCCACGCGCGACGGCCCGCCGACGATCTCACGCAGGTAGATGGCGTTCCTGGTGAGGGTGATGTTGCCCGCGCCGAACTCGCCGCCGGGCTCCAGCGCGGCATCGGACTCGGGCACGATGGTCTGCGCCTTGGCTAACGTCAGGTCGTCCAGCGCCAGCTTGAGCAGCTTGCCGCGCGGCGCGTCCTGGCGGGAGATGAGATAGAGCCCGTCCGGTCCTAGGGCTGCGGCGACGACCTTGTCCTCGAAGCGTGTGACCTGGCGGATGCCTCCATCCCTGGCGATCAGGTAGTGGGCGAACTCGCCGCCATCGCCATTGGCGACCGAGGCGATGACGCCAGGCGCGCCGGGCCGGGCGTCCAGTGCGATTTCGGCGACGCGCGGGAAGTCCTTGCCCAGCACATAGACGTCCTTTGCCGGATCGTCGCCGACGCGGTGGTAGTAGATCTGCTGGTAGAAGTGCTGGCGCTCGGCCGGTTCCTTGGCGCCGGGGTAGCGCGTGTACCAGAAGCCGGAGCCATCCTCGCGCCAGGCCAGGCTGCCGCCGCCGGTGGGGTACTGGACGTTGGGAATGACCTTGTCGACATCCTTGCCCGTGGCCACGTCGACGATGTGCAGCGAGCCGTCCTCGCTGCCGTTCTCCGACATCGACACCGCCACCAGCTTGCCCGTGGGCGACGGCACATACCAGTCGATGGCCGTCGTGCCTTTGGGGTTGAGCGTGTTCGGGTCCAGCACCACGCGGGCCTTGGCGGGGTCGGCGTCCTGGCCCAGCACGGCCAGCATGGGCTGCTGCCTGGGCGGCTGGTTGTATAGCGCGAACAGCTGGCCCGGCGTGGCGTGCAGGTCGTAATAGGCGCTGGAGCTGGCCGTGGCCTGCTTCATCAGCCAGTCGAACATCGGCTGGCGCGCCGGCAGCTTGCCGAAATAGGCGCGCGTGCGCTTGTCTTGCGCAGCGCTCCACTGCTTCACCTTGGGGTCGCTGGCTTTCTCCAGCCAGCGGTAGGGGTCCCTGACGCTGACGTCGCCGTAGCGGTCGGTGACCGGCGTCACCGGCGTCGGCGGCGCGCCCGGGTCGGCGGCATGGGCCAGCAGCGCGGCACCCGCGAGGGCAAAAGCGCCGCACAGGCGCGTCAGAGCGAATTGCCAGGCCATCTGTTCTCCCCGTGAAGAGCGCGCCAGCGTAACGCCCTTGCCGAGTGGTGGGGAACGGCTGGTTGTTACGCGGTGCGAGCGCGGCGACTGAACAGCATGGGCAGCGCGATCAGATACAGCACCGCGGCGATCACCCAGACGCAGCCAGGCCAGGCGCCCTGCGTCGCCGCAAAGCCGGCCGTGACCACCAGCGGCCCGCCGATGCCGATCAGGCTGGTCAGGCTGGCCAGCGTGCCCTGCAACCCGCCCTGGCGCTGCTCGTCCACCTGCCGCGCCAGCATGGCCTGCAGCGCCGGCAGGGCCAGCCCGCCGATGGCGAACAGCGGCAGCAGCGCAAACGGCATCCAGCCCGCCACCGCCACACCCATGCCGACAAAACCCAGGCCGTCCGCCGCCATGCCGGCCAGCAGCGCGCGCTTCTCGCCGAGCCTGGCCACCATCGGCCCGGTGACAAAGGCCTGCGAGATGGCATGCAGGCCGCCATAGCAGGCCAACGACAGGCCCGCCACCCAGGCAGTCCAGCCGTAGCGGTCCTGGCCGTACAGGATCCACAGCGCCGCCGGCACCTGCGACACCAGCGCGACGACGGCAAAGACCCCCACCAGCGGCAGCAAGGGCCGCTTGCCCTCCAGGCGATGCAGTGCCGAGAAGGCGTTGAACTTGCTGGCGTCCAGCCGGGCCGTGCGGTTCTGGTTGGATTCGGGCAGGGCGAACCAGGCCATCCCCAGGTTCAAGGCATTCATGACGGCCGCGGCGACGAAGGGCGCTCGCAGCGACCACTCGCCTAAAGCACCACCGATCAGCGGCCCGACGACAAAGCCCAGGCCCATGGCCGCGCCCATCTGGCCGTAGCGCCTGGCGCGGTCGGCCTCGGGCGTCACATCGGTGATGTAGGCCGTGCCCACGGCCATGCTGGCGCCGGTGATGCCGGACAGCACCCGCCCGACATAGAGCCAGGCCAGGTTGGGCGCCAACGCCATCAGCACATAGTCCGCCGCGGCGCCGCCCAGCGAGGCCAGCAACACCGGCCGGCGACCGAAACGGTCGCTCAGCGCACCCAGCACCGGGGAAAACAGGAACTGCATCGCCGCGTAGACGGCCAGCAGGGCGCCGTAGTGGTGGGTCGTGGCCTCGGCGCCGGCCAGCTCGCGCAGCAGGCCGGGCAGGATGGGGAACACCAGGCTCATGCCCACGGCGTCCAGCAGCAGCGTCATCAGGATGACGGTCAAGGCTCGATTCACGTCGGTCTCTCTATCGTTGATAGGGAACATTCTGCCGCAGCCTCTCTATCATTGCTAGAGATGAATGCCACCGAACGTTCCAGTCGACTCAACCGCGACGATGTGCTGCGTGCCGCCCTCTACCTGCTCAACGAGGTCGGCATCGACGCGCTGAGCACCCGCAAGCTGGCCGAACGCCTGGGCGTGCAGTCGCCGACGCTGTACTGGCACTTCAAGAGCAAGGCGGCGCTGCTGGACGCGATGTCCGAGGCCGTCGTGCTGGAGAACCACGCCCAGGCGGAGCCGGCGCCGGGCCAGCATTGGCAGGACTGGCTTATGGCCAACGGCCACAGCTTTCGCCGCGCGCTGCTGGCCTACCGCGACGGCGCGCGCCTGCATGCCGGCACACGGCCGAGCCCCTTGCACTTCGATTCCATCGAGGCCCGCCTGCGCCTGCTGTGCGATGCCGGCTTCGAGCCGGGGCAGGCCACCCGGCTGATGATGTCGGTGGGGCGCTTCGTCGTCGGCTGGGTGCTGGAGGAGCAGTCCGCGCAAGCGCCCGATGCGCCGCCCTCGTCGATGCTGAGCGAGCCCGACGCGGTGCAATACCCGCTGCTGGCCGCCGGCTGGGCGCAGACGCTGGGCGGCGACCCCGACAGCCTGTTCGACCGCGCCTTGCGCCTGCTGATCGACGGCGCACAGGCGCAGCTGAAGGGCTAGCGCCGGCGGTCGAACGCCATGCGCGCCGATGCTACGGCGGGGTAGTGCCGTTCGGCCCAGCGGTCCACCACCACCAGCGCCTCGCTCAGGGACCGGCCCAGTTCGGTCAACTGGTAGTCGACGTGCGGCGGCACGGTCTGATGGTCGGTGCGCTGCACCAGGCCGTGGCGCTCCAGTTCGCGCAACGTCTGCGTCAGCATCTTCTGCGAGATGCCGCCCACCTGGCGCAGCAGCTCGTTGTTGCGCAGCGGCTGCCGGGCCAGCAGCGGCACGATCAGCAGCGCCCATTTGCTGCCCACCACCTCCAGTGCGGCACGCGAGGGGCAGTTGGCGCTGAGCACATTGCCGGTTGAGGTGTCGGCCATCGTCTGGATTTCCCTGGTTACCAAAAGGTGCGTACTTCCGATTCTGTGCCTGGCCTCCCACAGTGAGCCCATTGCAACTTGGAGAGACCCCATGGCATGGTTTCTGTTGGTGAGTGCCGGTCTGGTCGAGATCGCCATGGCCGCGGCGTTGAAGGCGTCCGACGGCTGGCGCCGGCCGCTGCCAGGCGCGGCCGGCGTGCTCGCCGCGCTGCTGTCCATCGTGCTGCTGACGCAGTCGCTCAAAAGCCTGCCGACCGGCACGGCCTATGCAGTCTGGACCGGCATCGGCGCCGTTGGCGTGGCGCTGCTGGGCGTCTGGGTGCACGGCGACAGCGCCTCGCCCGCACGGCTGGGCTGCATGGCCCTCATCGTGGCCGGCATCGCCGGCCTGCGCTGGCTGGAGGGCTGAAGATGAGCCGGCTGCTGCACATCCAGGGCTCGCCGAATCCGGCCTCCACATCGCGCGAGATCGCCGAGGCCTTCGTCGCCCGCTACCGCGCCGTCCGCGCCGACGCCCAGGTCGAAGTGGCCGACGTCTGGCAGCTCGCGCTGCCCGAATTCGACGCCGACATGATCGCGGCCAAGTTCGCCGTGCTGCGCAGCCAGCAGGCGACCCACGACCAGCGCCGCCACTGGGCGCGCGCCGTCGCGCTGGCCGAAGCCTTCAACCGGGCCGACCACTACGTCATCAACCTGCCGATGTGGAACCTGGGCCTGCCCTACCGCCTCAAACACTACATCGACGTGGTCACGCTGCCAGGCCAGAACTGGGCCTGGCAGCGTGACACCGGCTACCGGCCGTTGCTGTCGGGCAAGCGCGCCGTGCTGGTCTACAGCAGCGCGAGCGACTATGGCAGCGAGGGCCGCTCGGCCCAGGGTCACCTGGACACGCAAAAGGCCGCGATGCGCGCCTGGCTCGGCTTCCTGGGCATCAAAGTGGCGCAGGAGATCGTCATCGCACCCACGCTGACCGACCCCACCTCGCTGGCCGCGCTGAAGCAGGTCCGGCGGGCCCAGGCCGAAGCGGCGGCCGAGCGCATTTAGCGCTGCGGCCGCGTCGCGACGAACAGGCTGGCCAGGCACAGCACCATGCCGCCGATGGCTAGCGGCGTCGCCTGCCAGCCCTCCAGCACGGCCGACACGATCAGCGCGATGACGGGCACCAGCACGCCGATGAGCGCCGCCTGAGCGGGGCCGCGGCGCTCGGCGAGCTTGTAGTACAGCGTGAAGGCGATGACCGAGCCAAAGGCGGCCAGGTAGACGAGGCTGCCGACATAGGTCCAGGCGCCGTCGAAGGGCAGGCCGTGGCCCAGCGCCAGCGACATCCCCAGCAGGAAGGCCGCGCCATAGCCCATGCTCCAGGCCAGCACCGGCACCAGCGGCAGGCCGCGGCGCGTCAACACCAAGGTGAAGAAGCCACCGATGACCGCCACCACGACGGCGAAGAAGCTCAGGCCCAGCCCCAGGGCCGCATTCGGCCGCGCGCCGGTAGACGCGAGTTCGGGCCAGAAGATCAGCGCCACGCCCAGCACCGCGCCGCTGGACGCGACGAGGAAGCGCCGGCTCACCGGCTGGCGCCACAGCAGCCAGGCGACGAGTGCATTCATGAACACCATCAGGCAGAACAGCACCGCGACGAGGCCGCTGGGGACAAAGCGCTCAGCCTCGTAGATGGACCAGTAGTTGCCGGCGTACTGGATGACGCCGGTGCCCAGCATGTAGCCGTGGGCATAACGCGGCAGCTTCAGCGACGTGCCCTGCCAGCGCGCCAGCCCGGCGAGCATCAGCGCCGACAGCGCGAAGCGCCAGCCCACCGACGTCAGCGCCGGCACAGTCGACGCGAGCTGGTACAGGATGACGTGCCAGGTGCTGGCCCAGATCGCGACCGGGGCCAGGAAGAGGAACCAGGTGGGCAGGCGGCCGGGCTTGTCTCCCGCCGCCATCAGGCCGCGCGCTTGAAGGTCGCGAGCAGCGCACCGGCCGCGACGAACAGCGAGCCAAAGACGCGGTTGAGCACCTTGATGTGGCTCTCGCTCTTCAGCGCCGCCAGCACCCGCGCGGCCAGCACGGTGTAGCCGGCCATGACGACCAGGTCGGTGAAGGCCAGCGTGCAGCCGATGACGAGGTATTGCGGCGCCAACGCGGCATGCAGGTCGAGGAACTGCGGCACGACGGCCAGCAGGAAGACCGTGCCCTTGGGGTTGACGGCATTGATGCCCCAGCCGCGCAGCACCAGCTGGCGGCGCGTGGCCAGCACGGCGCCGTCATCCGCCGCCACCATGGGCTTGGCCGGTGCACGCCATTGCTGCACACCCAGCCAGACCAGGTAGGCCACGCCAGCCCATTTGACGAGGGCAAAACCCAGCGACGAGGCCGCGATCAGCGCGCCCAGGCCGGCGCCGACGAGGACGACCTGGGTCAGGATGCCCAGGATGAGGCCGAAGGTCATGAAATAGCCGCGCCTGAAGCCATGCGACAGGCCGGCGCTCATCGCCGCGACAGCACCTGCGCCGGGGGACAGGCTGATCGCCCAGGATGCGGCAAAAAAGGCCAACCAGACCGAAAACTCCATGACCGGCTCCATCGAGAAACTGCAAGGCGCCGAGTGTCCCACGCCCCTGCTCAGTGGATGCCAGAGCTACTCGCTGCGCTCGGGCGGTCTGGCACCCAGGACATAACATGCCCCGATGCTCAGGGCCCTTTTCTCGCTGCCGCGCAGCGTCTGGCTGCTCGGCCTGATCAGCCTCGTCAACGACAGCGCCAGCGAGCTGGTCTACCCCCTCGTACCCTTGTATCTGAGCGGCGTGCTGATGGCCGGCCCGCGGGTGCTGGGCCTCATCGAGGGCCTGGCCGAGGCGCTGGCCAGCCTGCTCAAGCTCTGGGCCGGCGTCATGGTGGACCGCAGCGGGCGCAGCAAACCCTGGGTCATCGCCGGCTACGGCCTGGCCGGCATCGCACGGCCGCTGATCGCCTTCGTGACCGGCTGGCCCATGCTGCTAGCCCTGCGCCTGACCGACCGTATCGCCAAGGCCGTGCGCGCCGCGCCGCGCGACGCGCTGCTGGCTGCCAACATCGAGCCGGGCCAGCGCGGCCTGGCCTTCGGCCTGCACCGCGCCATGGACAACGCCGGCGCCGTCATCGGGCCGCTGCTGGCCTGGGCGCTGCTGCGTGCGGGCGTGCCGCTGGGCCAGGTCTTCCTGTGGGCCATCATTCCCGGCCTGCTCTGCCTGGGGCTGACGCTGGCGGTGCGGGAAGGCCCGCCACCGGCCACCGCGCCACCGCGCTTCAGCTGGAGGCTGGCTGGCCTGCCCCGGCCGCTGCGGCGCTACCTCGTCGTCGTCTCGCTGTTCACGCTGGGCAACTCCAGCAACATGTTCCTGCTGCTGCGCGCCAAGGAGCTCGGCGTGGCCGAGGCCCAGGTGCCGTTGCTGTGGGCCGCGGTGTCGGGCGTCGCGGCGCTGTTCGCGGTGCCGCTGGGCGGGTTGTCGGACCGCGTCGGCCGCGTTCACCTGCTGGTGGCCGGCTATGTCGCCTATGCCGCCTTCTACATCGGCATGGCGGCGTGGGCCGCGCCGGGCTGGCGGCTGTACCTGCTGTTCGGCCTCTACGGCATCTTCATGGCCGCGACGGAGGGCGTCGAGCGCGCGCTGCTGGCCGACCTGGCGCCGGCCGAACAGCGCGGCACCGCCTTCGGCTGGCTCAACCTCGTCATGGGCGCCATGCTGCTGCCGGCCTCGCTGCTGTTCGGCTGGCTGTGGGAAGGCCTGTCGGCCACCGTCGCCTTCGGCTTCTCGGCCGGCTGCGCGCTGGCCGCGGCACTGCTGCTGACAGCCTGGGTGCGCCCCAGGGTCTGCTGACACGGCGGCAATGGGCCGCGAAGGCCGGCAGCCAGGGGCCAATCAAGGCGCAACGAGCCGCCCGCACTCATGTGCGGGCAAGCGGTGCAACGCCGAGTGGCCCCTGGCTGCCGGTCTTCCCGAAGGGTTGTGACCAGAAAGGCCGCGCGCGGCGTTGCAAATGCTCGCCGGGTGCCCAACCCGGCTCCGCTTTGCGCCTTGCTCGCGACCCTTCTGGTCACAACGCGGCCCATTGCCACCGTGTCAGCAGACCCTAAGACAATGCGCTGATGGCGACAAGCAAGAGCATCTACACCTGCACCGAATGCGGCGGCACCAACGCCAAATGGCTGGGCAAATGCCCGCACTGCGGCGCCTGGAACACGCTGACCGAGGGCATCGCCGAGCCCACCGGCGGCGTCAAGAACCGCTACCAGTCGCTGGCCAAGAGCCAGCCGGTGGCCACGCTCTCCGAGATCGAGGCCAGCGACTTCGAGCGCACGCCCACGGGCCAGGAGGAACTGGACCGGGTGCTGGGCGGAGGCATCGTCGCCGGCGGCGTCGTGCTGATCGGCGGCGATCCGGGCATCGGCAAGTCGACGCTGCTGCTGCAGGCGGTTGAGTCGTTGTCGCAAACCGTGAAAGTCCTGTACGTGACCGGCGAGGAAAGCGGCGCCCAGGTCGCGATGCGCTCGCGGCGCCTGGGCCTGTCGGGCGCCAAGGTGCGCGTGCTGGCCGAGATCAGCCTGGAGCGGATCCTCGCCACCATCGACGTCGAGGAGCCCGACTTCTGCGTCATCGACTCCATCCAGACGCTCTACTCCGAGCAACTCTCGTCCGCGCCCGGTTCGGTCGCCCAGGTGCGCGAGTGCGCGGCCCAGCTCACACGCACGGCCAAGGCGCGCGGCTGTGCCATCGTGCTGGTGGGTCATGTGACCAAGGAAGGTGCGCTGGCCGGCCCGCGTGTGCTGGAGCACATCGTCGACACGGTGCTGTATTTCGAGGGCGACACGCACAGCAGCTTCCGCCTGGTGCGCGCCATCAAGAACCGCTTCGGCGCGGTCAACGAGATCGGCGTGTTCGCGATGACGGAGAAGGGGCTCAAGGGCGTCACCAACCCGAGCGCCATCTTCCTGTCCACCCACGCCGAGCCCGTGCCGGGCAGCTGCGTGCTCGTCACGCTGGAGGGCACGCGGCCGCTGCTGGTCGAGCTGCAGGCGCTGGTGGACAGCGGCGGCGTCAGCCCGCGGCGCCTGTCCGTCGGCCTGGACCGCGACCGCCTCGCGATGCTGCTGGCCGTGCTGCACCGGCATGCGGGCGTGGCCACGGGCGACCAGGACGTGTTCGTCAACGCGGTCGGCGGCGTGCGCATCAGCGAGCCGGCGGCCGACCTGGCCGTGCTGCTGGCCATCCAGAGTTCGCTGCGCGGCAAGGCCCTGCCGCGTGGCTTCATCGCCTTTGGCGAGGTCGGCCTGGCCGGCGAGGTTCGCCCCGCGCCGCGCGGCCAGGAGCGCCTGAAGGAAGCCGCCAAGCTGGGCTTCAGCGTCGCCGTCGTGCCCAAGGCGAATGCACCCAAGAAGGCCATCGAGGGGCTGACCATCCATGCTGTCGAGCGGGTGGAGCAGGCCATCGAGGTCTTGCGCGGGCTCATTTGAAACTGAGACAACAGGTTTCCATGGTGCACGCCACGCCAAAGTCTGCTTAGGATCGGGGCCTCGCACCGGAGGACCCCGTTCATGTCAGATCCCGCCAATCTCAGGCAGCACGCCCGCACCGATTTCCTGGCCGCCCAGCACGATGCCGACTCCCTGCCCGGTTGGGTCTTCAAGCCGGTGCAGTTCAGCCAGGGGCCGGCCGGCCTGGTGCTGAACATGAGCGACGGCGGCCTGCAGGTGCTGACCAGCGCCGCGGAGCCGCTGACCGAGGACAAATACGAGGTCGTGCTGCTGCTGGGCCGCGCCGACGTGGACAGCGACGATGAGCAGGTGTCCTGGTTCAACGGCGTCGTCGAGCGCAAATGGTCGCGGCCCGTGCCACGCATGGGCATCCTGCACGGCATGTGCTTCACCGCGCGCAACTCGACGGCCGAACAGTTCCTGAACGGCCACAAGGACGCGCTGGAGTCTGGCCAGTGGGTGCGCTGCGTGCTGCTCAAAGTAACCAAGTAGGACGAATATGGAGCACTGCGGCCGCCTGCTCGACCACGTGCATCTGCGCGTGAGCGACCTGGCGGCCAGCCGGCGCTTCTACCGTGCGGCGCTGGACGCCATCGGGCGGCTCGAGGCCTTCGGCGAAGCAGAGGGCTGCTTCTACGCCGACGAGTTCTACGTCGACAAGGCCGATGGCCGCGTGTCACATGTGCATCTGGCCTTCCAGGCCCACAGCGAGGATGAGGTCCGGCGCTTCCATGCGATGACGCTGTCCGCCGGCGGCCGCGATCACGGCACCCCGGGGCCGCGCCATTACCACCCGGGCTATTACGCCGCCTTCGTGCTGGACCCCGACGGCAACAACATCGAGGCTGTCTACCATGGGCCGACGCAACGCTCGGCCGACAGCGTCGAGGTGACCCGCCTGCCGCTAGCGGCCTGACGGCGTGGCAGGATGTGCGCCATGAGCGCACTGCCCGAGCCCCCCTACTACGCCGTCATCTTCACCAGCCAGCGCACGCCCGTTGACGGCGGCTATGGCGACATGGCTGACCGCATGGCGGCCCTGGCTTCCGAGCAGCCGGGTTATCTGGGCGTGGAGAGCACCCGCGGCGAGGATGGCCTGGGCATCACGGTCTCCTACTGGCGCAGCCCCGAGGACATTGCCGCCTGGCGCCGCAACGCCGAGCACAAGATCGCGCGCGACACCGGCCGCAGCGATTGGTACCAGCACTACACGCTGCGCGTGGCCAAGGTCGAGCGCGCCTATGCCTGGCAACGCGACGATGGGCTGAAGGACCCGCAAGCATGAATCCGTGGATCGGTGTTGGCCTGGCGCTGGTGGCCCTCATTGGTGGCGGTGCGCTGCTCGGCTGGCAGGGCGTCATCTTCGCGACGACGGGCATCGTCTTCTGGCTGCTGTTGCAGATCTCGCGGCTGATGCGGGTCATGAAGGTGGCCGGCGCGGCCCCGCTGGGCTCGGTGGCCAATGCTGTCATGCTGAACAGCAAACTGCACGCCGGCATGAAGCTGGTGGACCTGATCGGCCTGGCCGGCAGCTTGGGGCAAAAGCAGGCGCCGGAGACCTTTGTCTGGCGTGACGCGGGTGGCGACGCCGTCGAAGTCAAGCTGGTGAAAGGCAAGCTCGTCGAGTGGCGGCTGATCCGCGCAGCCCAAGCTTCGTAAAATCGCCCGCTTTCACCCCGCACGCACTGGAGTAACGATGGTTCCCGCCCCCCTGCATGACCGCGACGGCAAGATCTGGATGGACGGCGAGCTCGTCGACTGGCGCGACGCCAAGATCCACGTGCTGACCCACACCCTGCATTACGGCTGCGGCGCCTTCGAGGGCGTGCGCGCCTATGACACGGTCAACGGCACCGCCATCTTCCGCCTGCAGGAGCACACCCAGCGCCTGTTCAACAGCGGCAAGATCCTGCGCATGAAGATCCCCTTCTCGATGGAGCAGGTCAACGAGGCCCAGCGCGAGGTGGTCAAGGCCAACGGCCTGAAGAGCGCCTACATCCGCCCGCTGATCTGGATCGGCTCCGAGAAGCTGGGCGTCAGCCCCAAGGGCAACCAGGTGCACCTGATGGTGGCCGCCTGGAGCTGGGGCGCCTACCTCGGCGAGGAAGGCATGAAGCGCGGCATCCGCGTCAAGACCAGCTCCTACACGCGCCACCACGTCAACATCACGATGACGCAGGCCAAGACGGTGTCCAACTACACCAACTCCATCCTGGCCAACATGGAAGCCACCGACGACGGCTACGACGAGGCCCTGCTGCTGGACGCCTCCGGTTTCGTGTCCGAAGGCGCCGGCGAGAACCTGTTCGTCATCAAGGGCGGCGTCGTCTACACGCCCGACCTGTCGGCCGGCGCGCTCAACGGCATCACCCGCAACACCATCTTCGCGATCTGCCAGGACCTGGGCCTCAAGCTGGTCGAGAAGCGCATCACCCGCGACGAGGTCTATATCTGCGACGAGGCCTTCTTCACCGGCACCGCCGCTGAAGTGACGCCCATCCGTGAGCTGGACCGTGTCGAGATTGGTTCGGGGTCGCGGGGTCCCATCACCGAAAAGATCCAGTCGGCCTTCTTCGACATCGTCAACGGCCGCAACCCCAAGTACGCCGAGTGGCTGACCGCGGTCTGAGAGCAAACAACATGAGCACCACCACCACGCCCGCCGCCACTGTCGAAGTGACCGCCAAGGACTGCAACGACAACGGCACGGTCTTCTGCCCCAACCCCAAGATGCCGCTGTGGAGCGCGCATCCCAAGGTCTTCATCGACCTGACCCATGGTGGCCAGGGCCAGTGCCCTTACTGCGGCACGGCCTACAAGCTAAAGGCCGGGGAGGTGGTGGGCGGCCACCACTGAGCCCCTCGCCCAAGGAGTACCTTGGGCGGGACCGCGCCGCGGCCAGAGGCCGCAGCGCTTCGGCAGGCACAGCGCGCCCACCGGGCGCACCGTGTCCGGCCTCAGCCCCCGAGGGGACAACGATGCTTGCGGCATCGAGCCGCAAGCACATCGCTTGAACGGGCCGGCTAGGGAGCGGCCCGGCGCTCGGCCCGCATGAACTAGCGCATCAGCGCGGCGGCCCTGCGGCTGCCGCGCCGCTGGGTGTCCAGATCAGCCTCCAGCGCGCGTTCCGTCGCCGACAGCGGCTTCACCATCCCAACAGCCAGCGCACCCTGGTCGAGGTTCTGACCCCAGGTCAGCCCGGCGCGCAACTGAACCGGCGCAGCCAGGCCGTCGGTGAAGCCGGCGGGCAGCCAGGGCATGGTCTGCGACAGCACCAACGCCACGCGCGATTTGATGGCGGCATCACCCACGCGGCCGCGCTGGCCCCAGCTCACGGGCTGGTCGGCGCTTGATCCGCTCAGGAATTGCGGCGTCACCGCGACATCGCGCAGCACGCCGTGGCGCAGCTGCATCAGCGCCTCCTCGGCCAGCATCGCCGCATCCTCGCGCGGCACGCTCTGGCCGCTGGGCCAGGAATAGCTGTAGTCGTCGGTGACGCGGTCGCTGCTGAAGAAACGCACGATGTCGGCCGGCTGGTAGGCGCGCTGCACCGCCGTGGACGCCACGCCGAAGAACTGCACGCGGCCCAGGTCGACCATCTCCTGTGAATAGAACGGCAGTTGCGTGCGCAGCTGTTCGGACGCAGTGTTGGCGGGAATGGCCTCGTAGACGCGCAAGCCGCTGTTGAGCAGCAGGTGCACGCGGGGCGGCAGGAAGTCGTTGGCGTGCGTCAGCTCGTGGTACAGCAGGCGGCCGAGTGCCGGGATCAGCGCGGCGCTGTCGCGTGAGCCGCGCGCCAGCACGGACGGGCGCCCACCGGCCGACTGATTGCCCTGCACATAGCGCCACAGCATCGCGTAGGCGAGGTCTAGCCCATAGTCACTGCGCGGGTCGGGCGCTTCGCTGACGCTGTCGCGCTCGGCAGGCGTCTGCCAGAGGTAGTCGGCATCGAGATAGATGGCGCCGGTGGCGCTCCAGTAGAAGGCCGGCCGCACCCGGCCGCCGATGACGATGGCCGTGGTGGCGTTGAGCAAGCGGCGGAAGTCGCCATTCACGTCCTGCTCGCGCAGGAAGGCCTCGAAGCGCTGGCCCATCCAGTCGTTGGACACCAGCACGCGGGCCATCACCTGCTCCACGGTGGGCAGCTCGCCGCGCGTCTCGGTGCCGAGCAGCGGCAGGCGGCCCAGCGTGCAGAGCGTGGCATTGGTCAGGGCCGGCGTGTAGATGCAGTCGCGCAATTCGGCCGCGTGTGCGCCGCCTGCCACATAGGGGTAGGCGCGCGAGGACAGGTTGCCAGCGCCGAAAAGCGGCGACGCCACGGCGGGCGGTGAGGCCTGCACGAGCAGGCTGAAATCCTGGCTGAGGCTGCGCCCATCGGCCAGCGTGGCCTCGGCGCGCAGGCGCAGCAGGCTGTCTTCGGCCACCGCAGGCGCGGTAAAGATGACGCGCCATTGGCTTGCATCGCCCAGGTTCACGTCCGGGCCGTCGACGCGGCTCCAGCGCACGCGCGCCAGCGGGTAGTCGGCCACGGCCAGCCCCTCGACCCAGGCGCGCAACGACGTCTGGCCGCCCGCCCACACCGACGGTTCGCCGCGGATCACCATCGGCGTCGCGTCGGGTGCCGTGGCGTTGAGCTCGGCTTGGCCGCTGTAGCTCGCCCCCTTGGCGTCGGTGAAGTCCACACTGAACGTGAAACGGCCCGCCGCAGCCGGTGCGACGCTGAGGGCCTGCGAACGCGCCGAACCGAGGGCCTGCGCGGCGCCATCGGTCTGGCGCCACTGCACCGTGTCCAGCCGCGAGCCGGGGCAGGCCAGCACCGCCAGCTCCTGGTTGTGCCCCGCACCGGCTGCGGCGGGCAGAGCCAGGCGCGCGACGGAGCCGCTCAGGCATTGGGCCCCGAGGGGGGGCACGGTGACCGGCCCGGGCGCTGGCGCGGCATCACCGCCACCGCCACCGCAGGCCACCAGCAACAGACAAAGGAACAGGGACGCAACGGCTTTCAGCGAAAACATCGGTTGGGATCAGGCAGCGGTTGGGGCGGGGTCAATGTAGCGCCGTCCGACTTCCTACAATCGCGCCATGCCCCGCTCCGCCGCCCAGACCGCCGCCCTGCTTGCCTCGCCCGACGACACCGAGGCCCAGTTCTACGAGGCGCTGCAGCACGCCGACCTGGATCACCTGATGGCCCTGTGGGCCGATGACGAGGAAGTGGCCTGCGTCCACCCGGGCGGCCCGCGCATCGTCGGCCTGCCTGCCATTCGCGCGGCCTTCGAAGCGGTGTTCCAGCGCGGCGCGGTCAGCGTCCACCCCGAGCGCGTGCGCCGCCTGCACAGCGGCGATTGCGCCATCCACCATGTGCTGGAGCGCGTGCAGTTGCATGGCGAGGCCCAGCAGGCTTGGGTCATCGCGACCAATGTCTATCTGAAGACGGCGCTCGGCTGGCGCCTGGTGCTGCACCACGCCAGCCCCGGCAATGCGGGCGATGTCCAGGAGCTCGTCGCCGACGCCGGCACGC
This sequence comes from Roseateles sp. P4_D2, assembly GCF_056401875.1. Classification (NCBI taxonomy): domain Bacteria; kingdom Pseudomonadati; phylum Pseudomonadota; class Betaproteobacteria; order Burkholderiales; family Sphaerotilaceae; genus Roseateles; species Roseateles sp. P4_D2. The sequence continues at coordinate 3,588 of NZ_JBFUIM010000004.1, read as the reverse complement.
TTCACTAGGAGTCGGCGCATGCAGTACCGCGCCCCCCGCTGGCTGCCCGGCGGCCACGCCCAGACCATCTGGCCCGCCCTCTTCAGCCGCCAACACGACGGCCCGCCGCCGAACTGGACGCGCGAGCGCTGGGACACACCGGACGGCGACTTCATCGATGTCGACTTCCTGGCTGGTGGTGAGCCGCCCGCACGCGAGTACGCGTCCGGCCCCCCGGGGGGGCCAAGTCGGTCTTGGGAGCGGCCCGGCGACCGACTTGGGCGCCCGCCGGAGACGCCGCTGCTGGTGTTGTTCCACGGCCTGGAGGGCGACCGCACCAGCCACTCCAGCGTCGCCTTCGCCAGCGTCGCCCGCGCACGCGGTTGGGCCATGGCCCTGCCCCACTTCCGCGGCTGCTCGGGTGAACTGAACCGCGGCCCGCGCGCCTACCACTCGGGCGACTTCGAGGAGATCGGCTGGATCCTGCAACGCCTGCGCGAGCACCATGGCAGCAAGCTCCTCGTCGCGGGCGTGTCCCTGGGCGGCAATGCACTGATGCGCTGGGCCGAGGAGGCCGGCCACAGCGCCGCCCAGGTCGCCCAGGCGGTCTGCTCGATCTGCTCGCCCATCGACCTCGCCGCCGCTGGCGCGGCCATCGATCGCGGCTTCAACAGGCAGGTCTATGCGCGCCGCTTCCTGCGCACCATGATTCCCAAGGCCCTGCGCAAGCTGCAGCAGCATCCGGGCCTGTTCGATGGCGAGCGGCTCAAGCGCGCGTCGACCATCTACGAGTTCGACAACCTGTTCACCGCGCCGCTGCACGGCTTCAGGAACACCGAGGACTACTGGACCCGCGCGGCCGCCAAACCGCACCTGCACCGCATCCGCATCCCGGCCCTGGTGCTGAACGCCCGCAACGACCCTTTCGTGCCCGGGGGCAGCCTGCCACACGCCGCCGAGGTGGGTGCCCATGTGACACTCTGGCAGCCTGGCCACGGCGGCCATGTCGGCTTCCCCGCCGGCCGCCTGCCGGGCCATCTGCTGACCATGCCGGAGCAGGTCTGCGACTGGCTCTGGAAGCAACGCTGAAGGAGGTCTTGCATGGACCCCATCGTCGAAGCGGCCCTCAAGAAGTGGCCCAACGTCCCGCACTGCTACGGCTGGCTGGCGCTGGACGCCCGTGGTGATTGGTATATGCGCGACGAACGCATCCAGCACGCCGGCCCCTTCCCCGAGGTCAAAGGCAGCCGCATCAACCACGACAAGCTGCGTGCCTTCATCGAGCGCAACTACGCGGCCGACGCGGCTGGCTGCTGGTTCTTCCAGAACGGGCCGCAGCGGGTCTATGTGGAGCTGGAGTCAACGCCGTGGATCTGGCGGCTGCAGCCCGATGGCCGCGTGCTGAGCCACACCGGCATCGAAGCCGCCGTGGAGTCCAGCTGGCTGGACGAAGCCGGGCGGCTCTACCTGCTCACCAACCTCGGCCTGGGCCTGGTGCACACGGCCGACATGGGTCCGGCGGCCGACGCCGTCGAGCAGGGCCGCTGGACGCCACAGGAGTTCCTGTCGGGCGAGTTGCCGGAGCGCTTCGGCTTCGTGCGCCGCCCTGGCGCCTGAGCCAGAAACGACGAGGGCTGCCGAAGCAGCCCTTGGCGGGATTCAAGCCGAAGCTTTACTGCGCGGCCGAAGCAGCCGGCGCGGCCATCTTGGGCTCGTCGAACTTGGCGCCACCCTGGTTGGCCATGTAGACGACGGCACGGGAGACTTCGAAGTCGCTGAAATCGCCGCCGCCCTGCGGGCCCATATTGCCCTTGCCCTTGAGCGCCGAATGCACCAGCGTGTCGAAGCCACTCTTGATGCGCGGGCCCCAGGCCGAGGCGTCGCCCAGCTTGGGTGCGCCGGCGGCGCCGGTGGCGTGGCAGGCCGAGCACTGGGCCTGGAAGACCTGCTCGCCCGTCTTCATGGTGGCGGCGTCGTTGACGTCCTTGACCTCGACGTGAGCGACCGGCGCAATGCGCGCGGCAATGGCCTGGGCCTCGAAGGCAGCCGTGCCGGCCGCCGGCTTGGTGTCGGTGGTGACGTAATTGGCCAGCAGGATGATGACGATGACCGGCACCACGAAGGCGAACAGCACGGCCCAGGCGAGCTGCTTGGGGGTCTTGATCGGCCCGGTGTGGGCGTCGTCGTGGTCGTGATCGTGGCTGGCGCTCATGAATTCCTCTTGTCGATCTTCGTCGGTCGGGTCTCGCTTCATGCCGGGCTGGGTGCGCGACACGAAAAACCGCCGAATTATAGGCAGGCCCCGACACTGCCCCGGGGCCCTGGTACCCCGCTGCTAGAATGCACGGCTTCGCGCCCGTAGCTCAATGGATAGAGTACTGCCCTCCGAAGGCAGGGGTTGTTGGTTCGATCCCAACCGGGCGCACCAAAAGTCTCAAGCACCTTGCAGTAATGCCAGGTGCTTTTTTCTTGGCGGCTTCGTAGAAGTACCCGTAATGCCATCGCGTTGAGGCGCGTGCGCACCGAGCGAGCGACGCATGCCGCGCGCCGCGCTATCACGCAGCTGGAGTCGCCTGCGCCGCAAGGACTCCTCTATGAAGTCTGGCCACTGGCCTTCCAGAACACCGTCTTCGCGCTCGACCGCCGGCACCAGCGCCGTCCGGAAGCCGTTGGCACGCAGCATTTTGGTCACCCAGTCACGGTGAATCTCGTTCGGCTGCCCTCGCCATAGCCCTGCATGCCCGCGCCCAGCGACCGTGAACGCCACCGTACCCAAATCAATGTTGACTGGTCGATGAGGATCGGTGTGGAGAACTTGCGAGGTTTATGCGCGACTGGTCGCTTGCGTCACGGCGTCGCCGATTTACTTGAAAGAGGCTACGGCTCACGTCTGCGACATGTTTGTTCCGGGTGTGAAGGCCCCGCCGAAGAGTGGCGACTTCGATGAGGTCATGAAGCATGTGCGCACCGTTCTCAATGTGCGCTTGAAGGCGCTTCTAAGCCGACGCTCACACGGCTCCAAGCAGTAGGAGTCGCGCCACCGACTGCTGAGCCGCTCCGAAGGATCAAGGCTGTTGGCCGCAGGCTTTTCTTTGAGCAGTCAGCTCCGCATTTCCAAAATTCGAGGAACTACGAGCTCCGCCAAATGCCGAGAGTCTTCGGCCGTACCGGAGTAGCCAAAGGAAATCGAGACGGTGACCATCACTGCGTTCTTGACGTGGTGACCCACCGTATCCAGAAACTGGAGTACCTCGCCGTCAGTCCAAAGGTCACCGTCTTCCCAATCGTCGGAACGGTTGAAGAGGTCAAGGCAAAGGTCAAAGATGAGTGGACGCCCCGGCATCACGGCAGCCAGGGTTTCTGACCTGCTCCCTCCCCGCCGTACCAATCTAAACGAGAGTGAGTCCGTCCTTTTGGAGAATGACGGATATGAGAACCAGCAAGTACAGCGAGCAGCAGATCATTGGCTTCTTGAACCAGGCCACAGCCGGGATGGGCATCAAGGAGCTGTGCCGCAAGGAAGGCTTCAGCGAGGCCACCTTCTACAAGTGGCGGGCCAAGTACGGCGGCCWGCAGGTCAGCGAGGCCGTGCGGCTGCGTGAGCTCGAG